>NZ_JBJMIE010000095.1:0-7325 GCF_045807065.1 Actinophytocola sp. | reverse complement strand
GGCGAGGTCTACCGCGCGGTGGACACCTCCGACGGGCAGCCGGTGGCGGTCAAGGTGCTGCCGGCGTCGGCCGACCGGATCAGCGCGGACCGGCTGCGGCGCGAGGCCCGCATCATCGCGACCCTCACCGACCCGCACATCGTCACGCTCCTCGACGCGGGCGACGACGACGGGCGGATCTACCTCGCCATGCGGCTGGTCGAGGGCGCCGACCTCAGGCGCACCCTGGCGGCCGGCCGGCTGGAGCCGGCACGCGCGGTCGGCATCCTCGGCCAGGTGGCCGCGGCACTCGACACCGCGCACGCGAACGGCGTGGTGCACCGCGACGTCAAGCCGTCCAACATCCTGCTCGGCGAGGACGGCACCGCCTACCTCACCGACTTCGGCATCGCCCGCCCGCTGGACCCCGAGGCCACCAGGATGACCGTGACCGGCGGCTACGTCGGCTCACTGGACTACATCGCGCCGGAACAGCTGCGCGGGCTCGACGTGACCGGCGCCGCCGACGTGTACTCGCTGGCCTGTGTGCTCCACGAGTGCCTGACCGGCGAGGTCCCCTTCCCCGGCACCGACCCGGCCGCCAAGCTGGCCGCGCAGCTCAACGCGAAACCACCCGCGCCGTCGGTGTTCGACCCGCGCGTCCCGCCCGCGCTGGACCTCGTCGTCGCCACCGGCATGGACAAGGACCCGCGGCGCCGCTACGGCACCGCCGGCCAGCTCATGGCCGCCGCGGAGGCCGCGCTGGTCCAACCCGTGCGGCGCGCCACGCCCGTCCTCCACGGCGATCCGGCGCTGCCCGGCCAGCAGGTCATCATGCGGGCCATCGTGTCGGTGTCCGGGCACGAGCACAGGGCGGCCGCCACCGACGTCTGCCCGTACCCGGGACTGCGCAGCTTCGGCACCGGCGACGCGGCCTACTTCCGCGGCCGCGACGCGGAGGTCGTCGACCTGCTGGTGCGGCTGTCCGGCCAGCTGTCCGGCGGCGAGCCGCTCGTCGTGGTCGGCGCGTCGGGCACGGGCAAGTCGTCACTGCTGGTCGCGGGGCTTCTCCCCGCGCTCGACAAGGCGGCGCGGACCCGGTGGCCCCGTGTCGTGCTCACCCCCGGCGACCGGCCCGTGGACACGCTCGCCGCCCGGCTCGCCGCGGTCGTCCACGTCGATCCCGCGACGATCGCCACGACCATCCGCCGGCAACCCGACCGGCTCGGCCGGCTCTGCGTGCCCGCCGCCGAGCGGGCCGCCGCGGACGGGGCGCGGCTGGTGCTCGTGGTCGACCAGTTCGAGCAGCTGTTCACCGACGGCGCCGACCCCCGGGAACGGACGGCCTTCGCCACGGCGCTCGCCCATGCCTGGCCCGCGCTGGTGATCCTGTCCGTGCGTGCCGACTTCGTGCCGGACTGCATCGCGCTGCAACCGTTGCGGACCGCCCTGGACACGCCGTTCGTCGTCGGTCCACTGAGTACCGAACAGCTGCGGCAGGTGATCACGCTGCCCGCCGAGCAGGCCGGTCTGGTGGTCGAGGACGGCCTCGTCGAGCGGCTGATCAGCGACGTCGGCGCTCGCGACGGCGTCGCCGAGAACCCGCTCCCCCGGCTCGCGCACGCCCTGCGCGCCACGTGGCGCAACCGCCTGGGCAGCGTGCTGACACTGCGCGGCTACCAGGCCACCGGCGGGGTCGACCGGGCCGTGGCGGTGACCGCCGACCAGCTGTACGGGCGGCTGAACCCGCATCACCAGGCGGCGATGCGGGCCGCACTGCTGCGGCTCGTGCGCGTGCTGCCCGACGGCGGCCTGGCCCGCCGCCGCGCCGCCCGCGGCGAGCTGGACGCACACGTCCTCGCCGCGCTCGTCGACGCGCGGCTGGCGAGCGTGGACGACGAGGGCGTGCGGCTGGCGCACGACGCGTTACTGGTCGCGTGGCCGCGGCTGCGTGCGTGGGTGGACGCCGAACGCGCGGACCTCCTGCTGCGGCAACGACTCGACGAGGCGGTGACCAACTGGACCGACGGCGGCCGTGAGCGTGGCGACCTGTACCGGGGCACCCGCCTGCAGGCCGCGCTGGACTGGGCGGCCACCCACGTGCTCACCCCGCCGCAACGGGACTTCCTCACGGCCAGTGAGCGCTCACAACGCCGCTCCACCCGCAGGTTGCGTGCCGTGGTCGCCGCGCTGGCCGTGTTGCTGGTCGCGTCACTGGCCGCCTCGGCCGTCGCCTACTACCAGTCCACCGTCTCCGCCGACCGGCTCGCCGACGCCGAGTCCCGGCGCCTCGCGACACTCGCCCAGCACTACGTCGACATCTGGCCGGCGCAGTCGCAGCTGCTCGCCGCCGCGGCCTGGCGGCGGGCCCCGACGCGGCAGGCGCGGGAGGCGCTGCTGGCGACCCAGAACCAGCGGCTCGAGACGGTGCTGCACGGGCACGAGGGCCACGTGCAGGCGGTCGCGTTCAGCCCGGACGGGAAGCACCTGGCGAGCGGCGGCGTCGACCACACGGTCCGCCGGTGGGACGTGGCCCACCGGTCGGGCACGGTGCTGTTCCGGGCGCGCGAAGCCGTCAACGCCGTCGAGTTCTCCCCGGACGGCAGGGAGCTGGCGGTGGGGAGCACCGACGAGAACCTCTACCTGGTGGACGCGCGGAGCGGCAGGGTGAAGCGCCGGATCGACCACGGCGCGCCGGTCGTCGGCGTCGCGTACAGCCCCGACGGCGGCACCGTCGCCACGACCAACGGCATGCCGCAGCTGTGGGACACCGCGACCGGTGCGCGGATCGGCGGACTGTTCTTCGGCGCCGAGGACGTCGTCACCTCGGTCGTGTTCACCGAGGACGGCCAGGAGCTGATCGGCGGCAGCATGGACGGCACCATCCGGGTGTGGCGGGTGGCCGACCAGTCCCTCGTCCGCACGATCGTGACCGGCGACGACTTCTGCTCGTTCGTCGCGTACGACCCGACCCGGAACGTGGTCGCGTGCAAGGTCGGCGGCGCGGTCGGCCGCTGGGACCTGGCGACGGGCCAGCCGGTCGGCAAGCCGCTGGCCGGGCACAACGGCAGGGTCACCGACCTCGCGTTCGGCGCGGGTGGCCAGGTGCTCGCGTCGGCGAGCGAGGACCGCACCGTGCGGCTGTGGGACCTGGCGACCGGACAGCAGATCGACGAGCCGATGCGGGCCAGCAACGACGACACGTTCGGAATCGCGTTCAGCCCGGACAGCCGGCTGCTCGCGGTGGCGAACGGGGACGGCGACGTCGTGGTGTGGCGGCCCGAGCTGCCGGTGCCGGCCGGGGCCGCCGACGCGAGCGACATCAGCCCGGACGGCAGGACGGTGGCGTTCTCCAGCAACGAGGCGGGCGTGGTGTCGCTGTGGGACGTGGCGCACCGGGAGTCCGCCGGCCGCGCGTTGAGGTGCCCGGGAGCCCGGACGCCGAAGTTCAGCCGGGACGGCACGCGGATCGTGGCACCGTGCGACGACGGGGTGGCGGTCTGGACCACCGGCGGCGTCCAGGTGGCGCGGTTCGGCAACCTGCACGCCGCCGCCGTCGCGTTCAGCCCGGACGGCAGGACGCTCGCCGTGAGCGCGGAGCGGGGTGGGGGCAGTGGCGGCACCCGGCTGGCGCTGCTGGGCCTCACCGGCACCGGCGACCGCCAGCTGTGGAGCACCAGGTCCACGAACACGATGGTGTGGAGCCTGGCGTTCAGCCCGAGCGGTGACCGGCTCGCGGCGGGCACGGTGGACGGGAAGGTGCTGCTGTGGGACGTGACGAGCGGCAGGCGGATCGGCGAGCCGTTCACCGGGCACGTCAAGGGGGTCCAGGAGGTCGCGTTCCAGCCGCACGGGAACCTGCTCGCCACGGCCGGGTGGGACAACACGGTGCGGCTGTGGGACCTGGACCGCCACGCCCCGGCCGACGTGCCGCTCGTCGAGCACACCGACCGGCCGATCACGCTGTCGTTCTCCCCGGACGGCAGACACCTCGCGTCCGCGGGCTGGGACGGCGTGCCGCTCGTGTGGGACGTCGCGGACCACAGCGTGTACGCGGCACTGCGCGACCAGGGCTCGGTGCAGGCCATGCGGTTCGTCGACGGTTCGCACCTGGTGGGCACCGGCCCCGACGGCCTGATCACGACATGGCACACCGACCCGTCCACGGCGATGCGGGACCTGTGCACCAGGCTGTCCCCGCTCGACCAGCGCCAGTGGCGCCAGTTCGCCCCGGACGTCGAGTACGTCCCCCAGTGCTGAGGGAAGAGACGGCCGTGCGTGACCGTGCAGTGGGAGGAACCGTGTCCTACGAGAAGGACCCCAGGGTCGACGCCTACCTCGACAGGCTGCCGGACTGGCAGCGGGAGATCTGCCAGCAGGTGCGCGACATCGTGCACGCGGCCGACCCCGAGGTCGTCGAGACGATCAAGCGGACGGTGCAGCCGTACTTCGTGCTGCGGGGCAACGTCTGCGCGCTCCTGGCCGCCAGGGAGCACGTCAGCGTGTTCCTCTACGACGGCGGCATCGTCCCCGATCCGGAGGGCATCATCACCGGCGGGCACGAGAACAAGACGGGTCGCACGATCTCCTACCACAGGGACGAGCCGATCAACGTGCCAGCGCTCACCCAGCTGTTCAGGCACATCATCGCCAACAACCGGGCCGGGGGCTGGCGCAGGATCAAGGCCGCGGGCGGCCGGTGAGCGCTACAGGCCGAACGCCACCTGCCGCAGGATGATCGCGGCGATGAAGACCAGGGTGAACGCCAGGTCGATGCCGATGCCGCCCGCCCGGACCGGCGGCAGCACCCGCCGGACGGGTGCGATCACCGGCTCGGTGCCCACGTGGGTGAGCCTGCGGGCCCGGCCGACCCACGGCGGGTTCGACCCCAGCACCCCGACCCAGTCGAGGATCATCCGGGCGATCATCAACAGCACGAACAACGTCAACAGATAGCCGAGCAGAGTTCCGATGGCACTCATGCCGAACACCTCCGCCCTGTGAACGCCCACGGCAGGGTGAAAAGTGTCCGGTTGGTCGGAGTTCTCAGCGGACTATCAGCGAAGCCAGCTCCGGCGGCACCGGCCCCGCGTGCACCACGCCCAACCGCCGGGTGGCCCTCGTCATCGCCACGTACAGGTCGTTGTGGCCGTGCGGGCCGGCCAGGATCCGCGCCGGGTCGGCGATCAGCACGCTGTCGAACTCCAGTCCCTTCGCCTCGGCGGGGGTCAGCAGCACGACCTTGCCCGTCAGGTCGGGCGGCACCGGCAGCGACAGCGCCGCGGCCAGCTCGCCGGCCGCGGGCGCGATGAACGCCAGCTGGCCCTCGGCGTGCGCGTGCACAAGGTCGGCGAGGGCACCCGGCACGTCGTCCGTGCGCAGCCGCCACGGCACCTCGCCGCTCGACCGCACGGACCGCGGCGGCCGCAGCGACGGGTGGTGCGCGGCGAGCAGTTCCGCCGCCACCGCCATGATCTCGGCGGGCGTGCGGTAGTTGACGGTGAGCTGTGCGAGCCGGTGCGGTCGCGGCACCCGCTCCCACGACACCGCGCCGCCCGCGCTCCCGGTCTGGGCCAGATCGCCCACGATCGTCATGGACCTGCTGGGACAGCGGCGAACCAGCATCCGCCAGTCCATCTCGGACAGCTCCTGCGCCTCGTCGACGACGACGTGCCCGTACACCGGCACGCTCGTGCCGACCAGCGCGGCCGCCTCGTCCAGCAGCGGGACGTCCTCGGCGCTCCACGGCCCCGGCACCACGTCCGCGGGGACGAGCGGCGGCCACAGCTCGTCGAGTGCCGACGACACGCCGGCGTCGGCGAGCAGTGCCGTGCGGAGGGCGGTCCGGTCGACCTCGTCGAGGATGGTGCGCGGCCCCTCGTCCTCGTCGGACCCGACCACCACGCCCGCCGCCGCGAGCGCACGCAGGTCGGCCTCGCCGAGCCGGCCGTCGGCACTGCCGCCGTCGAGCGCCTCGCCGGCCTCGGAGTACACGACGGCCTCCATCCGGTCGACCAGCTCGCGGGTGAGCGTGCCCACGACCTCCCGCTGGAACACCAGCCGGGCCTGGTTGTGCGGCAACCCGGCCGTCCTGGCCCTGCGCACCGCCCAGCGGATCGCCGACGGGTCCAGCCGCAGGACCTGCTGCTCGAACTCGACCTCCACCGACTCCTCCGGCACCCGCACGGCGGCCCGCACCGCCGCGGCCAGCCGGGACGCCTCCTCCGCCCGTCCCTTGCGCGCGGCCACCGCCGGCGGGTCCACCCGGCTCACCACGACCCCGGGCACGAGGTCGGGCACGAGGTCTGGCACGGTCGCCGTCACCACCCGGTTCTCGCCGAGCCCGGGCAGCACCTGGCCGATGTAGGAGAGGAACACCCGGCTGGGCCCCACGACGAGCACGCCGCGGGTGCGCAGGTGCTCGTGCGTGTACAGCAGGTACGCCACCCGGTGCAGCGCGACGGCCGTCTTGCCCGTGCCCGGGCCGCCCTGCACGACGAGCACGCCCCCTGGCTCGTCCCGGATGATCCGGTCCTGCTCGGCCTGCAGGGTGTTGACGATGTCCCGCATCCGGCCCGTCCGCTCGGCCGTGACCGCGGCGAGCAACGCGGCCTCGCCGACCAGCCCGTCCGTGGGCGCGTCCGCGTCGAGCAGCTCGTCGTCCAGTGCGACGACGGTCCGGCCGCGCGTGGTGATCCGCCGCCGGCGCAGGACCTCGCCCGGCTCGGCGGCGGTCGCGGTGTAGAACGGCCTGGCCACGGGCGCGCGCCAGTCCACCAGCAGCGGCTCGTCGGTCTCCTCGCCAGCCGCCCCGCCAGCCGTCTCGCCAGCCGTCTCGCCAGCCGTCTTGTCTTCGTCCTCGAACAGCCCGATGCGGCCGACGTAGACGCGTCGGCCGCCGGTCAGGTCCAGCCGGCCGAAGCACAGCCCGTCCTCGACCGCCTCGAGCCTGGCCAGCTCCGCCCGCCACACCGGCGTGGCGTGCCCGCGGGCGAGCGCGGCGGCCGCCTGCTCCCGCAACGCGTCGAGGCGGGCGTAGAGGACGTTCACATACTCCTGCTCAGCAGCGAGTTCGGTCATGCCGGACAGCCTGCCCTCCCGTCCGCGCGAACTGCAGTCTTGTTCTTCTTGACAGCGTCAGCCGTCAGTCAAAGGGCGATCAACGCCTGCACGGGCAGGTGGTCGGAGGCGAACCGCCCGTCGAGTGAGAAGGTGTCGATGGCGGCGGCCCGCACGGTGACCCCGCGCGCCAGGATCCAGTCGATCCGGATCCCGTCCGCCACCAGCGGCCGGTAGCCGTGGAAGGTGGCGTACAGCGGCGTCCGCTCGGTGGCCGCGAGCCACGT
>NZ_JBJMIE010000094.1:0-5596 GCF_045807065.1 Actinophytocola sp. | reverse complement strand
GTCGCCCACGGCTGCACCGGCAAGGGCAACGACCAGGTGCGCTTCGAGGTGGGCATCGCCGCGCTCGAGCCGCAGCTGCGCTGCATCGCGCCCGTCCGCGACCTCGCCCTCACCCGGGACAAGGCCATCGAGTACGCCGAGCGCAACGAGCTGCCGATCGAGACCACGAAGAAGTCGCCGTACTCCATCGACCAGAACGTCTGGGGCCGGGCCGTCGAGACCGGCTTCCTCGAGGACATCTGGAACGGCCCCATCGAGGACGTCTACTCCTACACCGACAACCCGGCCGAGCCCCGCGACGCCGACGAGGTGGTCATCACCTTCGACAAGGGCGTTCCCGTCGCCATCGACGGGGAGACGGTGACCGTCCTGCAGGCCATCCAGCAGATGAACCGCCGCGCGGGCGCGCAGGGCGTCGGCCGGCTGGACATGGTCGAGGACCGGCTGGTCGGCATCAAGAGCCGCGAGGTCTACGAGGCGCCCGGTGCGCTCGCCCTGATCACCGCGCACCAGGAGCTGGAGGCCGTCACGGTCGAGCGCGACCTCGCCCGGTTCAAGCGGCAGGTCGAGCAGCGATGGGGCGAGCTGGTCTACGACGGCCTGTGGTTCTCGCCGCTGAAGGACGCCCTGGACACCTTCATCGCCAGGTCCCAGGAGCACGTCTCCGGCGAGATCCGGATGGTCCTGCACGGCGGCCGCGCCGTCGTCAACGGGCGGCGGTCCGAGCAGTCCCTGTACGACTTCAACCTGGCCACCTACGACGAGGGTGACACGTTCGACCAGTCGCTCGCCAAGGGCTTCGTGCAGCTGTGGGGCCTGCCGTCGAAGATCGCCGCGAAGCGGGACCAGCATGTCTAGGGCACTGTGGGGTGGCCGCTTCTCGTCCGGGCCGGCCGACGCGATGGCCGCGCTGTCCGTCTCGACCCACTTCGACTGGAAGCTCGCCCAGTACGACATCGCCGGCTCGCGCGCCCACGCGCTCGTGCTGCACAAGGCCAAGCTGCTGACCGACGAGGAGTTGTCCGGCATGCTCGCCGCGCTGGACTCCCTCGCGGACGACGTCGCCGCCGGCGAGTTCACGGCCGCACCCGGCGACGAGGACGTCCACACCGCCCTGGAACGCGGGCTCATCGAACGTGCCGGTCCGG
The DNA here is from genome assembly GCF_045807065.1 of Actinophytocola sp. Classification (GTDB taxonomy): domain Bacteria; phylum Actinomycetota; class Actinomycetes; order Mycobacteriales; family Pseudonocardiaceae; genus Actinophytocola. The sequence continues at coordinate 4,448 of NZ_JBJMIE010000094.1, read as the reverse complement.
ACCTCGGCGGCAAGCTCCGGGCCGGCCGGTCCCGCAACGACCAGGTCGCGACGCTGTTCCGGATGTACCTGCGGGACGCCGCCCGAGTCGTCGCACTGGGCGTGACCGACGTCGTCGAGGCGCTGCTGCACCAGGTCGACCAGCACCCGACCGCCGTCATGCCGGGCCGCACCCACCTCCAGCACGCCCAGCCCGTGCTGCTCGCCCACCACCTGCTCGCGCACGTCCAGGCGCTGCTGCGGGACGTGGACCGCCTCCGCGACTGGGACCGGCGCGCCGCGGTGTCCCCGTACGGGTCGGGTGCGCTCGCCGGCTCGTCGCTCGGTCTCGACCCGGACGCCGTGGCCAAGGAGCTGGGCTTCGACGCGGCCGTCGCGAACTCCATCGACGGCGTGGCGTCCCGCGACTTCGCCGCCGAGATGGCCTTCTGCCTGGCCATGCTGGGGGTGAACCTGTCCAGGATCGCCGAGGAGGTGATCATCTGGACGACGGCGGAGTTTCGTTACGCGACGCTCGACGACGCCTGGGCGACGGGGTCGTCGATCATGCCGCAGAAGAAGAACCCGGACGTCGCCGAGCTGACCCGCGGCAAGTCGGGCCGGCTCATCGGCAACCTGACCGGGCTCCTGGCCGTGCTCAAGGCCCAGCCGCTGGCCTACAACCGGGACCTGCAGGAGGACAAGGAGCCGCTGTTCGACTCGGTCGACCAGCTGGGGCTGCTCCTGCCCGCCATGGCCGGGATGCTGCGCACGCTCCGGTTCGACACCGCGCGCCTGACCGAGCTGGCGCCCGCCGGGTTCACCCTGGCCACCGACATCGCCGAGTGGCTGGTGCGCCAGGGCGTGCCGTTCCGCGTCGCCCACGAGGCGGCGGGGGAGTGTGTGCGGATCGCCGAGTCCCGCGGCGTCGGCCTCGACGAGCTGACCGACGCCGAACTGGTCGGCGTGCACCCCGCCCTCTCGCCCGAGGTGCGTGACGTGCTGACCGTCGACGGCTCGATCACCTCGCGCGACGCGTACGGCGGCACGGCCCCGGCGCGCGTCGCCGAGCAGCGTGCCCGGCTCGACGAGGTGCTCACCGGCATCCGGGAGTGGGCCGCCTAACGCCGGGTGGCGCGCTCGACGGCGGCGGCCCAGTCGCCCGAGTGCGCCATCCACCGCGTGACCGGGAGCTTCTTCCGGTCACCGTCGTTGACGGCCACCAGCTTGCTCCCGTCGACCTCCAGCGTCCGGAACGGGAACGTGCGCCGCACCGGGCCGACCACGGCTCTCAGCTCGACCGCCGAGGAGGACACCCAGAAGTACGGGCGCACCAGGTAGAGGATGCCGAGCAGCGTCACCAGCGCGCCGACGAGCACCGACGCGTTGAACTCGCCCAGCGCCATGAGCCACAGACCCAGGAACAGGCAGACGGCGCCGAGCACCACCATGACGACGCCGACGACCGGGTTGTAACGAACCTTCACGCGTGCCTCCCGAGTTGCCATGACTGTGCCGCCTGGACCCCGGGACCGGTCCCGGAAGATTCCGCATGATTGTTGTGCACGACTCGGGGTGGAGCTGTGCCGGGGCTTCGGCATGGTCACCAGCGCTGCTGCTCCGCGAGGTGACCGCCGCGCACCGCACGACCGTGACCCCGATGAACTCGATGATGACGCACCCCGCCTTCTCCTTCGGTGCGATCACGCCGAACGCACTGGCCGGCGTCGCGATGGTGGTCGGCGCGGTCGTGCTCACGCTCTCCGCGCCGCTCTGCCTGCCGGCGGCGAGACGGCAATCCGTATCCGTATAGGGTCGAACACATGTCCGTGGCCGTGCCGTTGGAGCGGCAGCTCACCAGGGAGGAGCTGGCCGTCGACCCCGTCGACGCCGCCAAGCTCCTGCTCGGCTGCGTGCTCGAGGCCGGCACCGTGCGCGTTCGGCTGGTCGAGGTGGAGGCGTACCGGGGCGGCGACGACCCCGCGTCGCACTGCTACCGAGGCCGGACACCGCGCAACGAGGTGATGTTCGGCCCGGCCGGTCACCTGTACGTGTATTTCGTGTACGGCATGCACTTCTGCGCGAACGTCGTCTGCCTGACCGACGGGGTGCCCGGCGCCGTCCTGCTGCGTGCCGGCGAGGTGGTCAGCGGGCTGGCGGAGGCACGGGTCCGGCGACCGGCTGCCCGCAGCGACACCGAACTGGCCAAGGGGCCGGCGCGGCTGACGTCCGTGCTCGGGCTGGAACGCGAGCACAACGGCCTCGACCTCACCGACCCGGCGTCGCCGGTCCGGCTGTTCGCCGGTCAACCGGTGCCGCCGGAGCGCATCCACGCGGGCCCGCGGGTGGGGGTCGCGGTGGCCATGGACGTCCCGTGGCGGTTCTGGGTCGAGGGCTCACCCGCCGTCAGCGTGTACCGCCGCGGAGGCAAGGCGGCTCGCCGACAAACGCGTTGAGCAGGTACGAGACACTGAGCTCGTGACGGAGCACATTCTCGACGAGCTGACCTGGCGCGGGTTGATCGCGCAGTCCACCGACCCCGACGCGCTGCGCAAGGAACTGGACGCCGGCGTGGTCACCCTCTACGCGGGGTTCGACCCGACCGCACCCAGCCTGCACGCCGGTCACCTGGTGCCGCTGCTCATGCTCCGCCGCTACCAGCAGGCTGGGCACCGGCCGATCGTGCTCGCCGGCGGGGCGACCGGGATGGTCGGTGACCCGAGGGACGTGGGGGAGCGCAGGCTCCAGTCCGCCGACGTGGTCGCCGAGTGGTCCGAGCGGATCCGCGGGCAGCTCGAGCGGTTCGTCGACTTCGACGACTCGCCGAGGGGCGCGGTCATCGCCAACAACCTGGACTGGACCGGCGACCTGCCCGTGCTGGAGTTCCTGCGGGACATCGGCAAGCACTTCTCGATCAACGTGATGCTCGCGCGGGAGACTGTCAGGCGGCGGCTGGACACCGACGGCATGTCGTTCACCGAGTTCAGCTACCTGCTCCTCCAGTCGAACGACTACCTGCAGCTGCACCGGCGCTACGGCTGCGCGCTGCAGGTCGGGGGCTCGGACCAGTGGGGCAACATCATCGGCGGGGTCGAGCTGATCCGCCGCGTCGAGGCGCACGCCGTCCACGCGATGACGACGCCGCTGGTCACGGACGCGGAGGGCAGGAAGTTCGGCAAGTCGACCGGCGGCGGGAATGTTTGGCTCGATCCGGCGTTGACATCCCCGTACGCCTGGTACCAGTACTTCGTGAACGTCGGCGACGCGGACGTCATGCGGTACCTCCGGATGTTCACCTTCCTGTCGCGCGAGGAGATCGACGCGCTGGAGGAGGACAGCAGGGAGCGACGGCACCTGCGTGCCGCCCAGCGCCGGCTGGCCGCGGAGCTGACCACGCTGGTGCACGGTCCGCGGGCCACCGAGCAGGTGGTCATCGCGAGCGGTGCGCTGTTCGGGCGCGGGGACCTGCGCGACCTGGACGCGTCGACGCTCGACGCCGCCATGGCGGAGGTGCCGACGGGCAAGGTCCGGCTGGCCGACTCGCCGACGATCGTCGACCTGCTGGTGTCGTCCGGGGTCGCCGAGAGCCGGGGCGCCGCCCGTCGCGTCGTGAAGGAGGGCGGGGCGTACGTGAACAACTCAAAAGTCGCCGACGAGGACTGGCGACCGTCGTCCGCGGACCTCCTGCACGAGCGCTGGCTCGTGGTGCGTCGCGGCAAGCGGACGGTCGCCGGCGTTGAAACTGCCCCCTGACCTGCGCGAACGCAGTTAAGGGGGGGTGGGTGAAACCGGGGTTTCGCCGCCGTGTAACTTTATCTCTGCCAGCGCGGAACGGGCCGGAAAGCCGAAAGGCAGACCGGAACGGAGCGAAGGCAGGGGGTCGCGAACCAAGCTCTCACGACAAGTGATAGAGTGGGCGACCTGGCGACAGATCTGGTCTGGCATATCTTCGAGACCATTGCGATCCATGCCCGTATCACATTGCACTTGCGGGTCGAGTATGGCAGGAACGACCACCACAAGATCGAAGGGCTGTGGAAAGCGTTCGCGCGCGCGCTAGACGCCGCAACGCGCATCGACGAACGCATCGCAGGCCAGATTCCATCGACCAAAGGTGTGCTCTAGGAAGCGGGCGATGCAGGTGTCTGGCACATCCGACCTCCGGACGGCCCTGGAGCGTGCACTCCCGCCGTCGCTGCACCTGGCCCTTCACCAGGCCATCGCGATCATCTCTGACCTCGGAATACCGGCGTATCTCGTCGGCGGTCCTGTCCGCGACCTATTGCTGGGGCGACCGGTGGAGGACCTTGACCTCGTGGTCGAGGGTGATGCACTTGCCGTCGCGGACCGTTTCGCCAGCCTGACGGGCGCGAGCCTGACCCGTCACGAGGCGTTCCGTACGGCGAAGGTGCCGATCGACGATGGCGATCGACCACGCCATCTCGATTTTGTGACGGCGCGCGACGAGCG
>NZ_JBJMIE010000093.1:0-26430 GCF_045807065.1 Actinophytocola sp. | reverse complement strand
GGATCTCCCGGCGCCGGGGCTCCGCCAGCACCTCGAACGTTGATGCCATGACGGCAATATAGCTCGGTCGGCATATAGTGTGTCAAGACCACTCAACCCACCAGGATCCGGAGGAGCCGCGCCACCTCCTCGGCCACCGCGTCGCGGCCCGCGCCGAGGTACTTCCGCGTGTCCACCACGGACGGGTCGGCGGCGAGGAAGTCCCGCACCGCGGCGGTGAACGCCTTGTTCAGCTGCGTCGCGATGTTCACCTTCGTCATGCCGGCGGCCACCGCGCGGCGCAGGTGCTCGTCCGGCACGCCGGACGAGCCGTGCAGCACCAGCGGCGCCGGCACGGCCGCGGCCAGCCGCTCGACCAGTCCGAAGTCGACGGTCGCGTCCCTGGTCAGCATCGCGTGCGAGGTGCCGACGGCCACCGCCAGCGCGTCGATCCCGGTGGCGCCGACGTACTCGGCCGCTTCGGCCGGGTCGGTGCGGACGCCCGGCGCGTGCACGCCGTCCTTGCCGCCCACCTCACCCAGCTCCGCCTCGACGTACACGCCGTGCTCGTGGCACTCCCGCACCACCGCCGCGGTCGCCGCCACGTTGTCCGCGTAGGACATCACCGACGCGTCGTACATGACCGACCCGAAGCCCAGCTGGACCGCCTGCCGCACGAGGGAGACGTCCGTCGCGTGGTCCAGGTGCACGGCCACCTGGGCCGACGACGCACCCGCCACCGCCAACGTGGCCCGTCCCAACGGTTCCAGCGACCCGTGGTAGCGCACCGCGTTCTCGCTGATCTGCAGCACCACCGGCGCCCCGGCCGCCTCGGCGCCCGCGACGATGGCCTCCGCGTGCTCGAGCTGGATCACGTTGAACGCGCCGACCCCGCGGCCGGACTTCTTCGCGGTGTCGACGATGTCAGCGGTCGGGGTGAGCATGGAGCTCCTCCATCTCGGTCACGGTCCTGGTCAGCTCCGCCATGCTCGTGGCCACCGCGGCCGGCCGCGCGGCGATCCCGGCGTGCGGCGGCGGAGCGGAGGTCCACAGGACCACCGGGGTGCCGGTGGTGCGGATCAGCTGTGCGAACGCGTCGTCCGGCAGTTCCTCCGGCAGTCCGCCGGACAGCACGACGACCGACGCGCGGGCGGCCAGCGCGTAGAAGCCGCCGACGAAGTCCGCCCAGTCCGAGATGGACAGGGTCGGCCCGGTCAGCTCGAACAGCGACTCCCGCAGCCCGGCGGCCAGGGCGTCCCGGCGCAGGGCCTGATCGCGGACGAGCCCGGTGACCATGACCTCGAGGCCGAGCCCGCGCAGTGCCCGCGCCACGGCGAGGTCCTCGTCGAGCGTGACGGTGAGGATCACGATGCCGCCCGCCAGGCGAGGATCCCCGCGCCGATGCAGCCGGCGTTGTCGCCGAGCGCGGCCCGCACGAGCGTCGGCATCCGCTGGAACGCCATGCGCCCGACCAGCGATGCACGCAGCGGCGCGAGCAGGGTGTCCCCCGACTCGGACAGGCCGCCGCCGATCGCGATGACCTCCGGCGCCAGCAGCGTGACCGCCGTGGTCAGCGCGGCCGCCAACCCGTCGATCGCGCGCTCCCACACCGACACCGCGTCCGGGTCGCCCGCGACGACCGCGGCCGCGACGTCGACCGCCCTGGTGACCGGCTTGCCGCTGCGTTCGGCGTAGCGCCGCGCGATGAAGGCGGCCGACGCGACGGTCTCCAGGCACCCGCGCGTGCCGCACCCGCAGACCGCGCCGCCCGGGTCCACGACGATGTGCCCGATCTCGCCGGCGTACCCGTCCGCGTCGAGCCGGTGCCCGTCGACGAGGAACGCGGCCGCGATGCCCGTGCCGATGGGCATGAACATGCCGTTGCGCACCCCGGTCGCCGCGCCGACGGTGAACTCGGCGAGGCCGCCTGTCCGCACGTCGTGCCCGAGCGCGACGGGCAGCCCGGCCGCGTCGGCGACCTGTTGGCGCAGCGGCAGGTCCCGCCAGCCGAGGTTGACCGCGGCCCGCGCCACACCGAGCCGCTCGTCGATGATCCCCGGCGCGGCGACCCCGGCGCCGACGACGGTGGCGTCCCCGGCCTCGGCGCGCAGCTGGTCGATCAGCTCGACGATCTGGCCGACGTCGACGGCGCCGTCCACGCGCCGGGTCGGGGTGCGCAGCGTGTGCACCACGTGCAGGTCCTCGGCCACGAGAGCCGACTTGATCGACGTCCCGCCGACGTCGATGGCCGCGACGAGCCGGTCCATGTCACCGCCTTCGCTGGTAGTCGGGGCTACATTGCAGCATGTGGACCGACACGAGCGGCTGAGCACCCTCCTGGACCTGCTCGGGCAGCGCGGCAAGGTCGACGTGGACGACGTAGCCGCCGAGCTGTCGGTCTCCGCCGCGACGATCCGCCGTGATCTCGACCACCTCGCCGACCAGCAGCTGCTGACCAGGACCCGCGGTGGTGCCGTGCCCAACAACGTCGCCTACGACCTGCCGCTGCGCTACCGGACGGCCCGCCACGCCTCGGAGAAGGAACGCATCGGCCGGGCCGCGGCCGCCGCGGTGGCGCGGGGGAGCGTGGTCGGCCTGAACGGCGGCACCACGACGACGGAGGTGGCCAGGGCGCTGGCGCTGCTGCCGGAGCTGAACGGCGTCGACGAACCGACCGTGACCGTGGTGACCAACGCGTTGAACATCGCGGCCGAACTGGCCGTCCGCCCGCACGTCAAGATCGTCCTGACCGGCGGCGTGGCGCGCCCGGCGTCGTTCGAGCTGAGCGGTCCCCTGGCCACCCACATCCTGGAGGAGATCACGATGGACGTGGTGTTCCTCGGTGTGGACGCGGTCGACCCCGTCCACGGCGCCTACGCCCACCACGAGGGCGAGGCGAGCATCAACCACCTGATGGCCCAACGAGCCCGCCGCGTGGTGGTCGTGGCCGACAGCTCCAAGCTGGGCCTGTACGCCTTCGCCCGCATCTGCCCGCCGCCGGCCATCGACGCCCTGATCACCGACCACGCCGCCCCCGCCGACGTGGTGTCGGCGTTCGAGGCGGAAGGCGTGACGGTTCAGCTGGTGTAGCCGAGCATGTTCAGCACCAGCTCCCCGTACTGCTTGCCCAGCACCTCCGGCGACGGCCTGCTGCTGGGGGAGTACCACCGCGCCACGTCGATCCCCAGGGACAGCACCGCGCGGGCGGCCGTCCGGACGTCCGGGACGGTGAACGCGCCCGCCGCCACCCCGCGCGTGACCAGATCGCGGACCAGACCCTCGGTGGTGCGGCGCAGCTCCAGCACCACCTTGTGGTCGTCCGGCGTCAGGGCGTCCAGCTCGTGCTGCACCACGCGGGCGACCACGTGCCGTCTCGCGTGCCAGGCCACGAAACGTTCGACCAGGGTGCGGGTGGCGTCGACCGGGTCCGCGTGCTCGGCCATAGTGGTCTGGACCAGCCGCAGTGTGCGTTCGTGGCCGCTGCGGCTGATCGCGAACAGCACCGCCGACTTCGCCGGGAAGTGCACATACAGCGCGGCCGGGGACATGCCGGCCGCCGTCGCGATGTCGCGGGTCGTCGTGGCGTGGTAGCCACGTGCCGCGAACGACTCGACGGCGGCCGCCATCAGCCGGCGGGCGGCGTCCGGCCGCACCTCCGGCCACAGATCCTCGGGCAGCTCGTCCGAGGTCAACGGTTCGCCCCGCTCGGCCCCGACGCGCCGCGCGCTTGCTTCACAGGACGATGTCGGCGTGCGGTGCCAGCAGCTGCCGGTGCCGCCCCGCCGTGCCCAGTGCGACCGAGTCCGCCTTGGCGCGCTTGAGGTAGAGGTGTGCCGGGTGCTCCCACGTCATCCCGATGCCGCCGTGCAGCTGCACGGCCTCCTCCGCGGCGTGCACCGCCACCGTCGAGCACAGCGCCTTCGCCAGCGACGCCGAGGTCCGGCCCGGGGCGTCGGCCGCGTTCCGGGCGACCGCCCGCGCGAGCACCAGCTCCTGCCACACGTCCGCCAGCCGGTGCTTCAAGGCCTGGAACGAGCCCACCGGGCGACCGAACTGGTGCCGTTCCTTGAGGTAGGCGACGGTCGTGTCCAGGCACCACTCGGCGACCCCGAGCTGCTCGGACGCGAGCAGGCCGGCGGCCGTCCACAGTGCACCGTCCACCGCGGTCTCCGCGGACTCCGTGCCGGCGAGCAACGTGCTGGACGCGCCGTCGAGCGCGATGTCCGCGACCGGGCGGGTCAGGTCCAGCGAGGGCACCGGTTCGACCGAGACCCCCTGCTGCTCAACGGAAACGGCGTGCAGCTCCAGGCCGTCGGCCCCCGCGGCGGGCACCAGCAACAGGTCCGCGACCGACGCGTCGGCCACCGAACGCACCCGCCCGGACAGCCCGTCGTCGCCGGACCGCACCCCGGTCACGGCCGAACCCGGTGTCGTGGCGAGGGAAACGGCGAGCGTGGCGACGGTCGAACCGGCGCCCAGCGCGTCGAGCAGACCGCGGACCTCGTCGGTCGGCTTGCAGCCCAGCAACGCGGTCGTCGCGAGGACCGCGCTGCCGAGGAACGGCACGGGCGCGACGAACCGGCCCAGCTCCTCCATGACCACCGCGGTCTCCCGCGGCGACGCGCCCTGCCCGCCCAGCTCCTCCGGCACGTGCAGCGACGCGGCACCGAGGCCCGTCAGCGCCCGCCACAGGTCGAGGTCGTACGGTTCGTCGGTCTCGCACCGCGCGAGCACCGCGGCCGGCTGGGCGCGGTCGGTGAGCAGGTCCTTCACGCTCGCCCGCAGATCGGTCTCGACCTCGGTGTACAGCAGGTTCATCGCGGCAGGTCCTTCCACGCGACCTTGGTGTCCGTGCGGGGCTCCGCCGGCAGGCCGAGCACCCGCTCGGCGATGATGTTGCGCAGCACCTCGGACGTGCCGCCCTCGATGGAGTTGCCCTTGGCGCGCAGGTAGCGGTAGCCCGCCCCGCGGCCGGTGAACTCGACCTTCTCCGGGCGGCGCATGGTCCAGTCGTCGTAGCGCAGGCCGTCGGCGCCGAGCAACTCGACCTCGAGCCCGCTCAGCTGCTGCGCGAGCCGCGCGAACGCGAGCTTCATCGCCGAGCCCTCCGGTCCGGGCGCGCCGACCGCCAGCTGCTGCCGGAGCCGCTCGCCCGCCAGCCCGAACGCCTCCGACTGGACCCACAGGTCGAGCAGCCGGTCCTGCAGCTCGGGGGTGTGGCCGTCCGCGTGCTCGCGCCAGGTCCGGGTGACCACGTCGACCATGCTGCCGCCCGCGGCCGGCCGGCTGCCGATGGCGACCCGCTCGTTCATCAGGGTGGTCTGCGCGACCTTCCAGCCCTCGCCGACCGCGCCCAGCCGGTTCGCGTCCGGCACCCGCGCGTCGGTCATGAAGACCTCGTTGAACTCCGCCTCGCCGGTGATCTGGCGCAGCGGCCGGACCTCCACGCCCGGGTCGGTCATGTCGAGGATGAAGTACGTGAGCCCGGCGTGCTTGGGCAGGTCGGGGTCGTGCCGCGCCAGGAGGATCGCGAAGCGGGCGTTGTGCGCGCTGGACGTCCAGACCTTCTGCCCGGTCACCCGCCAGTCTTCCCCGTCGCGCACCGCCCGCGTCCCCGCGGCGGCGAGGTCGGAGCCGGCGCCCGGCTCGGAGAACAGCTGGCACCACACCTCCTCGCCGGTCCACAGTGGACGGAGGTAACGCTGCTTCTGCTCGTCCGTGCCGAAGGCGAGGATCGTCGGCGCGGCCATGCCCAACCCGATGCCGATGCGGCGAGGGTCGTTGTCCGGCGCGCCCCTCAGCTCCTGGTCCACAACGGACTGCAGGTGGCGGGGAAGCCCGAGCCCGCCCAGCCCGGTGGGGAAGTGCACCCAGGCGAGCCCGGCGTCGAACCGCGCACGGAGGAAGTCCAGGCGGTCCATGGAGTTCGGGTCGTTCTTGCTGAGGAAGTCAGCCGCCAGCTCCCGCAGCTCGTTCTCGTTCACGCCGCCCCCTCATCCGCTGCGTCGCGCCGGAACGCTCCGCAGGCTCCGCTCCACCGGCGCACTCCGCGGCTGAGGTGCCAGCGTGAGTGTCGGCGATTCGCTCCGCAAGCTCCGCTCACGGCACATACACCACAATCGTCTCGGCGACGCAGGCCGGTTTGTCGCCGCCCTCGACCTCGATGGTCCACCGGAAGGTGACCTGCTTGCCCTGCTGCCGGTCGGTGAGGTCGATCAGCTCGACGCCGGCCCGCACCCGCGAGCCGACCGGCACGACGGCCGGGAACCGGACCTTGCCGAGCCCGTAGTTGATGCCCATCGAGATGCCGTCGACGCGCATGATCTCCTTGCCCAGGAAGGGGATCAGGGACAACGTCAGGTATCCGTGGGCGATCGTCGCGCCGAAGGGCCCGTGTGCGGCCTTCTCGGTGTCGACGTGGATCCACTGGTGGTCACCGGTCGCGTCGGCGAACTGGTCGACCTGCTCCTGGGTGACGGTGTGCCACTCGCCGTGGCCGAGGTGCTCGCCCTTGACCGTGGCCAGTTCGTCGAGGTTGGCGAAGATCCGCATGACGCCCTCAGTCCTGTGGCCCGCCGGCCACGTAGATCACCTGGCCGGACACGAACCCGGACTCCTCGCTCGCGAGGAACGACGCCACGGCCGCGACGTCCTCCGGCTGCCCGACCCGCCGCACGGGGATCGCGGCGGCCGCGCCCTCCTTGAACTGCTCGAAGTCGACGTTCATGCGTGCCGCGGTCGCCGCGGTCATGTCGGTCTCGATGAACCCGGGCGCGATCGCGTTGGCGGTGATGCCGAACTTACCCAGCTCGATGGCGAGGGTCTTGGTGAAGCCCTGCATGCCGGCCTTGGCCGCGGAGTAGTTGACCTGCCCGCGGTTGCCGAGCGCGGAGGTGCTGGACAGGTTGACGATGCGACCGAAGCCCTGCTCGGTCTGGTACTTCTGCACCTCGCGGGTCATCAGGAACGCGCCGCGGAGGTGGACGTTCAGGACCAGGTCCCAGTCGTCCTCGGTCATCTTGAAGATCAGGTTGTCGCGCAGGATCCCGGCGTTGTTGACCAGCACGGTCGGCGGGCCCAGCTCGTCGGCGGCCTTGCCGACGGCCGCGGTTACCTGCTCGGCGTTCGAGACGTCGGCACCGAGGGCCAGCGCCTTGCCGCCGGCGCCCTGGATGGCGGCGACGGTGTCCTTGCAGTTGTCCTCGACCAGATCGAGCACACCGACCGCGAAGCCGTCCTGGGCAAGACGCTTGGCGATGGCGGCGCCAATGCCACGAGCAGCGCCGGTGACGATCGCGACACGGGACGGGGCCACGGGTTCTCCTTCGGTTCGGCGAACTAAGCAAGCGCTTAGTAAGTTACCGCGCGGTTGCGGCGCCGGCAACCGCGCGGTTGTCGTTGGCAAGACCCGAGCGGGTGATGATGCCGCTGTTCGGGCACCTTCGGTGACGACTCGGCCTATCCTGGTGGCATGTTCCCCCGCCGGTCGGTCGTCGAGAACGAGATCGTCGCGCGTCAGATGAAGCAGTTCTTCCGGTCGCTTCGTGAGATCAGGCCCGAAGGCGTTGCCAAGAGTTATGGCGCGTTCCAGTGGGATCGCATCAGGGAAAGTCTGGACAACGCGATCGAGCTGTCCAGGTCCCGGTATCACATCAGCTTGTCGGCGGGAAGGGAAGATTTCGAACAACTCACCAAGCGTGCCGCTCTGGTGTCGGACACGCTGCTGCTCTGCCACGACTGGACCGGCACCTATCACGGTATCGGCGAGAGCAGGAGAAAGGGCCTGGAATACAGCGCCCCCAGGTACACCGTCGCCGACTCGAACTACGCGGTCGCCGAATGGCGGGCGCAGCAGCGCGAGCACGACGTCAGGCAGGGAGAAAGCGCCAGGGTTTACGGCATGCACTGTCCGGACCTGGACGAACTGGGCCGGTGGCTGCTCGGTGCGCGCGACCTGCTCGAAGCCGGTCTGGTCTGGTATCTGCCCAGCTACTCGGTGGTGACGCACCACGTCGGCGAGCGGCGCGAGCCGTATCTGCAGCACTTCGGCACCGCGGAACGGGCCAAGGCGGTCGACTTCCTCGTTCGCGACGGCCGGGCGGTGGACATGTCCGACGTGTGGCCCACCAAGAGTCATCTCGTGCGACCGCTGCTGCAGATAGACCTGCCGTTCATGGATGGGGTGGGCATCCGGGACTTCAGCAAGATCACTATCGAGGAGTTCGACTCGTACTCGGCTTTTCGTGACTTCTTACGCAGGACCTTCCTGGAAATGGATCAGTCGCTGAACGCGGTCCAGTCAGACCTGGAGATCGCGAAGTTGGGCGTGCAGATCAGGGAGCAGGTCCGCGCCGCACGTTCGGAGATGAAGCAGCTTCGCCGGAAGAGGTCCGTCGCCGTGACCGGATTGGCCGTCGGATCGGTGGCCACGATGCTGGTGGCCGTGTACGGGTCGGTTCTCGCGGCCGCGATCACCGCGCTCAGCGCGAGCGGTGGTGGTTTGTGGAGCTACATGAACGCCGCCGCGGAGAAGAACCCGTCAGTTCCTTGTGAGACGACCTGGCATTACGTGTGGGTGCTGGCCAAGAAGAGCGGCACCCACGTCGTGTGACGGGTCAGAACTCGAAGCCGCCCGGCTTGCCGTTGCGGTCGGCGATCAGGCCGGCCAGCGTGGCGATCGCGATCTCCGGCGGGGTGCGCGAGCCGATGTTCAGGCCGATCGGGCGGTGCACGCGGGCGATGTCGCTGTCCGCCACGCCCAGCTCGCGCAGGGCCGCCACGTGCGGACCGGGGTGTCGCGGGTTGCCCATGACCCCGATCCACCGCGCGGGCTGCTTGAGCGCCTCCGCCAGCACGGGTCCCAGCTCGACCCGGTGGTGGTCGGTCACCACGATGTCCGCGTGCTCGTCGAGGTCCGGGACGTGGGTGAACACGGTCGTCTCACCGGCCTCCTCGTTGGTCACCCGGCCGCGCTCGGGCTCCACCAGCACCGTCCGGTAGCCGAGGTCGCGCCCGTAGCGGAGCAGCAGGGCCGCCACCGGCGACGCGAACACCGCCACCAGGGTCCGGGTCCCGGTGGCGGCTGGAGTCTCGCCGTGTGCCACCGCACAGCTCGGGTCGTCGATCGCCATGAGTCCTAGGGTGGCACGTGTGCCAAGCGACGTCACACTGCCGTACAACGGGTTGACCCTCGACCGCGGGCCGCGCACGGACGCGGACTGGCTCGCCGGCGCGCTCGACGACGGGCAGATCCTCGCCTTCTGGCAGGACCGGTGTCTCGTGGCCGGCGGGCGCCCGGTCAGCCTGCCGCACACGGACCGCGAGGTCGTCTTCCTCGGCGCGGCGCAGGCGGGGGTGTTCGCCACCGATCTGTCCGATCTGGACGCCGAGGCCGCGGTGCGGGAGGCCGGTGCGGACGCCGCCGTCGACATCCGCGGGCTCTTCGGCGATCTCGACCGCCAGGAGGCCGCCACCCTCGCCTACGCGCGCGGCATGCTGCACTGGGCCCGCAACCAGCGCTTCTGCGGCGCCTGCGGCGGCCGGACCGCCGCCGAGCAGGCCGGTCACCTGCGCCGCTGCCAGGACTGCGCCAAGCTGCACTTCCCCCGCATCGAACCGGCCGTGATCATGCTCGTCGAGTCCCCCGACCGCCGGCGGTGTCTGCTCGCCAAGCACCGCGGTGCGACGTCGTACTCGACGCTCGCCGGTTTCGTCGAGATCGGCGAGAGCCTCGAGGACGCCGTGCGCCGTGAGCTGAACGAGGAGGCCGGGGTACGCGTGCGCGACGTCGGCTACCAGGCGTCGCAGGCCTGGCCGTTCCCGTCCGGCCTGATGATCGGCTTTCGCGCCCTCGCGGCCACCGACGACGTCACCGTCGACCACGACGAGCTGACCGAGGCCCGCTGGTTCACCCGCGACGAGGTCCGCGCCCTGGGCGACGGCCGCCCCGACTCGATCGAGTCCTACCTCGTGGAGACCTGGCTGGGCGAGGGATAAATGGAGCGCCTCCCGGTGCTCACCCGTGCCACCATCGGCGGATGTCGTTCGAGGAGCTGATCGCCGAGGCCGACGCGGTTCCCGTGGACGGCTGGGACTTCTCGTGGCTCGACGGCCGCGCGACGGAGGAGCGGCCGCCGTGGGGATACCAGCGGCTCATGGGGGAGCGGATGGCCACCGCGACGGTCGCACTCGACCTCCAGACCGGCGGCGGGGAGGTGCTGGCCGGGGTGCCCCGGCTCGCGCCGACGACCGTGGCCACCGAGTCGTGGCCGCCCAACATCGCACGTGCGCGCCAGCACCTCCGACCACGCGGCGCGACCGTGGTCGCCAGTCGCGACGATCCGCCGTTCCCCTTCCGGGACAACGCCTTCGACCTCGTCGTGAGCCGGCACCCGGTGCGGGTCTGGTGGCTGGAGATCGCGCGAGTGCTCGCCCCGGGCGGCACCTACCTGTCGCAGCAGGTCGGCCCGGCCAGCGTGTTCGAACTGATCGAGTTCTTCCTCGGCCCGCGGCCCAGGGACGGCCGCCAGCCCGACGCTGCCCGGGCGAGCGCCGAGGCCGCCGGGCTCGAGGTGGTCGACCTGCGCACCGCGCGGCCGCGCATGGAGTTCTTCGACATCGGCGCCGTCGTCTACTTCCTGCGCAAGGTGATCTGGCTCGTACCCGGCTTCACCGCGGCCGCCTACCTGCCCAAGCTCCGCGTCCTGCACGACAGGATCACCGCGGCGGGCTCGTTCGTCGCGCACAGCTCCCGGTTCCTGGTCGAAGTACGCAAGGGTTAGGAGGGTTCAGGGCCGGTCAGATGTGCCTTGGCGATCCTGCGGAAGTCCGTGAGCAGGCGGTTCTTGTCGCCGGTGCGGGTCGCCAGCACGACGTGTGCCGGCTCGACGCCCTCCAGGGGGACCGTCGTGAGGCCCGGGCGGATGCTGGTGGCCCGCAGGCCGGCCGAGACGATGGCCACGGCCTGACCGGACACGATGTACTCGAGCTTGTCCTGGAGGTCCTCGACCAGGGGGCCGTCGGGTGCCGGGCGGCCGTCCGGTCGCGGGTCGACGCGCCAGAACGCGTTCCAGTCCGCGTTCGGCACCCGGGGCAGGGGCTCGTCGGCGATGTCGTCGAGGGTGACCGACTCCTTGCCGGCGAGGCGGTGGTCCAGCGGCACGAGCAGCGCGCGGGGCTCGTCGTAGAGCGCCGTCACGTCCAGCTTGTCGGTCGCGAACGGCATCCTGGCCAGCGCGGCGTCCACCCGGTGCGTCAGCAGGGCCTCGCCCGGCTCGTTCCAGTCCAGGTGCGCGACGTGCACGTCCGCGTCCGGGTGTCGGTGGCGCAGCTCGCGCACCGCCGAGGTGACGTAGAGGTTGCCCATGTAGCCGATGGTGATCCGGCTGGGCTGTGCCGCGGCCCTGGCGCGTGCGGCGGCCTGGTCGGCGGACCGCAGCAACGCCTTGGCGAGCGGGAGGAAGACCTCGCCGGCCTCGGTCAGCTGGGTGCCCCGCGGGCCGCGTTCCAGCAGGCGGGCGCCGAGCCGCTGTTCGAGGGCGCGGATCTGCCGGCTCAGCGACGGCTGGGCCACGCGCAGCTCCTCGGCGGCACGGCCGAAGTGCCGGTGGTCGGCGACGACGGTGAAGTACCGCACCAGCCGCAGATCCAGATCGGGCATCTGCCGAGTCTAGCTGGGGTGATGCCTCGAACGTATTGCGTGGTTCGGAACGGGTCTTGGATCTTCGGTGCCCCGCGGGGGCACGGTGGACGGACAGACCCTGAACCACCCAAGGAGCGCGTACATGCGTGTGTTCGTCACCGGCGCGACCGGTTTCGTCGGTTCCGCCGTCGTTCGTGAACTGCTCGGCGCGGGCCACCAGGTCGTCGGCCTCGCCCGGTCCGAGGAGAAGGCCGCGGCACTGGCGGCGACCGGCGCCGAGGTGCTTCTCGGTGACCTCACCGACCTCGACAGCCTGCGCCGCGGCGCCGCGGACTCCGACGGCGTGGTCCACACGGCGTTCATCCACGACTGGGCCGACTTCGCCGGCTCGCTGGAGACGGAGCGGCGGGTCGTCACCGCGCTCGGCGAGGTGCTCGCGGGCTCTGACCGGCCCCTGGTCGTCTCCTCGGCGACCGCCGCGGTCGCGGAGGGGCGTGCGGCCACCGAGGAGGACCCGGTCGACCCCGCGTCGCCGCGACTCGTGTCCGAGCGCACGGCGTTCTCGTTCCTCGACCGCGGCGTCCGCGCCTCGGTCCTGCGGCTCCCGATCGTGCACGGCGAGGGTGATCACGGCTTCGTGCCGGTCATCATCGCCGCGGCCAGGGAGAAGGGGGTGTCGGCGTACCCGGGTGACGGCGCCAACCGCTGGCCGACCGTGCACCGCCTCGACGTCGCGAACCTGTTCCGGCTGGTGCTGGAGTCCGCACCGCCGGGCACGATCGTGCACCCGGTCGCCGAGGAGGGCGTTCCCGTGCGGGAGATCGCCGAGGTCATCGGCCGTCAGCTGAACGTGCCGGTGACGTCCGTCCCCAGCGCGGACGCGGTCGGCCACTGGGGCTTCGTCGGCCATTTCTTCGCCCGCGACATGCACGTGTCGAGCGCGTTGACCCGGGAGCGGTTCGGCTGGCAGCCGGTGCGGCCCGGACTGGTCGCGGACCTGGAGAAGGGCCACTACTTCACGACCTAGCGACCAGATCCGTCCTTCTAGAACAAATGTTCGGTACTATCGCCGTCCGCCACGGGTAACACTGTGAGGTGGAGGTGACGTCGATGCGCTTCCGAGACCGTGCCGACGCGGGCCGGGTGCTGGCCGCGCGGCTCGCCAACCTGCGGGGCACCAAGCCGGTCGTGATGGGGTTGCCCCGGGGCGGGGTGCCGGTGGCCGCCGAGATCGCCCGCGCGCTCGACGCCGAGCTGGACGTCGTGCTCGTGCGCAAGATCGGCGCGCCCGACCGGGAGGAACTGGCCGTCGGTGCGGTCGGGGAGGACGGCGTGACCGTCCGGAACGACGCTGTCCTGGCCGACCTCGGCCTGACCTGGGACGACGTCGCCGACCAGGTCGCGAGGGAGCGTGCGGAGATCCGGCACCGGACCGCGATCCTGCGTCCCGGTCCGTCCCCGGACCTCTCCGACCGAACCGTGATCCTCGTCGACGACGGCATCGCCACCGGCGCGACGGTGGTCGCCGCGCTGCGGGTCCTCCGGCACATCGGGGCGGCACGCATCATCCTGGCCGTGCCCGTCGCGCCGCCGGACTCGCTGCGCGTGCTGGCCCCGCTCGCCGACGAGATCGTCTGCCCGATCAGGCCGGCGAGCTTCTCCGCGGTGGGCCAGTGGTACGACGACTTCACCCAGGTGCCGGACCGGGAAGTGCGTGCGCTGCTCGGCTGACTACGCTGATCACGTGGCCTCGTTCGACCTCGACGCGGACCTCGCCGGCGACCGGGCGTTCCGGCTCGCCGTGAACGGCCCCGTGACGCTGTTCTGGCGCCCCGAGGTCCTCGCCGAGACCACGCAGTGGCTGGCGGACCACGGCTACCAACTGGTGCGACTGGACGCCGGCACGTGGGCCACACAGGCCGACTTCCACCGCGACGTCAAGGCCGCGCTCGACTTCCCGGACTACTACGGCCACAACCTCGACGCGTTGAACGACTGCCTCCGCGACGTCGCCAGGTACGAGTACGGCGCCGCTCGCGACGCCACCGGTACGGTCCTCGTGTTCACCGGCTACGACGCGTTCGCCGGCCGTGAACCGCGGGCCGCGCAGGTCATCCTCGACATCATCGCCACCGCGGCACGCGGCGCCATGCTGGTCGGCCACCGCCTGCTGTGCCTGGTGCAGTCGAACGACGCCGGCATCACCTTCGACGGAGTCGGCGCCACGCCGGTGCGGTGGAACCCCGTCGAATGGCGGGACGACCAGCGCCGCTAGCGCGACCCGCCGATCGGGGCGCCCGCATGGGTTTTGTCCTGGCCCTGGCAGTCCTACGAAAACCGGACGACTGCCTGCGGCCCGGCCGGACCCGCAGGCTGGGGACATGACCGAACCCGGAACTGTTCTGATCACCGGCCCGACCCGCAACCTGGGCCGCCACGCCGTGCTGGCCATGGCCGAGCGCCCGCACGGGCAGCGACCCGACCTGCTGCTGGTCGGCCGCGTCGGACGGGACCTGACCGCGGTCGCCGACGAGGCCCGTGCCCGCGGCGCCCGTGTCCGCGAGATCGGCTGCGACCTGGCGAGCCTGGCCGACGTCCGTGCCGCCGCGGCCACCGTGCGCGACCTGCTCGCCGCCGGCGCGGTACGGCCGCTGCGCGCGCTGATCGCCAACGCCGGCGTCATGTCGCCCGACACTCGGCAGGCCTCGCCCGACGGCTACGAGCTGACCTTCGCCGTCAACTACCTCGCCCACGCCCAGCTCATCGGCGACCTGCTCGGCTCGTTCACGGCCCCGGCGCGGGTCGTGCTGGTCGGCTCGAACACCTATCACGCCAACGTCTGGCGCAAGCTGCTGGGCGTGCCCGAGGCCAGGTGGGCCGACCCCGTCGAGCTCGCCCGCCCGGCCACCGGTGAGCGGGCCCCGGGCATGACCGCGTCCGGCGTCGCCTACTCCAACGCGAAGCTGGCGATCCTGTACTACGCCCACGAGCTGCAGCGTCAGGCCGGCGCCGGCATCAGCGTGTCGGTGTTCGAACCGGGCTGGATGCCCGGCACCGCGCTGGGCCGTGGCGCCCCGGCGGCGTTCCGGGCGATGAGCCGCGCCCTGGGCCGCGTCCCCGGCGTGTCGACGCCGCGACGCTCGGGACCCCTGCTGGCCGCGATGGCCCTCGACGACCAGTGGGCACACCTGCGCGACGGTGCGTTCGTGGTGAAGACCAGGCTGACCGAGGTGCGGCCGGTCGCCCACGACCGCGCCCGGGAGCAGCGCCTGTGGGAGGCAACCACCGAACTGCTGAACGCGCGGACGCCCCGCGCCAGCTAGAGCCTGTCCCGTGGATCTTTGTGCAAGGTCTTGGCTCGCCCAACAGTTACCTCAGGGGAACGTGACGGCACCCAGCCACAATCCACCTCGACACCCGCACCTTCCTCGGAACGCAACCCACACATGGAAGCGCGGGGAGGCGGACTAGCCGCGCTAGAGCTGGCCGACGTCGAGCACGCGCACCGCGGCCGCGCCGATCTCGTCGGACTCGGTCAGGTCGATCTCCGCGGTGAAGCCCCAGTCGCCGTCGCCGGCCGGGTCGTCGAAGATCTGCCTGGCTTCCCAGCGGCCCTCGTGCTCGGTGATCATCAGGAACCGCGGCCCGCGGGCGTCCGGGCCGGTCCGGAGCTCGTCGTGCTCGTCGAAGTACGGCTCCAGCGCGTCCGCCCACGCGTCGGCGTCCCAGCCGGACGCGCCGTCCAGCTCGCCGAGGGCGGACCACCGCCGCGCGGCGGCCAGCTGCACCCGGTGGAACAACGCGTTGCGCACCAGCACCCGGAACGCCCGCACGTTCCGCGTCACCGCCGGGGCCCGCTCGTCCGCGTCCGCGGAGACCACGTCGTCGTTCGGGTTGGTCAGCTTCTCCCACTCGTCGAGCAGGCTCGAGTCGACCTGCCGAACCAGCTCGCCGAGCCATTCGGTGAGGTCCGACAGCTCCTCGGTCTTCGCGTCGTCCGGCACGGTCTGCCGCAGCGCCTTGTACGCGTCGGCGAGGTAGCGCAGCACGATCCCCTCGCTGCGGGCCAGCTGGTAGAAGGCGACGTACTCGGTGAACGTCATCGCCCGCTCGAACATGTCGCGCACCACTGACTTGGGCCGCACGTGGTAGTCCCCGACCCACGGGTGCCCGCGCCGGTAGGTCTCGAACGCCCCGTACAGCAGCTCCTCCGCCAGCGGCTTCGGGTACGTGACGTTCTCGAGCAGCGTCATCCGCTCCTCGTACTCCATGCCCTCGGCCTTCATGGCTGCCACGGCCTCGCCACGTGCCTTGTGCTCCTGCGCGGACAGGATCTGCCGCGGGTCCTCCAGGGTGGACTCGATGACCGAGAGCACGTCGAGCGCGTAGGACGGCGACTCCGCGTCCAGCAGCTCGATCGCGGCCAGCGCGAACGGCGACAGCGGCTGGTTCAACGCGAAGTCCAGCTGCAGGTCGACGGTCAGCCGGATCGAACGGCCCTCCTCGTCGGGCTCCGACAGCCGCTCGACCACGCCGGCGGACACCAGTGCCCGGTAGATCGCGATGGCGCGGCGGATGTGCCTGCGCTGCGCGGGGCGGTCCTCGTGGTTGTCCTCCAGCAGCTTGCGCATGGCCGTGAACGCGTCACCGGGCCGGCCGATCACGTTGAGCAGCATGGAATGCGTGACCGCGAAGCTCGACGTGAGGGCCTCCGGCTCGGCCTCGACCAACCGCTGGAACGTCGGCTCGCCCCAGCCGATCGAGCCCTCCGGCGGCTTCTTCTTCACGACCTTGCGCCGCTTCTTCGGGTCGTCGCCGGCCTTGGCCAGCGCCTTCTCGTTCTCGACGACGTGCTCGGGCGCCTGCACGACCACGTTGCCGACCGTGTCGTAGCCGGCGCGACCCGCGCGGCCGGCGATCTGGTGGAACTCGCGGGCCTTGAGCAGCCGCACCTTCTGCCCGTCGTACTTGGACAGCGCGGTGAACACGACCGTGCGAATGGGCACGTTGATGCCGACACCGAGCGTGTCCGTGCCACACACGATCTTCATCAACCCGGCCTGCGCGAGGCGTTCGACGAGCCGGCGGTACTTGGGCAGCATGCCGGCGTGGTGCACGCCGATCCCGTGCCGCACCAGCCGCGACAGCGTCTTGCCGAACCCGGCCGTGAACCGGAAGTTGCCGATGAGCTCGGCGATCTGGTCCTTCTCCTCACGGGTGCAGACGTTGACGCTCATCAGGTTCTGCGCGCGTTCGAGTGCCGCGGCCTGGGTGAAGTGGACGACGTAGATCGGGGCCTCGTTGGTGGTGAGCAGCTCCTCGATCGTCTCGTGCAGCGGCGTCATCCGGAACGAGTAGAACAGCGGCACCGGCCGCTCGGCGGAGGTGACCACCGCGGTCGGCCGGTCGGTGCGGCGGGTGAGGTCCTCCTGGAACCGCGTGACGTCACCGAGCGTCGCGGACATCAGCAGGAACTGGGCCTTCGTCAGCTCCAGCAGCGGCACCTGCCAGGCCCAGCCCCGGTCCGGCTCGGCGTAGAAGTGGAACTCGTCCATGATGACCACGCCGACGTCCGCGGTCACGCCCTCGCGCAAGGCGATGTTGGCGAGGATCTCCGCGGTGCAGCAGATGATCGGCGCGCCGGCGTTGACGCTGGAGTCGCCGGTGATCATGCCGACGTTCTCGGCGCCGAAGATGTCGCACAGCGCGAAGAACTTCTCCGAGACCAGCGCCTTGATCGGCGCGGTGTAGAAGCTGCGCTGGCCGGCGGCGAGCGCGGTGAAGTGCGCGCCGGTGGCGACCATGCTCTTCCCGGAGCCGGTCGGCGTGGACAGGATGACGTTCGCCCCGGAGACGATCTCGATCATCGCCTCCTGCTGCGCCGGGTACAGCGAAAGGCCCTCGCTCTCCGCCCACGTGGAGAAGGCATCGAAGAGGGTGTCGGGATCCTGGTCAGCGGGGAGCACGTCGGTAAGAGTCATCTCATCACCGATAGTGCCACGCCGTGCGGTTATCCGAGTCGAGGGGCGTGCTCTCCGGTGGTCTGGCGGGGGATGGTGGGCGGCGCCAGCTCGTGCCACCAGTGCAGCGCCTCGGGCACCGGCCAGGTCGGCATGACCTCGGCGACCTTTCTGTGCACGATGAGCGCCCGGCCACAGCGCTCCCGCCAGCTCGCGGGATCGTGCCGCAGCTCGCCGGCGAGCGCGAGCTGGGTGTGCAGCGAGTGGCGGTAGATGCCCTCGGCGTCCAGGTGGGTCGGCACGGCGCCCAGGCATTCCGCACAGCGGCACGGCCACAGGTGCCGCAGCTCCGGGATCCGGTCGACGATCCGCGCGAGCACGGCGGGCCGGTGGTGACCGAGCAGCGCCGGCACGAACAGGCCGGAGGTGACGCCGAGCGCGCCGGCGTGGGCGCCGTGGCAGACCGCGCCGAGCGCGCCGACGTCCGAGCGCAGCACGAGCACGGGCACGGTCGCCGTGAGCAGCCGCACGAGGCCGCTGGTGACGTAGGGGGTGCCGACGATCGCGACGGGTAGTCGCGCGTCATTGACCGTGGCGATCAGCCGGGTGAGCTGCGCGCGGTCGGCGAACCAGCCGGCGGCCAGGGGGAGTGCGACGACGACCGGTGGCGGTTGGTCGGCGGCGTCGGCGAGGAGGCGGTAGAGACCCGGCCAGTCGCCCGCGGCGAGGTAGCCGGAGTCGGTGAGCGCGACGAGACCGAGGTCGTGCTGCTCGGCCGTCCAGTCGGCGGACAGGCCCGCGCTGGCCGGTACGCGGTGACGACCGGTGTAGCGGGCGGCGTCGCAGAGGATGGGCGCCGGGAAGCCGAGGCGGTGGAGGTGTCGGACGGTCGAGCGCGGCTTCGGCCCGGTGAGGACGAGGCCGGACTGGTAGCGGGCGGCTATCGGGGCCACGGTGTCCGCCCTCTCGAGCGGGCACTGGACAAGTAATCGGTAGCGGAGGTCGTCTAAGGACATGCCCTACACCGTGCACTGTATGCTCATATGTTGTCACGGGTTGTCACACCGTTGGTTAACTTTTTTGCCCGGATGGTCGGGACCTATCACTTCGCGTGCTCGAACATCTGCGCTAAACCCACGTCGGTTCGCGTTTCGCAACCCCTTGTAGTGCGTGGATCTTGACTCCTGGTAGTGACTACCACCACAATTCGAGCTTGAAATTTATTCATATTTTGTGCCCGGTCTGGAGGGCCGTGATGTCCCTGCGCTATCTCGCGGTGGCCGCTTCCGCCGCCGCTGTCCTGTCCGCGGTGGGGGTGCCGGCCACCACCGCCGCCCAGCCGACCACACTGTCGACCACACTGCCGACCGCCGCCGTCGCGCTCGGCGACAGCTTCATCTCCGGTGAGGGTGGCGGCGACTACTCCGCCGTGACCGACGTCAACGGTGTGTCCCAGGGCTTCCCGGGGTGGTCGGCGCCCAACGGCAACGCGTACTTCTGCCACCGGTCGCCGAACGCGTCGCTGTTCCGGGCGACGTTGCCCGGCATCCAGGACCGCTTCAACCTGGCGTGCTCCGGCGGCCAGCCGTACGACCTGTTGAACGCGTCGTCCGGCCGGGCCAAGGGCCGCTCGGTGGCGTCCCAACTGGACCAGCTGCGTGCCGTGGCGGCCACCCACGACATCGACCTGGTCCTGGTGGGACTGGGCTCCAACAACAGCTCCTTCACCTTCGGCGACGCGGCTTCGGTGTGCGCCAACCGGTTCATCGCCGACGCGTGGACCGGCTGGTGGGAGTTCTGGGCGTACCTGGGCGGTGACGTCCCGCAGGAACCGTGCGTCCTGTCCGACCTGGCCACCGACCCGGAGATAACGTCGGCGACCGCGGAGACGACCTCGGCGCTGCGCACCCTGCTGTCCACACTGGACCAGATCGACGCGGACGGCCAACACCGCGTGGTGTTCCAGGACTACACCAACCCCCTGCCGACGGACTTCGCCCAGCGCTACTGGGAGGAAGACGGCCGAGCCGACGACCGCGACAAGTTCCGCGCCCTGGGCGCCGAGCGGTATGCCGCCGGCTGCCCGGCCCACCGCGCGAGCCTGGCGGCAGGACACCTGTTCTCACAGGCGCTGGGCAACATCGTCCGCTCGTCGTTCACGACGCTGTCCGCGGAGTTCCCGACCGATGACCTGGTGTACCTGAATGTCCAGTCCGCGTTCGACGGCGCCCGCCTCTGCGAACAGGACGGCAGCCCGACGAACGCCCTCGCGACGCCCATCCGCCTGATGGACGGCCCGAGCGGCACCTTCGTGACCAGCCTGTCCGGCTACGACAAACTCGACATCCAACGCATCGCCAACACGTGCGTGACCTACTTCCAGACGTGCCAGGAGTCATGGCACCCCAACGTGAACGGCTACGGCGTGCTGGGCCGGTGCCTGTCCGGCGCGGCGGTGGCCGGTACGCGCCAGGTCGCCTGCGTCCGCCAGAGCGACGGCAGCGTGTCGGTGGGGTAGGGAAGCGGCCCGCCTGGCCGCCCGCGACCCGGGCGGCCAGGCGCGGTGTGGTTCCTCGCCCGGCTTCGTGGTCAGCCCGTCCGGCGGGCCGTCAGCCGACGGGTCTGCTCGCGCATGATGCCGATCGTGCGGGTCAGGTAGTCCGCGATGGTGGTCAGCTCCGCCTCGCTGTAGCGCCCGGCCAGGTCGTCCATCGCCGCGGCGAGGTCGGCGAAGACGTCCGGCTGGTGACCGGTGGCGGTGACCAGCACCCGCCTGCGGTCGTTCGGGTCGTGCTCACGGCGGACGAGCCCGGCCCGCTCGAGCCGGTCGATCATGCCCGTCACCGCACCGGGGGTCAGTCCCGTCCGCTCCGCCAGCTCGCCCGCCGACAACGCACCGTCGCGGCCGATGAGGGTGAGTGCCCGCTGGTCGCCCGCGCTCACCCCGAGGTACGCGCCCACCGCCTCGTGGAACATGACCACTGCCGTGCTCAGCTCACGCCCCAGCACGGCGCCCCGAATCCTCCGACCGTCCTCCGGCATGTGGGGAACTTTACTCGCCCAGATATTTTAGTATAGTGAACTAAAATAACTGGAGGGTGAATGAAGCGGGAATGGCAACTGGCAGTGGCGGTTCCGCGCCGGGCGTGGCGGTTCTACCGCCGCCACCTGCCGCTCGTCGTCGGGCTGTCGCTGGTCGGCTCCGTGCAGCGGCTCATCGTGGTCAACTGGACCGACGAGATCCCACCCCCGATCGCGCTGGCCTCGGAAGTGGTGGTCATGGTGGCCCGCCTGCTACTGGTCGTCGCGATCTGGCGGCGTGCGACACCGAAAGGCCGACCGAGTTGGTCGCACGTCCGGGTGTTCGTCCGCGAGCACTGGCTGAGCCTCGTGTTCCAGGCCGGCCTGGTCATGGCGGCGGCCCTCGTCTTCGACACCGGCCTGGAGGGCCTCGGCGACCTACTGCCGGGACACACGCGGCAGACCTACCTCGCCGTCCTGCTGTTCCTGAAGAACCCGACGATCATCGCCTTCACGTTCGTGTGGCTGGTCGGTCTCGTCCGGCAGGTGGTGCTGGACTCAACCCGCGACCGCGAGATGGTGGGGGAACAGCGCTGACAGGTCGATCGCGGCGGCCATCGCCTCCGTGCCGGCGTCGTTCGGGTGCAGGTGGTCGCCGCTGTCGTAGGCGGGGTTCAGGGCCATGGGGTTGCCGGGGGCGGCCGTCGCGGCGGCGAAGTCGACCACCGCGTCGAAGGTGCCGCTGTGGCGGATCCAGTCGTTGACCGTCGCCCATGTCTGGTTACGGGACGGGGTTTCGATGAAGGAGCCGCCGAACGGGGTGATCGTGGCGCCGACGATGCGCAGGCCCGCCGCGTGCGTGCGGTCGGCGATGAACCGCAGGCCGGCGATGAGGTCCGGTGCCGACGCGTCGAACCCGATGTCGTTCACGCCCTCGAGCAGGATCACCGTGCGCACGCCCGTCTGGGCGAACACGTCCCGGTCGAGCCGGTCGACCGCTGGGATGCCGTAGTACGGCTCGCCCTCGCGGGGGAGCAGCACCCGGTTGCCGCCCAGGCCCGCGTTGACCACGGACAGGGTCGGGCCGGGGAGCGCGTTCAGCCGGCGGGCCAGGAAGTCGGGCCACCGGTGGTTGGCGTTGCCGGTCGTCGCGGACGTGTCGGTGATCGAGTCGCCCAGGGCCACCACCGAGCCCACGACCGGCCGGTTCGGCACCACGTCCACACCGTCCGCCAGCATCCAGCACGGCGTGTTCCCGTAGTCCGCGCCGGCCACGTCGACCGCCCGGTCACCGGCCGCGAGGAAGTTACCCTGTGCGGTGAACGGGTGGTTCGTCACCGGACCCGTCGACCCGGGCACGTACACGCTGACCAGCAGCGTCGACAGCGCGGCCACCCGCAGCGCGACCGGGTCGCTGAACAGTTCGCGGCCCGCCGGCACGGTCACACCACGCCGGCCGTGGAACCGGAGCTCGCGCACCGTGCCGGGCACGGCTCCGGCACCGGCGGACTGGACGGCCACTGACGCGTGGCCGACCTCCAACGGCGTGGCGCCGAAGGCGTTCGTGAGCCGGACCCGGACCAACCCGCCGCCCGCGCTGACGAACACGACGTTGCGGACTGTCTGGTCCGTCAGGCCGGTGCCCGCGGGGCAGTCGGACCACGGGATCACGCTGCCGACCACCGGGCTCGCCGCCCACGACGCCACCCAGCGCGGACGGCCGCTGGCGCTTGCCTGCTGAACGTTCAGCACGAGGAAGGTCGCGAGCAGTAGGGAGAACACGAGTCGCAGACCACGATGTCCAGACATGGGGCGGAGCATATCCGCGACCCGGACGGACGATCTGCGTCCGAACAGGCGACAGCGTGGATAACCTTGTGTTGCTGAACGTTCAGGCCGCTGAACGTTCAGGAGCGCCGCAGCGTGATCCTCGTCCAGGCGCCGATGTAGACCCGGTCGCCGTCCTCCAGCGCCCGGGGCACGTTGGGGCGCAACGGGTTCGGCTCGTCGTTGATCACTGTCCCGTTCGCCGAGTCGAGGTCCACGATGGACCACGAGCCGTCGGGCTGTGCCAGCAGCAACGCGTGCAGGTGCGACACGCCCGGGTCCTCCGGCGGCCCGAGCAGGTCGATGTCCGGCAGGATGCCGCGGCTGCGGCTCTGCCGGCCGATGCTGATCTCCTTGCCCGCCAACGGGAAGTGCCGGTCGGGGCAGTACGGCGGGAACGTGATGCCACTCGCGTCCGGACCCTCCGCCGCCATCACCGCGTCGAAGTACGTGCGGTCGGCGGTCACGGTCGCCGTCCACGTCGTCGCCTCCGGCACGCGGTCCGTGGGAACCGGCGGCGCGTCGTCGGCCACCACCCGTTCGACGGCGGCCCGCGGTACCGACACCGGCGGCGGGGCCAGCGAGTCGTGACCGCACTCCTCGCAGAACCGGCCCGCCAGCGCCGCGCCACACGCCTCGCACGTCGCGCCCGCGGCCGGCAGCTCCGCCTCGGCGGAGGCGGGCGCGTCGGCGACGATCACGGGCGCGCCGCCGATCTCGCGGCCGCAGACCTCGCAGAACTCCTCGTCGGACGAGGTGTGGCCCTGTGGGCACGTCGCCATCGAGCGCCTCAGCTTTCCGTCGACTGCTTCTTGCGCACGCGCATCGTCTTGGACGACCGGGTGTCCAGCGTCATCTCGTCGACGGTCGCCACCTTGCGCTTCAACCGCACCGTCCCGGTCCGCGCGTCCTCGACGTCGACGACCTTCGCCAGCAGCTTCGCGGTGTCCGTGTGCCCGGTCTCGGTCGCCAGCTGCACCGCGCGGCCCAGCTTCGCGGTCGCCGTCTCGACGTCGCCGGACTTGCGTGCCTCCAGCCCCTCCTGGATCACCGCGGCCAGCTCCGCCTGACCGGTGTAGTGCGCGACCTCCCGGTTGATCTTAGTCGACAGCGCCGTGTCCTCGGTCCACACCGCGAGGATCCGGCCCTTGCCGAGCACCTGCTCCTCCGCGCCACCCACCCCCGGCACCACCAGGCTCACCCGCCCGGCCAGCATCTTCTCGCCCGTCGCCGCGGCCGGCACCTGCACGCACACGTGGTAGTCGCGGGTCTCCGCGCCCCACGAGCCGGTCGGGTAGTCGCCGCTGCGGGGCGGCACCTCGGCGCGCCGCGCGGTCAGGTCGACCAGCGTGGGCTCCACCTGCTTCACGAACTTGACCGTCGCGCCCATCGGCGTCCACAGCCGCAGCGCCACGTCCGCGACCGCCTTGTCCATCGCGGACGCCGCCATCGCGCGGAAGTCCGCCTCCAGGCCCTCCGGCTCGGCCACGATGTCGACCGTGCCGAGCAGCGCGTCGGCGATCGTGCGCAGCTCCTTGACCTCCCAGTCCGTGCCGACGCCGCGGCAGTCGCACACGAACTTCCCCTGGACCTCCCGCAGGGTGTTGGCGAGCTGGCGCGGGGTCTCGTGCATGTTCTGGCCGTCGGTCAGCAGGATCGCGTGGCGCATCGACGCGCTCGACGTCGCGAACAGCGATTCGGCCAGCTTCAGCCACCTGCCGATCGCCGTGCCGCCGTTCGCGGCGAGCTGCCGCACCGCCTCCTTGGCCTCGGCCCGCGTCTGCGGTGAGGCGACCACCATGCCGTGCTGGTACGGGTAGGCCAGCCGCGACTCGTCCGTGCCGGCCACGACCGCGAACTCGACGCCGTCGCGCAGCGTGTCGATGGCCGCGGCCGTCGCCTGCTTGGCCGACGCCAGCTTCGTGCGCGGCACGTGCATCGAGCCGGAGCAGTCGACGATGATCACCTCGGCCGCGCTGCCGCTCGCGGTCGCCGGCCCGGTTCCCTCCCCGGTCGCGGTCACCGTGACGATCGCGTTCACCTCGGTGGATCCGGACGCCAGGTACTCGTTCTGGTACACCTCTACCGAGAAGTCGGTCATGATCGCTCTCCTTCGGCCGGCGGGAACGGCACGAGCACCGTCGTGATGTTGTCGTGCCCACCGAGCTTCAACGCCAGCGCGGTCAGCTCCACCGCCGCCGTCATGCCACCCTCCGCGGGCAGGACCTCGGCCAGCGCCGCCGCGTCGGGCACGTAGTTCCACAGGCCGTCACTGCACAGCAGCACGTGCCCCGGGCCGCCGGGCCGCACGGTGACCACGCGCGGCTCGATCTCGCCGGCGTCCGCACCGATCCACTTCGACAGCGCGTGCGCCTGGTACACCGCGTTGGCCTCCTCCTCGGGCAGGCCCTCGGCAATCAGCTCGGCCGCCACGGTGTCGTCGGCGGTCAGCACGCGCGAGGACATGGCGTCCGACCCGGGCGCGGCCAGCCAGTAGACCCTGCTGTCACCGACCGACCCGACGGTCACCTCGGTGGGCGTGACCACCACGGACACGAACGTGCAGGACGGCGCGGTGCCGGGCACCGACGGGTCGGCCAGCCGCGCCACCACCTCGATCGCCCGCGCCACCGCCGCCTTCGTCGCCGCGGCCGGATCGCGGTTCTCCAGCACGGCGTCCAGCAGCACGGACGTGGCCTCGTCGACCGCGCGCTGCGAGGCGCTGTCGGCACGGTCGGAGGTCGCCACGCCGTCGCACACCACCGCGACCACCGTCGCCGGAGCGTCCCCGCCGAGCACGGTCCCGAACGCCATCGAGTCCTCGTTGCGGGCACGCCGGTTGCCCTTGTCGCTGACCCCCGCGACCAGGTCGAGGTCGCACTCCATCCGGTCACGCCCACTCGGCTGTGCGCGCCCGCAGTCCTCACAGAACCCGTCGGCACCGACGTTCTCCCCGCCGCAGGCGACGCACGCCCCGCCCGCGGGCTTGGCGATCGGGCCACCGAGCGGCGTCCGTCGCACGAGGAGACTCTGACCGCACTCCTCGCAGAAGCGGTCGTCGGGTCTGACCGGGGTGCCGCAGCCGGGGCAGTTCGTCGCCGTCACACCCACGTCCTCGGTCGGATCTTGTTGGCGCTGTCCACCAAAGCGATGCGCTCCCTCGTGCTGTCGGCGTGTCGCGCGAGCGTGCGGTAGCAACTCTCCAGCGCGACCCGCAGGTCGGTGTCGGTCAATGCGCAGCCAAGCACAGAGCCGCTGGTGTTCCCGTTGTGGGGCAGCCACGACAGCGCGGCCGTGAAGACGCGCTCGGACGCGTGCGCCCGGCGGGCCACGTCGAGGTCGAGGTCCGCGAGCAGCTCGCCGGCCGCGACCAGGTCGACCTCGGAGAGGTCGGCGGCAGGCACGTCCCGCACCCGTACGTCCGCCGCCGCGAGCCGCGCCGTCACGTGGTGGTTCGACGTCTCCGGCACGGAACAGAGGACGTCGAACGCCTCGACCCGGTTGCCCGTCGCGATCAGGGCACGGGCGAGGCCGAACGCGGCGCTCACGTAGCCGCGGTCGGTGCCCCACACGACGCGGTAGAAGCGGTCGGCGCTCGCCCAGTCCCCGCGCGCCTCCGCACACGCCGCGAGCGCGAGCTTCGGCGCGGCCTCGCCCGGCACGGCCGAGTAGACCCGGTCGAAGTGCTCACTCGCGTGCGCCGGCTTGTTCTCGGCCAGCGCCAGCACGCCCCGGTACCAGTCGATGAGCCACAGCCGGTCCAGGTCGAGCGCGTCCGTGGCCAGCTCCAGGAGCCGGCGCCGCGCCGAGGCGTACTCGCCGGCCTCCAGGTAGGCGCGGGCGATCCGCAGTCGCACCTCCACCGACGACTGCGGCGCCGTGCGCAGCTCGTCCACGAGCGCCATCGGGTCGGTCGAGGTGACCGTGGCCAGGAACGCGGCCGCCGGGTCGTTGCCGTCCACCCGGGGCACCGGCAGCGCGTGCACCAGCGCCTTCGGGTCC
>NZ_JBJMIE010000092.1:0-4766 GCF_045807065.1 Actinophytocola sp. | reverse complement strand
GCCGCCACTTCTTGTCCGCCCACGAGGGGCTCAGGAGGCAAGGAAGTCCAGCAGCTCCTTGGTGACCTCGTCGCCGTGTGTCCACAGCAGACCGTGGGGTGCGTTCTCGATCTCGACGTACCTCGCGGCCGGCAGCAGCTTGTGGAAGCGGCGCCCGGTGGCGTCGATCGGCAGGATGTTGTCGGCGGTGCCGTGCAGGATCAGCGCCGGGACGTCGATCTTCGGGATGTCGGCGCGGAAGTCGGTGAGCCACGTGGGCACCGCGGCGCTGGAGGCGAACCAGGACGCACCCGCCGCGACGTTCCAGCTGTTGCGCAGCGCCTCCTCGGACAGCCGCGTGCCGAGGTTGTCGTCCGTGTTGTAGAAGTTCTTGTAGAACTCGGTGAAGTACGCGTAGCGGTCGGCCTTCACGGCGGCGGAGATGCCGTCGAACAGCTCCTGCGGCACGCCCTCGGGGTTGTCGTCCGTCCTCAGCAGGAACGGCTCCAGCGAGGCGAGGAACGCGACCTTGGCGACCCGGTCGGAGCCGTGAGCGCTCACATACCGCGCGACCTCGCCGGTGCCCATCGAGAAGCCGACGAGTACGACGTCGTTCAGGTCGAGCGTGTCCAGGACGACCTTCAGGTCGTGGGCGAAGGTGTCGTAGTCGTAGCCGGTCGTCGGCTGGCTCGACTGGCCGAAACCGCGGCGGTCATAGGTGATGACCCGGTAGCCGGCGGCCAGGAGCGCGGCGCTCTGCTTCTCCCAGGAGTGCCCGTCGAGGGGGTAGCCGTGGATGAGGACGACGGGCTGACCTTCACCGTGGTCCTCGTAGTAGAGGTCGATGCTGGTCGAGTTCTCGGTCCCGACGGTGATGAATGGCATCGTGTTCCCTTCGCCAACCCGGGGAGAACGGTCGTTCTCCGATGTTCGGGTCAACGGGGGCACCGGATGCGGAATTCCGGTTCCCGCTGGTTGTGAGCGAGCACACGACACGGCGCGTGCGTGGCCGGAGTGGAGGCCACACACGCGCCGCGCGCGCATCCCCGGTCAGCTGGCAGCGCAGCTGGGGGTCACGTCCGAGCCGGTCCCGGTGCCCTGGTAGCCGAACTCAACCGACTGGCCCGGGGCGACGGCGCCGTTGAAGCCGACGTTGGTGAACTGGACCGTGCCGGTGTTGCCGCTGCGGTTGGCGTTCCAGCCGCTGGTGATGGTGGCACCGGCGGGCAGCGTGATGGTCACCGTCCACCCGTTGACCTGCCCCGTGCCGGCGGTCACCCGCACGGTGCCGACGAAGCCGTCCTGCCACTGGTTCGTCGTCACGGTCGCCGCGCAGGCCCCGCCCGCGGGCGGTGGGTTGTCCGGCGGCGGGTTGTCGGGCGGCGGGTCGCTGCTGCCACCCAGAGCGTTCAACACCGCGGTGTAGGCCGGCTTCTTGCCGTAGTTGCTGTCGAACAGCAGCGGGGTGCCGCTCGCGCGCCAGGAGTACTTGTCCGGGATGCCCCAGACGGTGATCCCGGTGCAGCGCGAGACCGCGAGGCAGGCGTTGACGACGCGGGTGTAGTTGCTGGCCTGCGTGGTGCCGGAGCCCTCGATGTCCAGCTCGGTGATCTGCACGTCGACGCCGAGGTTCGCGAACCGCTGCAGGTTCGCCTGGTAGTCGCTCGGCACCGGTGACGCCGAGTTGAAGTGCGACTGGAAGCCGACGCAGTCGATCGGCACGCCGCGGCTCTTGAAGTCCTGCACCATCGCGAAGACGGCGTTGCTCTTCGCGTTCTGGCCGTCGGTGTTGTAGTCGTTGTAGCAGAGCTTGGCGTTCGGGTCGGCGGCGCGGGCGGTGCGGAACGCCTGCTCGATGTAGCCGTTGCCGAGCTTCTGCTGGAACACCGACTGGCGGCGGGTGCCGTTCTCCTCGAACGCCTCGTTGACCACGTCCCAGGCGTAGATCTGGCCCTTCCAGTGGCCCATCACGCCGTTGATGTGGTTCGTCATCGCCGTTTGCAGGTTGGTCGCGTCCAGACCGCTCACCCAGCCGGCGAGCTGGGAGTGCCAGACCAGCGTGTGCCCGCGGATCGTCATGCTCCGGCTGCGGGCCTGGGTCGTGATCTGGTCGGCCGGGGCGAAGTTGAACTGGTTGCGGTTGGGCTCGATCGTGTCCCACTTCATCTCGTTCTCGGGCGTGACGCCGTTGAACTCGGTGACCCAGGTGTTCGTGTACTGCGCCTCGCCGAGATGACCTGAGGAGACCGCGGCGCCGAAGTACCTGCCCCGTGCCGCGGCCGCGGCGCCGAGTGTGCTCGCGGCGTCGGCGGTGCCGGCCAGCGCGACCGCGCCGCTGGCCGCCAACGCGCCCGCGGCCGCGAACACCAGGGCTTTCCTGGCGGTACTTCGCAAGGACCTGATGACCATGTGTTTCGTTTCCTCGCTGTAGACCTTGAGTTGGGTTTCGCGCAACGCTGAGCGACTACTCGATCGCGATCAGCTACAGCTCAACCGATTGTCCGTGCGAGGATGAAGTCGTGTCAACAGCGAAATTCCGGAACATTATCGGAAAGTTTCGCCGCCCCTGAAATCATGATTCAGTAGTCGGGCGGTTCACCGATCGCGGATGAGGCTCACGGAATTTTCGTGAAAGTATCGGTCAGGCACCGACGGCCAGCTCGGAAATGGCGATCTTGTCGGTCGGGTCGAAGCCGTTGGTCGCGGAGCCGGGCACGCTCGCGAGCACGACCAGTTGGACGTGCCCCGTCCTGGTCGCCGGGAACCTGACCACCTGCATGGCGCGGCTCGTGGACGACACGTCGAAGCCGGTCTCGATGTACGTGCCGTCGTCGAACAGGAACCGCGCGGAGGACACCCTGCGGCCCTGGACATACCGGTCGGTCCCGTCGTACGGGTCGGTCTTGGCGAACCCCGGGACGACCCCGATCCAGCTGATCACCGCGGGCTGGGCGAACGTCACCAGCAGGCTCGCGCCGACGCCGTCGTGGTCGCACCGCCATGCCGTCGCCGGCTGCCCGTCCACCGCGTTGCGTGCCTCGTAGGTGAACCTGTTGCCGGCCGAGTCGACGCCGGGACCCGAGGTGCACGAGGCGGAGGCGCCCACGATCGTGGCGGGTGAGTCGGAGAGCAGCGACGGAGACACGGTGGCCGGCAGCCGCCTGTCCGGCGCGGCGGTCGCGTTCCCCGCGACCGGCATGCCGGGAACCCGGTTGAGCGCCACGAGAACCCCCGTCGTGACCGCCGCCGCGACGACGGTCAGAACCACCGACGCGACCACCAGTCCGCGAGTTATGGCCGATGACATCTTCGTTTCCCCTCCCACTTTTCCGCACGCACGGTGGTCCGTCGAGGAAAGTGGGTGTTTCCGTTACCGGTGCACACGGGGAAATTCCGGCGGGAGGTATTGCGGGGTTTTTCCGGCGCCGCCGCGATACCCATGTCCATACCGTCTGACCTGGGTCGTCGACGGCGAAGGCCTATGGCACCCGAACGGTGATTTCGTTTCCCAGCCGTGCGCCGCCGGTGAGCGGTAGTTCGTCACCACTCCAGAATCGGCCCGGGTCGTACCAGTTGGCGCGGCGCTTGGCCGGCAGCAGTCCCATGGCCTGGTAGGTGATCGCGACGACCTCCGCGCAGTAGGCGGTCTCGAGCTTCGCGTCGGAATTCGGGGTGCGCGGAATCGGCGCGCGCCCGTAGAGCCAGCGCGTGAACAACCGCGCCGTCGACGGGAACGGTGTGCCGTCGAGACGGGCGATCGTGCGCAGGACCGCGTCCTCCACCGCCCGGTCCGCCGGCGGCTCCAGCTGGCGCAGCCACGCCCGCTGCCGGTAGCGGCCGGTCCACTGGACCACGGCCTCGCGCAGGTCGTGCAGCTGCACGCCCCGGTGGTGCCCGCCGGTCCACATGTCCCGCAGGGACCGGCCCAGCTCGGCGTGCCACATGAGCGGCGGCAGGTCCTCGATGACCACCGCCATGCCCACGTGGTTGACCGGGCTGTTGGTGGTGATCCGGATCGTGCGGTCGGCCGCGGTGCTGCCGCGGAACAGCCACACGTCGCCCGTCCTGGTCAGCTCGACTGCCTCGTCCAGTGCAACGGCCACCCCGGTAGCCTAGGCCCGTGCGCTGGTGGAAGATTCTCGGCTTGGCCGGACTGGCGGGCGTCGCCGCGACCGGGGCCGCGATCGCCCGCGCCGAACGCAGGCGACGCGCCTACACGCCGGACGAGATCCGGGAACGCCTGCACGCCCGCGCGGCGGACGCGGCTAGGAGCTGACCCGACGCGCGGCTCGGCGCGCCACGTACTTGCGGATCTTCTCGTGGGTGCCGCAGTCGTTCATCGCGCACCAGCGGCGGCTGCCGTTGCGTGAGCGGTCCAGGAACAGCCACGGGCAGCCGGCGCACCGTTTGACGCGGTGGACGTCCGGGCCGGTCAGCAGCTGCGCCGCCGCGTGGGCGACCGGCCACAGCATGGCGTGCGGCTCGGTGGCGTCGGGCCAGGTCAACGAGTAGGTCTCGGAAAGAGACGCATGGGCGACCGCGTCCACGACGTAGGGCCGCAGCTCCTCCCAGTGCACCTCGTCACCCGTCGCCACCGCGCCGAACACCTCGTTCAGCGTGTCCCGCAGCGCGTGTGCCCGCCGCAGTGCGGCCCCCGACTGTGCCGCCCCCCGCCCGTCGCGCAGCACGCCGGCGCGGACCGACCAGCGCACCAGGTCCTCGTAGGTGGCGAGGTGGTCGTGCCGGGCCGGGCCGAGCGGGTCGTCGACCGTGTTGGCGAAGTCCAG
>NZ_JBJMIE010000091.1:0-19038 GCF_045807065.1 Actinophytocola sp. | reverse complement strand
TGAACGAGTGCGCCGGGGCCGGGGTGGACGTGCTGGCGGCGGCCCCGTTCGACACGGGCCTGCTGGCACGCGACGAGCCGGACCAGAACTCGCGCTACCTGTACGGGCAGGTGCCCGACAAGGTCCTGGAACGGGTGCGCCGGATGGCGCGGGTGTGCCGCGAGCACGGGGTGCGGCTCCCGCAGGCGGCGCTGCAGTTCCCGCTGCGGCACAAGGCGGTCCGCCAGGTGGTGGTCGGCATGCGCTCCCCGGGGGAGGTGCGGGACAACCTCGCGCTGATGGCCCGGCCGGTGCCCGACGTGCTCTGGGCGGCGCTGGACCAGGTCAGGTAGTCAGGTAGTCCTCGAACACCGCGCTGTCCTGGTAGTAGAAGGTGAACTCGTCGATGCCCAGCTCCCGGTAGCGGCCGACGAAGTCGGTCACGGCGGCGACGGACCGCCAGATGGGTTCGGCGGTCACGGCCGGGCTGCCGGCCAGCAGCATGCGGCGCACCTTTCGCCCCGCGCTCGCCTCGTCGAGGACCGCGATCCGCTCCGCGGTCACGGCCAGGTGGGTGGCGGTGTCGAGGCCGAAGCCGCCGTAGGAGACCCAGCGGTCGGCGTACCGGGCGGCGACGTGGAGTGCGCGGCGGCCGTGGGCGGCGATGGTCAGCGGGATGCGGCGCTCGACCGGGGCGAGTGGCGGGTAGCCGTCGATCGCCGGCTCCTCCCGCAGCGCCGCAGCCACGGTGGTGACCAGCTCGGCCAGGCGGTCCGGGCGCGGGGTCGTGCCGGCGGCCGCGTGGTCGCTCGCCGCGTAGCCGGCGCCGAGGCCCAGCTCGAGCCGGCCACCCGAGATGTGGTCCACCGACAGGGCGTGCCTGGCCAGCACCGCGGGTGCGCGGAGCACGCCGTTGGCGACGAGCGGGCCGAGCCGGAGCCGGGACGTGGCCGCCGCCAGGGCCGACAGGACGCTCCAGGCGTCGAGCCACGGTTGTGCCGGGTGGGCGGGGTTGAGGGCGTGGTCGTCGACCCACACCGTCTCCACCCCCAGCTCCTCGAGCCGCCTGGCGCGGGCGAGCAGCCGCGGCCAGCCCACGTTCGGGATCAGCAGCACGTGGGTCATCGGGGAAAACCACCCACGGTGGCGAGCCGGCCCGAGACCGGCACGCCGAGGCGGCCGGTCACCCAGGTCGCCTGCTCGATGGTCGCGGCCAGGTCCAGGCCGGTGTCGTGGCCCATGCGGTGCAGCGTGTACACGAGGTCCTCGGTGGCCACGTTGCCGGACGCGCCGGGGGCGAACGGGCAGCCGCCGATCCCGCCGAGGCTGGCGTCCAGCGCCGCGACCCCGCTGCGCACGGCGGCGACCGCGTTGGCGACCCCGGTGTTGCGGGTGTCGTGGAGGTGCACGCGCATGGGGGCGTCCGTCAGCCCGCGCAGGACCCCGAAGCGGGCCTCGACGTCCGAGGGCACCGCGACGCCGATGGTGTCGGCCAGGCACACCTCGTCGGCGCCGAGGTCGGCGACGCGGGCCGCCACCTCGGCGAACCGGGCGTCGGGCACCTCGCCCTCGAACGGGCAGCCGAACGCGGCGCCGATGGTGACCGCGACCGTGACCCCGTCCCGCCGGGCCCGCTCGCGGATCCAGCGGGCGGTCTCGACGGCTTCGCCGGTGGTCATGCCCTGGTTGCGGTCGCTGAAGGTCTCGGTGGCGAGCACGAGCGTGGTGACCTCGCGGATGCCGGCCGCGACCGCGCGGTCGTAGCCCTTGGCGTTGAGCACGAGGGCGCTGTAGGCGATGCCCCCGTCGCCGTTCCTGGTGAGGGCCGTGGCGACCTCGGCAGCGTCGGTGAGCTGCGGCACCCGGTCGGGGCGGACGAAGGAGGTCACCTCGATCCGCCGCACGCCGGTGCGGGCCGCCCGTTCGACCAGCTCCAGCTTCTCGGCCGTGGACAGCGCCTTCTCCTCGTTCTGCAGCCCGTCGCGCGGCGACACCTCGACGATCTCGACCATGTCCGCTCCCTACCCGGTCAGTGACGCGGCCGAGACGAGCCCGGAGCCGCCGTCCAACTCGATGAACGCCCCGCTCACCGCGTCCCCGACGCCACTGCCCAGAGCGGCGACCCACTCGGCCACCTCGGCGAGAGTGGTGTCCCGGCCGAGCGGCGTGGTCGCGACGACGCGGGCCAGCACGTCGGCCGGCAGCTCCTCCCCGACCCCGGCGGTGAGCACGGTGCCGGGCGCGAGGCAGAACAGGCGGATCCCCTCCGGCGCCCACTCGCGGGCCAGGGCCCTGGTGAGCGCGGCGACCCCCGCGCGGGCGGCGGCCGAGTGGGCGAGGCCGGCGATCCCCCGTTCCGGCGCGGACAGCGACAGGTTCACCACCCGCCCGCGCCGCGCGGCGAGCCCGGGCCGCGCGGCCCGCACCAGCGCGCTCAGGGCGGTGAGGTTGAGGTCGACGACGGCGTCGAACCCACGCCGGGAGATCGTCGAGGCCGCCGCGACGAACTGCCCGCCGGCGTTGTTGACGAGCAGGTCGAGCGGTCCGAGCGCCTCGACGAACGCGGCCGCGGCCGCCCGGTCCCGGATGTCGAGCGGGTGGTGTCGGAACCGTTCCCCGGCCAATGACCGGGTCTCATAGAGCAACTCAACTCGGCGGCCCACCCCGACGACCGAGGCACCCAGCTCGACGAGCCGCAGGGCCACGGCACGCCCGATCCCCGACCCGGCCCCGGTCACCAGCGCGGTACGGCCGGCCAGCGCCCGGGGTGGCAGCACGCGGCAGTCGTCGGGCCGCGGGGCGGCGGTCATGACAGCCCCGGCACCTGGGCGAGCAGGCCACCGTCCACGGTGAGGACCGCGCCGGTCACGAACGGCGCGCCTTCCAGGAGCCACCACACGGCCTCCGCCACCTCCTCGGGCTCGGCGGCCCGCCCGGCCGGGTGCGCCGCCGCGAACGCCGAGTCCGCCAGGCCCTCGACCAGCGCGGTCCGCACCAGGCCCGGCGCGACGGCGTTGACCCGGATCCCCCGGGCGGCGTACTCCACCGCCGCGGTCTTGGTCAGCCCCACCACGGCGTGCTTGCTCGCCACATAGGCGGCCGACGACGCCACTCCGCCGATCCCGGCACCCGACGCGGCGTTCACGATCGCCCCACCGCCGCCGGCGAGCATGTGCCGCAGCTCGGCGCGCATGCAGGCGAGCACCCCGCCGACGTTCACCCGCTGGACCCGCCAGAACACGTCGTCCGGGTACTCGGCCAGCGGGGCACGAACCCCCGGCACGCCCGCGTTGTTGTAGGCCAGGTGCAGCCCGCCGCCCCAGCTCACCGCCCGCTCGACGGCCGCCTCGACCTGGTCGGTGTGCGCGACGTCCACCTCGACCGGCAACGCCTCGCCACCGGTCGTCCAGATCCGCCCGGCCACCGCACGCGCCGCCTCGGCGTCGCGATCCGCCACCACCACGGCGACGCCGGACCGGGCCAGCCGCACCGCCGTCGCCGCACCGATCCCCCGACCACCCCCGGTCACCAACGCCACCCGCCGACTCACACCACACCCCCCCACCAAACAACACACAAAACCCAACCCACAACCACCAACACCAACCCACGAACCGACACCACACCAACCCCCCAACCACACCCAATCACCAACCCCACCGACACCAACCCACGAACCGACATCGCACGGACCCCCCGACCACCCCCGGTCACGAACCCGACCTGGCGGCTCACACCGGCACCCCGCAAGTCGCGTTCCGACCGGGGGCCAATGCTCTGAAAGGCGCATGCCAGGTGCCACGAAAAGGCGCGTTCAGGACGTTGAGGCTGTCTTCCCCGGTGATCACCGCGGTCTGCTCGCCGCCGCAGCGGGTGGCCCGCTGCGCGGGCCGGGCACGCGGCGCCCGCCGCCGCTCGCCGCCGGGTTGCCGCCGCCGCCGCTCACCGCCGGGTCGCCGCGGAGGCAGCCCGGTCGGCGCGTGTGCCCCTACGACTGGGGGGCCAGCGAGGACAGGGCCATCTCGATGAAGACGTCGCCGAACTCCTCCAGCTTGCGGGAGCCGTTCGGGTTGTACCAGCGGTGCATCCAGTTGAACATGCCGATGATGCCGAGCACGGCGACCGACGGGTCGATGTCCGTGCGGAACTCCCCCGCCGCCGCCCCGGACTGGATCACCTGCGCCAGCACCCGGCCGTAGCGGTCGGCGTTGGCGCGGATGTGGTCGGCCTCCGGCCCGGACATGACCTGGTGCACGTTCTCGCCCATGAAGATGAACAGTTCGGGCAGTTCGGCCATGGTCCGGACGTACTCGCGCAGCGCCCGTTCCAGTCGCTCCGGGGCGGGCACCGGCAGCGCGGCCACCTCCTCGAGGCGCGTGCGCATGGTCTCGATCGGGTCGTGCAGCAACCCGACGAGCAGCTCCTCCTTGGTGCCCACGTAGTAGTACAGGGTGGCCCTGCGGATGCCGACCTCGCCCGCGACGTCCTCCAGAGTGGAGCGGCCGTAGCCGAGGCGGGCGAACACCCGGCCGGCGCCGGCGAGAATCTCCTCCCACCGGGCGTCCGACCGGCGGCCGCTCGCGGCCCGGCGTTCCATCCGCCTGCGGGCGATGTCGCTGGCCGGTTCCGCCGCCGTCGAAGCGGTGGCGGTGCGGCGTTGACGTGGTGCGGCCAACTCCGATCGAACTCCCTCGCGGTCGGTGACACCCGTGGGTGGCGTCTGTAGCCACCCTAGACCGCACGGAGTTCGCGCTTGAGGACTTTCCCGCTGGCGTTGCGCGGAAAGTCCGTGTCCACGCGGAACAGTGCCGGCACCTTGTACCCGGCGAGCCGGTCGCGGCAGTACGCCCGCACCGCCTCCTCGTCGAGCGCCGCGCCCGCCTCGAGGATGATGTGCGCCCGCACGACCTCGCCCCAGTGGTCGTCCGGCACCCCGACGACGGCGACCTCGCGGACGCCCGGGTAGCGGCCCAGCACGTCCTCGATCTCCAGCGGGTAGATGTTCTCGCCGCCCCGGATGATCATGTCCTTCTTGCGGCCGGACAGGTACAGGTAGCCGTCGGAGTCGCGCCAG
Source organism: Actinophytocola sp. (assembly GCF_045807065.1). GTDB lineage: Bacteria > Actinomycetota > Actinomycetes > Mycobacteriales > Pseudonocardiaceae > Actinophytocola. The sequence goes on along the minus strand of NZ_JBJMIE010000091.1, from coordinate 13,985 downwards.
GCCATGTCCCCGCCGCGGAACCAGCCGTCCACGATCACCTTCGCCGTCTCCTCGGGTTGGCCGAGGTAGCCGGACATGACCGCGTCGGAGCGGGTGACGATCTCGCCGACCGCGCCGTCGGGCACGTCGTTGAGCTCGGTGCCGTCGCCGGGGTCGCACAGGCGCAGCACCACGCCCATGCCCGCCTTGCCGATCGAGCCGAGCAGGTGTTCCCGACCGGCCAGCGCCAGCCGGTGGTCCTCGGGGGTGAGGACGGTCTGCAGGCCGGCCTCGGTGCCCGCGCCGAACATGTTCATGAAGTCGCAGTGGAAGCGGTCCATGGCCCGCCGCAGCAGCGACGGGGACATGGGCGCGGCGCCGTAGCCGATGGAGCCGAGCCTGGAGAAGTCGCCCTGGATCACGGCGGGCTCGTGCAGCAGGGTGTCGATCATGGTCGGCACGAGGAACACGCCGTCGAGGCCGCGGTTGGCCATCCAGTGCGCGACGGTCTTCGGGTCGAACGCCGGCAGCACCAGCGACGTGTGTCCACGCGCGACACCCGACAGCGTGTAGAGCATGCCGCCGACGTGGAACAGCGGCGCGGCCGAGTAGTGGAAGGAGATGTTGGTCATCCTGCGCTCGACGATGCACTGCGTGACCATGTGCTTGGCCATGCGCTGGGAGTGCATGACGCCCTTGGGCAGGGCGGTCGTGCCGCTGGTGAACGCGAGGCACACCAGCTCGTCGTCGGCCACCGGGGTGTCGATCTCCACGTCCTCACCGGTCTCGACCAGGTTCTCGTACGACTCGTCCCCGGACGCCGAGTCGTAGCTGACCGTCACCTTCAGGCACGGCAGGTCGAGGCCGCGGACCATGTCGGTGTACCGGTCGGAGAAGAACAGCACCTTCGCCTCCGCGGTGGACAGCAGCACCCGCAGCTCGGGTGCCGCGAGGCGGAAGTTCAGCGGCACGTACACCGCGCCGAGCTTCATGCACGCGAGCAGGGTCTCCACGTACCGCGGCGAGTCGGTGGCGAACAGCGCCACCCGGTCGCCCTTCGCCACCCCCATCCGCCGCAGGTGCCAGGCGAGGCGGTTGACCCGGCTGTTGACCTCCCGGAACGTGTACGTGTCGGTGTCGGTGACGAAGCAGGCCCGGTTGGGCACCGTGCTGGCGTTGATGCGGATCCAGTCCGCGATGCGCGAGTTCTGGACTGCCATTGTTCACCCCGGGAATGAGCGAAAGGGTCAGGAGAGCTTCGGCATTACCTCGGTGCCGATCAGTTCGATGGAGCGCATGACCTTCTCGTGCGGGATGTTGTACGACTGCACGAGCAGCAGCAGGATGTCGACGCCGACCGCTTCGTAGCGTCGGCACATGGACACGAAGTGGTCCGGGTCTCCACACAGGACGGTGTCGTTGTCGACGAGGTAGTCGAACGTCAGGTCGGTCAGCCGCATGCCGCCCAGCAGCTTGCGGGCGTACTCGTAGCTGCCGAGGTTCGTGCCCTCCTGCCAGGCGCCCAGCTCCGCGATCTGTTCGAGCGACGTCTGGATGTACCAGGGGAACGCCTCCCGCGCGTCGTCGTGCGCCTCGGTGGTCGTCTCGGCGCAGTGGGCCTGCGCGAACGTCGCGATCCGGTTGTTGACGAACTTGCCGACCGGCCGCACCTCGGCCATGCCGTCGCGGTAGCGGCCGATCCGCTTGGTCAGCCCCTCCGGCGGGATCGCCACGGAGAAGGACAGCAGGCCCAGCCCCTTGCGGCCGATGATCTCGTGGCTGTCGGCGCTGGAGCTGGCGCCCCAGATCGGCGGGTGCGGCGCCTGCATCGGCTTGGGCACCACGCCGCGCGGCGGCAGCTTGAAGAACTCGCCGTCCCAGCTGAACTCCTCCTCGGTCCAGCAGCCGACGATGACGTCGAGGGCCTCCTCCCACATCGGCCGGGTGTCCGGCGGGCTGATGCCGAAGCCCTCGATCTCCTTGCGGGTGCCCGACCGGCCGGTGCCGAACTCCAGGCGCCCCTTGGACAGGATGTCCACCGTGGCCGCCGCCTCGGCCGCCCGCACGGGGTGGTTGTACGGGAAGGGCAGCAGGCGCACGCCGTGGCCGATGCGGATGTTCTCCGTGCGGGCGGCGATGGCGCCGTAGAGCACGCCGGGGGCCGAGGAGAACGAGTACTGGTCGAGGAAGTGGTGCTCGACCGTCCACACGCTGTGGAAGCCGAGCCGGTCGGCCAGCTCGATCTGCTGGAGGGTGTTCTCGAAGGCGTTGTAGGCGGACTCCGGGCCCCACGGCCGGGGCACGGGCAGCTCGTACATCAGGGCGAGCTTCACGCGGCGCCTCCAGCGATCGATCCGGTGTGGACGGTGGTGGGCGGGGTGAGCCCGAGGTCGTAGGCGACGAGCTGCCCCGTCAGTCCCAACGTGACATACAGCTGGCCGTCCGCGCCAACGCAGGCGTTGGTCGGCTGGGTGCCCTCGCCGGTCTCGATGGACTCCTTCAGCTCACCGTCGGCGTACACGTGGACGGCGTTACCGATGCTGCCGCACACGTACAGCAGGCCGTCGCCGTCGAAGGCGAACCCGTCCGGCATGCCCGAGGGCAGCTTGAGGATCTGCTGCGGCACGCCGAACTCGCCGCCGCTGACCTCGAACGCGAGCACCTTGCGGGTGAGCGACTGGCTCAGGTAGAGCCGCCCGTCCGGGCCGAACGCGACACCGTTGGGCATGGCCGGGATCTCGACGTGCCCGAGCTGGGTGCCGTCGGGGCCGATGGCCACGACGCGGCCCGGCCTGATGTTGCGCAGGTCCTCCCAGTTGGCGCTGTCGGTGACGTACAGGGTGCCGTCGGGACCGAAGCACAGGTCGTTCGGCCGGTGCGGGGTCTCGCCGGGCAGCTCGCCGCCGACCGTGGTGACCGTGCCGTCCGGGTCGACCCGCTGGACGCGGCCGTCGAACTCGCGGGGGGCGTGCCAGTAGCCGGTGCCCTCCGCGGACAGCCCGCCGTTGTTGGCGACGTACACCTCGCCCGCCGCACCCCGCGCGCTGCCGTTGGGGCCGCCGCCGCAGTCGCCCAGGACCGTGACGGTCCCGTCCTGCGCGACCCGGCTGACGGCCTCGCCCTTCATCTCGACGACCGCGAGCGAGCCGTCGCCCAACCAGCTCGGCCCCTCGGGGAAGCGGAGTCCGTCCGCGACGGTCCTCGCTCGGGTCACGCCGTCGCCTCCACCGCGTCCAGGTCGGCGAAGTCCACCGGCGGGAGCGCCTTGAGCCGCGGCATGACCTCGGCCGCGAACAGCCGCATGTTGGCCTCGGCCATCTCGTGGCTCATCCCGGAGAACGAGCAGACCGCGTTGAAGCCGTCGTTGCCCACCTTGGACCGGATGTCCATGATGCGCTCGTGGCACTGGTCGGGCGTGCCGTAGATCTGCAGCTCGATGAAGTTGTCGACGACCTTGGACGAGCCCTTGTTCTGGATGTAGGACGCGAGGTTGCGGTAGTACTCGTAGCCCTGCGTGTTCGCGAAGTGGCGACCGCCGAGCTCGTAGTGGGACATCACCGACTCGTAGTAGGCGCCGATGTACTCCTGCGCCATGTCCCTGGCCTTGACCGGGTCCGGGTCGCAGCACACCCAGCCGGTGACCATCGGGGCCGGCGCGTCGATGCCCTTCAGCTCGCGGAACTGCGCCCGGTAGGTACGCATGTCGGCGGACACCTCCGCCCAGTCCTTCTGGGGGTTGATGAGGATGCCGGCACCCACGTCCGCCATGATCCGCACCGACTCGGGCGACACGGCCGCCGCGTACAGGCGGTTGCGGAACGACTTCACCGGCTTGGGCCGCAGGTTGCGCCTCGGGATCCGGTAGTACTCGCCGTCCGCCTCCAGCACGCCCGTCTCCAGCGCGCGCAGGACGATCTCGGCCGACTCGACGAACCGCGCCCGCGACTCGTCCATGGGGATCCGCAGGCCCTCGAACTCGATGCGCCCGAGGCCGCGGCCCATGCCGAAGATGAACCGGCCGCCGGACATGAGGTCCAGCATCGTAACCTGTTCGGCCACCCGCACCGGGTCGTGCCACGGCAGGATCACCGCGCCGGAGCCGAGGAGGATCTTCGAGGTGCGACCGGCCATGTAGGACAGGAACTGCACGGGGTCGGGGCACATGGTGTAGCTCGTGAAGTGGTGCTCGACGCCCCACAGCATCTCGAAGCCGAGCGGCTCGGCGAGGTCGCACAGGGCCAGTTCGTCGGTGTAGACGCGCTGGTCGTCGTTCGCGTCGCCGCCGCCCTGGAAGATCGTGGTGTATCCGACTCGCATCTGGGGTTCAGACCCTTCCGTGTTGGACTGGCGGCCGGTCACCCAACCGCTGGTAGGTGCCGTGGCAGAAGACCAGCGGGCGCCCGGCGGAGCGGACCGACAGGTCGTGCACGTCGGCGAGGACGAACCGGTGGTCGCCCGCGTCGGTGACCGAGTGGGCGGTGCAGTCGAACCACGCGAGCGCGGTGTCCAGCACCGGCGAGCCCATCGGGGACGGGTGCCAGGTGACGCCGGCGAACTTGTTCCCGCCGGAGGTCGCGAAGGCCCGGCAGGTCGCCTCGTCGTCCTCGCCGAGGACGTTGATCGTGAACCGGCCGAGCGGCTCGATCACCGGCCAGGTCGTCGACGCGTGGGCCACGAAGAAGCCCACGAGCGGCGGGGTCAGGGACACGGACACGAACGAGCCGACGGCCAGTCCGACGGGTCCGTTCTCGGTGGCGGCCGCCACCACCACGACCCCGGTGGGGATGTGGCGCATCACATGGCGGAAACGGTCCGGGGTCACGTCCTGCTGCATCGTGGTCACCACGGCTCCCGTCCATCCGTGGTCCCGGTCCGCCGGAACTCGCCACCCGGTGCGTCGAGCGCGAGGTCGTGGCCGAGCCGGACCTGCTTGGTGTGGAGATAGTGGACGTTCTCGGGCGCCGGCTCGGTCCGCAGTGGACGGACACTCACCCGCAGCCCGGCGGCACGCAGCGCGCGCACCTTGTCCGGGTTGTTCGTCAGCAGCACGACGTCCGTGAGCCCGAGGTCGCGCAGCACCCGGGCGGCCGGCGCGAAGTCGCGGGCGTCGGCCGGGTGGCCGAGGCGCAGGTTCGCGTCGACGGTGTCGGCACCGCGGTCCTGCAGCGCGTAGGCGCGGAACTTCTCGGCGAGCCCGATCCCCCGGCCCTCGTGGCCGCGCTCGTAGACGAGCACGCCCCGGCCGGCGTCGGCGATCGCCCGCAACCCGGAGCGCAGCTGCTCGCCGCAGTCGCACCGCAGCGAGCCGAACAGGTCACCGGTCGCGCACTCGGAGTGCACCCGCACGAGCACCGGCTCCGGACCGGACAGGTCGCCGAGCGCGAGCACGAGGTGCTCGGTGCCGGCGCCGTCCGTCGTGAGGGTCGCGGTGAACTCACCGTAGGCGGTGGGCAGCGGGATGCTCGGCACCTCGCGCTCGCGCTCCCGGGCGGCCACGATGTCGCGGATCTCGACGACCGGCAGGTCGTAGCGGCGGGCGAACTCCGCGACGTCGGCACCGCCGACCATGCCACCGTCCGCCTTGGTCAGCTCGCAGATCACCATCACCGGCTCGATGCCGGCCATGACCCCGAGGTCGACCGCGGCCTCCGTGTGCCCGGTGCGCCCGAGGACGCCGTCGGCGTGGGCGCGCAGCGGGAACATGTGGCCGGGCCGGGCGAAGTCGGCCGGCCCTGAGTTCGGGTCGGCCAGCTTGCGGGCGGTGACCGCCCGGTCGCTCGCCGAGACACCCGTCGTGGTGCCCTCGAGCGCGTCCACGGTGACCGTGAAGGCGGTGCTGTGCCGCTCGGTGTTGGCGGCGACCATGAGCGGCAGGTCGAGGGCGTCGGCCCGCTCGGCGGTCATCGGCACGCACACGATCCCGGAGCAGTGCCGCAGCAGGAACGCCATCTTCTCCGGCGTCATGTGCCTGGCGGCGAGGACGAGGTCCGCCTCGTTCTCGCGGTCCTTCGCGTCCACCACGACCACGAACTCGCCGTGGGTCACGGCGTCGAGTGCGTCGTGCAAGTTGCTGGCCATCACGCGACTCCTTGCGTCATCGCTTGCGTTGACGCTGACGGTAACCCGCCGAGTTTCCTACGTCAACGCTTACGTTGACTATTGCCATCGTCCCAGGTGGCGACCTAGATTGGCGGCACGCACCCGATCTGTGTCACTGACGACGAGGGGTCCAGCACATGACCGTCAGCACCGGGTCCACCGCCCCGCCCACCGAGTTCGGCGGTTCGCGGGGGCACGCACTGGCACTGGAGATGATGCGGCGGATGCAGCGCGTCCGGTTGTTCGAGGAGGCGACCGTCGCGCTCTTCCACGCGGGCGAGCTGCCGGCGATGGTCCACCTGTCGATCGGGCAGGAGGCCGCGGTGGTGGGCGCCTGCCTCGCGACCGAGACGTCCGACTACATGACCGGGAACCACCGCTCCCACGGCCACCCCATCGCGAAGGGCGCCCGCCTCGACGCGCTGATGGCCGAGCTGCTCGGCAAGGCGACGGGGGTCTGCGGCGGCAAGGGCGGCAGCATGCACCTGGCCGACTTCTCGGTCGGCAGCCTCGGCGAGTCCGGCATCGTCGGCTCGGCCATCCCGGTCGCCACCGGCGCGGCGCTCGCCGCGCAGGTCCGCGGGTCCGGCCAGGTGGCGCTGTGCTTCTTCGGCGACGGCGCGGCCAGCGAGGGCGTGCTGCACGAGTCCATGAACATGGCGAGCATCTGGCGGCTGCCGGTCGTCTACTTCTGCGAGAACAACGGGTACGCGGTGAGCGTCACGGCCGAGGAGTCGCTGTCGGTGCCCGACGTCTCGATGCGGGCCGCCGGGTACTCGATGCCGGGAGTGACCGTGGACGGCCAGGACGTCCTCGCGGTGTACCGGGCGACGGTCGAGGCGGTGCGCCGGGCGCGGGCCGGGGAGGGACCGAGCCTGGTCGAGGCCAAGACCTACCGGTTCCACGAACACGCCTACGGGTTGACCGTGCCCCAGCAGTACCGCGACCAGTCCGTCGTGGACTCCTGGTTCGAGACGCTCGACCCCGTGCGGCTCTTCCAAGAGCGGCTGGTCGCCTGGGGCGTTGCCACCTCCGACGAGCTGGACGCGGTCCGGGACGAGGTCCAGTCCGAAGTGGACGCCGCCGTCGAGTTCGCGAAGGCCTCGCCGTTCCCGCCGCCCGAGGCGGCCTACACCGATCTCTACGCACCGTCGGAGGTGTCCGCGTGAGCGAGCTCGCGAGCGAACCGGTGGCGCGCACGACCGCCACCCGCGCGAAGCAGCTGGGTTTCCTGCAGGCCATCAACCGGGCGCAGACCGAGGAGATGGCGCGTGACGACAGGGTCATCCTCATGGGACAGGACCTGCGGGCCAACGTGTTCGGCGCGGCCGCGGGCGCGCTGGAGACCTTCGGGCCGTCGCGCGTGCGCGACCTCCCCCTGGCCGAGGCGGGTTCCATCGGTGTCGCGGCGGGCGCGGCGATGGCCGGGCTGCGGCCGATCATCGACCTGACGGTGGCGAGCTTCGTGTTCGGGGCCATGGACCAGTTCGTCTCGCAGCTCGCGAAGGCGCGGTACATGTTCGGCGGGCAGGCGACGCTGCCGGTGGTCGTGCGCGCCGCGCTGTACTACCACGGCGGCACGGCCGGGCACCACGCCGACCGCCCGTACCCGATGTTCATGAACGTGCCGGGCCTGAAGATCATCCTGCCGTCCACGGCGCCGGACCTGTTGGGACTGCTGAAGTCCGCGATCCGCGACGACAACCCGGTGCTGTGCTTCGAGGACGCGAACCTGTGGGGCCGCAAGGGTCGCGGGCCGATCCCCCCGGAGGGGCACGTCGTGCCGCTGGGTTCGGCGGCCGTGCGCCGGACGGGCACGGACGTGACGGTCGTCGGCATCGGGCTGGGCTCGTACCTGGCGGTGGAGGCCGCGGCGGAACTGGCGTCGGACGGGGTGAGCGTCGAGGTCATCGACCCGCGCACGCTCGTGCCGATGGACTGGCCGACGATTCTCGAGTCCGTGTCCCGCACCGGCCGGCTGGTCGTCGTCGACCCGGCGAACCGGACGTGCAGCGCGGCGAGCGAGATCGCGGCCCGCGTCGCCGAGGACTGCTTCGCCGACCTGCGCGGCCCGGTCGTGCGCGTGACGACGGACGACATACACGTGCCGTTCAGCCCGGCACTGGAGAAGCAGATCTACCCCACCAGGGACAAGGTCGTCGCGGCCGTGCGCCGCACACTGATCTGAAGGGAACGAACACGGTGGCGCGACACGAGGTCAGGCTCCCCCAGCTGTCGATGGGCATGAGCGACGCGGAGATCGTCGACTGGTACGTGGCGGACGGCGAGGAGGTCGCCGAGGGCGCGGACCTGGTCGAGATCGAGGCGGAGAAGGCCCGCCAGGTCATCACGGCCCCGTACGCAGGCACCGTCCGCGAGCTGCGGGGCGACAGCGGCGACGTGATCGAGGTCCGCGACCTGCTGTGCGTGATCGAGGCGAACTGAGGCCTGCCCGTGGATCTTCGCGCGAGGTCTCCACCCGATCAACAGCTACCTCGGGGGAACGTGACGGCGGCCGACCACAATCCACCTCCGCACCTACATCGGACGCAACCCACACATGAAAATCCGGGGAGGCGGGCTAGGGAGCGGGTAGCAGGCGGACGGCCGGCGGCAGCGGTGCGGGGACGGGGTTGGCCCGGAAGGACTGGAGCATGAGGGCGGCGAAGCGGCGGGACGCCGCCGCCCGGGTCCCCGGTGAGTCGGCCTGGATGCCGTCGTTGGCCATGATCGCGAGGACGATGTCCTCCAGCACGATGTCGGGCCGCAGGTCGCCCGCGTCTTTCGCGCGGCGGATGAGGTCCAGCACCATGCGCAGTGTCCGGCGGCGGTCGGCGGTGAAGTCGACCGTCTGGGAGAGCCGCGAGAGCAACGTACGCATGCCCCGGTCGCGGGCGTTGGCCTCCAGGAGCTTCTCGACCACGAGGCTCAACCCGTGCCACGGGTCGGCCGCCGCGAACCCCTCCTCGACGATCGACGAGCACAGGGTCAGCTGCTCGGCGAAGGCCTCGGTGAACAGCGCCTCCTTGGTCGGGAACCGCCGGTAGACGGTCGCGGCGCTCACCTGTGCGCGCCGGGCGATCTCCCGGACCGGCACGTCGAGCCCGTCGGCGGCGAAGGCGGCGCGGGCGGCCGCGAGGATGCGCGCGCGGTTGTCGCTGGCGTCCGAGCGCAGGTTGTGAATCATCTGGGCCGTCACCACTCTCACTTTAGCCAGGCGGACGGGGTGCGCCGCTTACGTTCGACCACATGAGAGTCGTTCAGTTCACCGAGTACGGGCCACCGAGCGTCGTGCACGTGGCCGAGGTCGAGGAGCCGCACGCCGGCCCGGGACAGATCCGCATCGCCGTCCGGGCGTCCGGGATCTCGGCGGGAGAGGTCCACGTCCGCTCCGGGGTCTGGCGTGACGTGCTGCCCACGACGTTCCCGTGCCGGACCGGGGTCGACGCCGCGGGTGTCGTGGACGAGGTCGGCGAGGGCGTCACAGGTGTCGCCGTCGGTGACGAGGTGTTCGGCATGACCGATCTGGCCACGCGGAGCGCCAACGCCGACCACGCGGTCCTGGCCGTCTGGGCGCCGAAACCGGCGGCGTGGAGCTGGGCGGAGGCCGGCGCGATCACGGGCGGCGCCGAGACGTCCACCCGGGTGCTCGACCTGCTCGGCGTCGGCGACGGGGACACCGTGCTGGTGCAGGGCGCGGCCGGTGCGACGGGCACCATCGCGGTCCAGTTCGCGGCGGCCCGCGGCGCCACCGTGATCGGCACGGGCAGTGCGCACAACCACGACTTCCTGCGTTCCCTCGGCGTGGTGCCGACGACCTACGGGCCGGGGCTCGTCGACCGGGTCCGCGCGCTGGCGCCGAACGGCGTGGACGCGGTGTTCGACTGCGCGCGAGGAGCACTGCCCGACCTGATCGCCATCGCCGGCGACCCGAAACACGTGGTGACGATCGCCGACTTCGCGGCGGCCGAACACGGTGTCCACCTGTCACACACGGCCGGCGGCGACGACACTCCCGTCGGTGGCCGCGATCCGATGGCCCTGCACGGCCTCGGCGTCGCGATCGAACTCGCCGGGCAGGGCCGGCTGCGGATACCGATCGCGGCGGCGTTCCCCCTCGCCGACGTCGCGGCCGCCCACGAGCTGAGCGAGAGCCCGCACGCCCCGGGCAGGATCGTGCTGGTCAACTGACCGGGTTACGGCTCGACCCCGCGGTATTCGGGGAGGCGCTGTCCGGGACCGGCGTGCGGCGATGGCGTGTTCCGCCGAGAGTGCACCTGCCGCCAACACGAGCAGGAAGACGGCATACACGGCGCGGCCAGCAACGCGCCGACGTGGACCCGACGAGGAAGGGCCTCGTCGGCACGACCGCTCTCCCCATCGGTGCCGAACGCGGCCGTCCGGTGGTGACCGCTCGTCAGCGCGGGCCTTCCCCTGTTCGACATGGCCGGGCCCACTTCACATGATCTTCACAAGTTCGATCTAGGGCGGGAACTCCACGCTGACCCGGATGCCACCACCCTCCCGCGGGGTCAGCGAGACCTCCGCGTGGTGCGCGGCGGCGACCGCGGTGACGATCGCCAGGCCCAGACCCGTGCCCTCCCCTACTCGGTCGCGGTTGCCGCGGCGGAACGGTTCCACCAGCTCCGTCAGGCGGTCGGCGCTGACCGGCCGGCCGGTGTTCGCCACGACCAGGGTGCGGTCCGCGGTCGTGAGCCACAACTGCCCGTTCGGCACGTTGTGGCGGACCGCGTTGCGGACCAGGTTGTCCACCAGCAGTTCCAGCAGTACCGGGTCGCCGAGCGCGGGCGTCGGGGCCAGCTCGGCCGACACGGTCAGGCCGTCGAGTTCGAGGCGGTCCAGGCAGGTGTGGACCAGCGTGTCGAGCCGGACCGCCTCGACGGTCGACGTGCCGTGCTCGCTCCAGGCCAGCGCGAGCAGGCCGTCGACCATCCGCTCCTGCCTGGCCAGCACGGGATGTAGCGACGCCGCCAGCTCACGGAGGTCCTCGCTCGCCGACGGGCCGCCGGCCGCCACCTCGACCAGGGCCCGTTGCGTGGTCAGCGGTCCACGCAGCTCGTGCGAGGCGTTGGCCGCGAACCGGCTCTGCGCCTCGAAGGACCGCTGCAGTCGGGCCAGCATCGCGTTGAACGTCTCGGCCAGCTCCCGCATCTCGTCGTTCGGGCCGGACACGGGGATCCGCTCGTGCAGGTTCTGTTCGGACAGCCGCCGCGCGGTGCCGGACACGGTGTGCACGGGCCGCAGCACCCGACCGGCGACGTGCCAGCCGAGCCCGCCGGAGAGCAGCGTGAGCACACCGACGCCGACGGCCGCGCCCCCGATCAGGCGCTTGCGCAGTTCGGCGCGTGCCTGCGCCTTGGCCGCCTCCGCCTGCTCGGTGATCTCCTTCTCCTTCTGCGTCAGCTTCGGCAGCTCCTTCTTCACCACCGTGGGGAGGCTGGCCTTCTGCGCCGAGTTCGCCTCGCGCACGGGCAGGAACGACAGCACGATGATCAACGCGGCGACCGCCGTGCCGGACAGTGCGATGAGCCCCGCGTACAGCAGGGTGAGGCGCAGCCGAGCGGTCAGTTTCACGGGATCCGGTACCCGGCGCCGACCACCGTCGCGATGACCGGCGGGTCGCCGAGCTTCTTGCGCAGCGTCGCCATCGTCGTGCGCATGCTGTTGGAGAACGGGTCGGCGTGCTCGTCCCACGCCCGTTCCAGCAGTTCCTCGGCGCTGACCACCGCGCCGTCGGCGGCCATCAGTTCGTACAGCACCGCGAACTCCTTGCGCGCCAACCGGATCAGCTGCCCGTCCCGGAGGACCAGCCGCTGCGCCGGGTCCAGCGTGATGCCGGCGCGGGCGACGACCGGCGCACGGGCCGGGGCGGAGCGGCGCAACAGCGCGTGCACGCGCGCGACCAGCTCGTCGAACGCGAACGGCTTGCCGAGGTAGTCGTCGGCGCCCAGGTTCAGGCCGGTCACCCGGTCGCGGACGGTGGTGGCGCCGGTCAGCATGAGGATCCTGGTCCGGTCGCCGGTCAGCGCCCGGCACACCTCGTCCCCGGGCACGCCGGGCAGGTCGCGGTCGAGCACCACCACGTCGTAGCTCGTCACCGTGGCGCGATCGAGCGCCTCCTGCCCGTTCAGGGCCACGTCGACGCTCATCGCGTGCCGGCGGAGTCCCTTCGCGACGGTCTCGGCCAGCACGGCGTCGTCCTCGACGACCAGCACGCGCATGCCCCCAGTACACACGACCGGACATCAAGAAAGCTTCAAGAGTTTCGCACACGCTCCGTTGAACCGCTCTCCGCGAGCCTTGCCCGCATGAGACGACTGATCGTGTTGCTGGCGCTCGTGCTCGCCGGGTGCGGCGGGCAGACCGCGGCGGACCAGAGTGACGACGACGTGGCCAAGGCGGCCATGGACTTCGTGAAGTGCATGCGGGACAAAGGTTTCCAGATGCCGGACCCGACGTTCGACGACGAGGGGCTGCCGCACTTCGGACAGATGCGGGGCGCGGTCAAGGACCCGGACTTCGACGCGGCGCGGCGGACCTGCGCCGAGCCGCTCAACGCGGCCCTGGCCGCGGCGGGCAAGACGGTCAGGAAGCCGACCGACACGTCCGCGCTGCTGCCGTTCGCACGGTGCATGCGCGAGCAGGGCATCGACTTCCCCGACCCGGTGCCCGACCGGCCCCTCGAGATCCCGAAGACCGCGTTCGACTCGGCGGTGTGGGAGCCGGCGGCGCAGGCGTGCGCGGACAAGGTGCCCGAGGAGTGGAAGCAACTGCTGGAGTCGCCCACGGCCAAGAAGGGAGCGAAGTGAGGCGCACGATCGTCGTGGTGCTGATCGCCGTGGTGGTCGCGGCGGGCGGCGCGGTGTTCCTGTGGGCCACCCGCGACCAGACCGCGGCGCCCGCGGCGACTCGGCCGCTGCCGACCGCGCCCGTGACCAGGGGCGACCTGACGACGTCGGTGCGCCAGTCCGGCGAGCTGGGGTACGCGGGCAGCTACCAACTGGTCGCGCAGCTGTCCGGCACGGTCACCGCCGTCCCGGCGCCTGGCCAGGTGGTCGACCGGGGGCAGCGCCTGCTGGCCGTCGAGGCGCGGCCGGTGGTGCTGTTCTTCGGGGACGTGCCGCTGTACCGGCCCCTGTCCGCCGGCGCCACGGGCGCGGACGTGCTGCTGCTGGAGCAGAACCTCGCCGCGCTCGGCTACGGCGGGTTCACCGTGGACTCGACGTTCTCCTCGGGCACGGCGGCCGCGGTGAAGCGCTGGCAGAAGGCCCTCGACCTGCCGGAGACGGGCGTGGTCAACGCGGGTGCCGCGGTCGTCGCGCCCGCCGCCGTGCGGATCGAGTCGGTGGCGCCGGTCATCGGCGAGGTGCTGAGTCCTGGCACGGTCGTGGCCACGGCGACGGGCACCGGCCACGGCGTGCGGGTGGAGCTGGACCGCCGGTACCGGGCTCTCGCCGTCGTCGGCGGTGCGGTGCGGGTGTCGCTGTTCGGCGGGACGGCCGTGGACGGGCAGGTCACGGCGGTCGGCACTACGGCGACGGCGGCCTCGGACACCGGGCAGCAGCAGCAGCCCACCGCGACCCAGCAGCAGACGATCGGCGTGGACATCACGGTGACGAGCCCGGAGTCCGCGCTGGGCGGGGTGTTCGAGGGCCCGGTGACGGTCGAGTTCCCCGGCGAGGCCCGCCACGACGTGCTGAGCGTGCCGATCGAGGCGCTGACGCTGGACGCCGACGGCGGCTATGCGGTGGTCGTGGTGGTGGCTGGCCGGCGCCGGACCGTGCCGGTGACCACGGGGTTGATCACGTCGAACCGGGTGGAGGTCGCGGGCGTGGCGGAGGGGATGCGAGTGGAGGTGCCCGACCTGTGAGCGGAGCTTGCGGAGC
>NZ_JBJMIE010000090.1:0-10228 GCF_045807065.1 Actinophytocola sp. | reverse complement strand
GGCCGACCGCAGCGACGGGATCGCCGTCGACTACGCGCGCCGTGAGTGGCGGTCGGGGCCGGTGCGCGGGCTGACCGACGACTGCGCGCGGTCGGCCGAGGACATCGCGGCGGGGCGCACGGCCGGGACCGTCACGGAGTCCGGGCCGGGCGTGCCGGTCGCCGGCGGCGCGACGACGGTGTTCCGCGACCACGGGAAGCCGACCGTGGACGTGTGGGTGAACACGGCTACGCAGCGCCCGGTCCGCTGCCGGGTCGCCACCCGGCACGCGGTCACGTTCGACCTGGTCTGGCTGCCGGCGAGCGACGCCAACATGGCGCAGCTGGTGGCGGTGGTGCCCGACGGGTTCAGGACGGTGGTGACGGACCGCAGTTAGCCCGTCACTCGAACAGCGGTTGTCCCGGGTAAGCCAGAAAGACACCGTGATCGCCATGCGGCGGTTACTGGTTTTCGGAGCAGTGGTGGTCACGCTGGTCGGTTCGGCGTCGGTCGCCTCCAGCACGACAGAACGGGGCGTGCAGCAGGGCCAGGAGCGGCACGCGCCGCCCGGCGGGTGGGTCGGCACGTGGTCCGCCTCACCCAGCACGTGGGTGCCGAACACACCGAACGGCTACCCGAACTACTCGATCCGCAACGTGATCCACACGAGCATCGGCGGCGGGACGGCGCGCGTGCGGCTGTCCAACACCTTCGGCACGTCCCCGCTGACGTTCGGGAAGGTCACGCTCGCGGTCGCCCAGTCCAACACGTCCCCGGCGGCCAGGCCGGGGACCATGCGCACGCTCACGTTCGGGGGTCAGCCGTCCGTAGTCGTGCCGGCCGCCGCGGAGGTGCTGAGCGATCCCGTCCGGCTCACCGTGCCGCGCGACGGCGACCTGCTGGTGACCACGTACGTGCCGACGCCCTCCGGCCCGGTCACCTTCCACGCGTTCACCGGCCAGACGTCGTTCTTCACGCGTGCGGGCGACTTCGCCGACCAGGAGTCCGGCGCGGCCTTCACCGAGCAGACCAACGTGTGGCACTACGTCAGCGGCGTGGACGTGCGGACCGCCGCGCCGGGCTCGGTGGTCGCGTTCGGCGACTCGATCACCGACGGCGTCGGCTCCACCGGCAACGCCAACCACCGCTGGCCGGACCTGCTGGCCGACCGGCTGCACGGCCGGCTGGGTGTGCTGAACGCGGGCATCAGCGGCAACCGGCTGCTGCTCGACGTGCCGGGTTCCTCCTTCGGCCGCAACGCGCTGGCGCGCTTCGCGGACGACGTGCTGAGCCAGGGCGACGTCCGCTCGATCATCCTGCTGGAGGGCGTCAACGACATCCAGCAGGACCCGCACCAGACCGACCCGGCGGCCATCATCTCCGCCTACCACCAGCTGATCGCGCAGGCGCACGCCCGCGGGATCCGCGTCATCGGCGCGACCGTGTTGCCGTTCAAGGGATGGAGCGCGTGGAACGAGACGCTGGAGGCGACCCGCGTCGCGGTGAACACGTGGATCCGCACGAGCCACGAGTTCGACGCGGTCGTCGACTTCGACCGGGTCACCCGCGACCCCGCCGATCCGCAGCGGTTGCTCGCCGCGTACGACAGCGGTGACCACCTCCACCCCGGGGACGTCGGCTACCAGGCGATGGCGAACGCGGTCGACCTGTCGAAACTGTAGTTTGGCCGTCACCCGAAAGTGGTATCCCGTGATCATCGCAGCACCGAACACGAGCCCGTTGCCGGGCGGATGGGAGGCCGATCATGGGAAAGCTGCGGAAGATGGCTGGTGTGGCCGCCGGTTCGGCGGCCCTGGGCGTGGCGGCCTTGCTCGCACTTCCCGCCACCGCCCAGGCCGCTCCCGGTGTGCCGTGTAGTGCTCGAGCCGACGCCTGTGTCGACCTGAGCGCGAACACGACCTGGTTGATGCACAACGGAGTCGTGACCTACGGCGGGGTCCCGATCACCTCGGGCAAGCCCGGCCACGAGACCCCGACGGGCACGTTCCACGTGACCTACAAGGACATCGACCACTACAGCCGCGCCTACAACGGGCCGATGCCGTACTCGGTGTTCTTCACGAACACCGGCGTCGCGTTCCACCAGGGCAGCCTCGGCGTGCAGTCGCACGGGTGCGTGCACCTGTCGCACGACGCGGCCGTGACGTACTACAACACGCTGCACCCCGGTGACGTCGTCGAGGTCGTCGAGTAGCCCGTTGTGCTTGTGACACGGAGAAAACACCGGACACCCCGGCCGAGCGGCCGGGGTGTCCGGTGTCGTACGCCCGCCGACCGGTGCAGGGGCCTCAGAAGCTGTCGCAGGAGGCCACCGCGAAGGCGCCGGACGCGGTGGCGGTCTTGACCTCCTTGCCGTCGACGGTCACCTTGCACGTCACGCTGCCGCCGTCGGCGCCGGTGGTGATGATGAGCTGGCCTCCCTTGACGTAGCCCTTCGTCTTCACTTCCTTGGTCCACGGGAGGTGTGTGACGGTCTCCTGGTTGCTGGTCATCTTGTCGCCGAAGGTGGTGTAGGTGACGTCCGCGGTCGGGGCGTCGCCGCTCACCTCGTAGACGATCACCGCTTCGCGGTTGGCCTCCTCGTTGACGTCGTTGACGGCCTTGTTCCACACGGCCGCCCACAGGATGCAGATGACCAGCCCGACCAGTGACACGACGAGTCCGGCGATCGCGAGGCCCTTGTTCGTGGCGCGGCCCTTGCCGGCCCTGGCGATGCCGATCGCGGAGAAGATTATGCCGAGAATCACCAACGGCCATGCCACGACGCCGATCAGCGGGATGAACGAGAGCACGAGACCGATGATGCCGACGACGAAACCCGCGGTGCCGAGCCCGTTGCTGGGACGCGTGGCAGCCTGCTGCGGCGGATTCGGGGCGTACTGGGTCACAAGAGGGTCCTTTCGGGGAAATTTGCTGCCGGAATTCAAGCAGCGATCACCTGACAGCCGCGTCGTACGCGAGCAGCGAGGCGTTACGACTTTGGTCGTAATCGCCCTTCGCGGGTAGGTTGATGAGCTTCGTGCCGGTTGGTCCGTACTCTTCCCGCATGGGAAAGCGGGTGCTCGGCGTCGTGGTCACCGTGCTCGCGGTGGCGGTGAGTGTCATCAGCAGCGTCTACGTGTGGGGCGCCGACGGGTACTCGCAGGCGGACAAGCACGTCCATCCCTCGGCGCTGTCCTGGCTGAGCCTCGTCGTCGCGGTCGGCGCGGCGGTGATGCTGTGCTGGCGGCACCGGTGGCCGGAGCTGGTCTGCGGCATCGCACTGGTGCCACCGTTCCTGCTCTCGGACGCGCTGGCGGCCCTGGTCGCGCTGGCGGCACTGGCCGCGGCGCGGCGCGACCGTGTCCTGTGGCTTGGTGGTGCGCTGGTGTTCGCGGCGACCGCGCTCGCCGTGTCCCGGGACGCGGAGTGGCCCCAGGCGGTGACGATGTTCGGCACCGTGATCGCCCAGTCCGGCCCCGGGAAGGTCATCGGCACGCTGGTGGTCGCGGCCGTGCTGACCTCGATCCCGCTCACCGTCGGGTTGCTGCGGAGCACGCGGGCGGACCTGCGTGAGCGCGAGCGCCGCGAGGAGTGGCTGCGTGCCGAGATGACCCGCCAGGAGGAGCGTTCCCGCATCGCGCACGAGATGCACGACGTGCTCGGGCACCGGTTGTCGCTACTGTCGTTGCAGGCCGGGGCATTGGAGGTGTCCGCACCGGAGAACGCCGGCGCCGCGGCCCGCACCGTCCGCTCGACGGCGAAGCAGTCGCTGGAGGACCTGCGCCAGGTGATCGGCGTCCTGCGCGACGGCCGTGACTTCCACCTGGACGGCCCGGCCCCCGCGCTGACCGACCTGCCGGCGCTGGTCGGCCAGACCCGGCAGGCCGGCGTGCCGGTGAGCCTCACCATGCTGCTCGACCAGGCCGCGGCGCCGCCACAGCTGGGCATGGCGCTCTACCGCATCGTGCAGGAGTGCCTGACCAACATCGTCCGCCACGCCCCCGGTGCCCCCGCCGACGTGCTGATCCGCGGTGGGGCGGGCGCGGGCGTGACCCTGGAGGTCGTGAACCCGATCCCGCCCCCGGGCACCGTGCCACCGTCCCCCGGCTCCGGTACCGGCCTGACCGGCATCACCGAACGCGTCACGGCTCTGGGCGGCCACACGAACATCGGCCCGACCACCAACAACACCTTCGCCGTCCAGGCCTGGCTTCCCTGGCCCCAACCCCCGCGTGTCCAACCGGAATGACCGGTGAGTCCAACGAATCCGACCGCTCGGATTCGTTGAACTCACCGGTCGGATTCGTTGGACACGCGGGTCGTGTGCGTTGGACACGCGGCTCTAGCATGTGGCGGTGACTTCGCTGCGGGTGCTGCTCGTCGACGACGACCCGCTCGTGCGGACCGGGCTGGCGATGATCCTCGGGAGTGCCCCGGACATCGTCGTCGTCGGGGAGGCCGGGGACGGGGACGAGGCGGTCGGGCAGGTGCGCGCGCTCGCGCCCGACATCGTGCTCATGGACATCCGCATGCGGCGGATGGACGGGATCGCCGCCACCGCCGCCGTGACCGCGCTGCCCGACGCGCCGCAGGTGCTCGTGCTGACCACCTACGACCTCGACGAGTACGTGTTCGACGCGCTCGCCGCCGGGGCCGGCGGGTTCCTGCTCAAGGAGGGCTCGCCGCGGGAGATCGTCGAGGCGGTCCGGGTCGTCGCGAAGGGCGAGATGATGCTGTCGCCCGGCACCACCCGCAAGCTCGTCGGTCACTTCGTCGCCGCGCGGGCCAACCCGCGGCGGGTGCGGGCGCGGGCCAAGCTCGCCGAGCTGTCCGGACGGGAGCGGGAGGTGGTCGCGGCCGTCGCGCAGGGCAAGTCCAACGCGGACATCGCCGGTGAGCTGTTCCTGAGCGAGGCGACCGTGAAGACCCACATCACCAGGACCTTCGCCAAGCTGGACGTCACCAACCGCGTCCAGCTGACGATCTTCGCCTACGAGGCGGGGATCGTCAGCCCGTAGCCGGGAGCCGCTACGACCACTGCCGCGCGGCCACCGTGACCGTGATCAGCCCGGGCGTGATCGTGACCTGGACCGCGTGGTTCACCTGCATCGTCAGCCACAGGGCCCGCAGGCGCTGGTCCTCGGGCAGCTGGGTGCGGGACAGGACCGGCAGCGACGCCGGACACCGCACGAGGAACCGCAACACCTCCGGCTCGCGCCACAGCTCGACCGCGACCCGTTCCCCGTCCGCCGAGGTCTGGCCGCTGACCGTGACGGCCTCGTTCACGACCAGGATCACCGCGTTCAGCACATCGACGTCCGGCACCGCCGGCGCGGCGTGCACCCGCACCCACCGCCGCAGCGCCGACGGCTGCACGGGGTCGAAAGCACTGGTCAGCCAGGCGATCTTGGCCGTGGCGAGCGGGTTGTCAGCCACTGCCGACCCCCTCGCAGACCAGCCGCCGCGCCTGCGGGTCGACGAGCGCTATCACCCGTCTGGGCACCGGCTGCGGGTACAGCAGGCGCACCCGGCCGCTCGCCGCCGAGTACATCGCCGCGATCCCACCCGCGTCCACGAACCGCAGCGACCGCATGTCGATGACCTCGACGTCGGCGGCCATGGCCGCGACCAGCCCGTGCCGGTTGCTGATGTCCAGCTCGCCCGCGAGGCGCAGCCCATTGCTGACCTCGGTGATCCGCAGCGTGCCGTCGTCGAAGGCGGCGGGCGCGACGACCGCGGACCCGTGCTCGCCGAGGACCCTGGCCCGCTGGCGCCCGGTCAACGCGCCGTTGTCGTACATGCAGAGCGTGGACGTCCTCGACCGCAGCGTCGCGAGCGCACCGCACGACGACGGACCTGGCCGCACGGGGACCGGGACGTGCCCGTCCTCCCGGAGCCGGCGCAGGAACCATTCGCCGTTCGCACCGAGGAACACGACGTCCTCGTCGGTGCGAGCGAAACGGACCGCGACCTCAGCCCGCTGCTCCTGGCTCACCGACAGGAGACAGGAGTGTGGAGGTGGCAACACCCCTCCATCGTTCTCGCCCCCGGGTGGCACGTCAATTCCCGTTATGTGTTGTCCTCGTCCGCATCCATCAGCAGTATGCTGCCCTGGATCTCGCCGCCCGCGGTCAGCAGCGGTCCGCAGTGCAGCCGCAGCATGATCTGCCGGCCCCGGCGGTTGACCGCCGGCATCATCTTCGTCTCCTCGAAGTCGGTGTCCTGCAGCGAGGTGCGGACGGACGGCCGCAGCTCCGACAACGGCAGCCCGATGTCCAGGTTGAGCAGGTGCTGGCCGACGGCCTCCTCGCGCCGCAGCCCCCACAGGTCCTCGGCGCCGCGGTTCCACGCCTGGATGCGCAGCTCCCTGTCGACTATCACGACGCCCGAGCGGATCGAGGTGAGGATCGAGTCGAGGAAGTCGTTCACCTCGTCGAGCTCCACGCTGCGTTCCCGCAGGATGTCGTTGATGGCCTGGAGCTCGTCGTTCGTGGACTGGAGCTCCTCGTTCATCGTCTCCAGCTCCTCGTTCGTGGACTGGAGCTCCTCGTTGGTGGTCTCCAGCTCCTCGACCGTGGACTGGAGCTCCTCGTTGGTGGTCTCCAGCTCCTCGTTCGTCGACTGCAACTCCTCGTAGGCCGACTCGAGCTGGCGGTTCGCGTGCGCCAGCTCGTCGAGCAGCGCCCGCGCGGCGGTGACGTCGTGGAAGACGATCGAGACGCCGAGCAGCCCGTTGTCCGCGTCGACCAGCGGGTTGACGTGGATCTCCAGCCACATGGCCTCACCGGGGCCGCGCTGCCACTCGACGTCCTTGATCCGGATGCCGCGCCGCTCGACCTTGGCCTGCTCGACGTAGCCGCGCAGCTCCACGGGCCGGTAGGACACCTCGAGGTCGCGCAGCGGGCGGCCGACGTCCCGGTGGGAGAGCCCGAACACGAGCTCGGCCTGCTGGTTGACCAGCGCGACGATGTCCTCGCCGGTGATGACGACCTGGGCGACGGGAGACGCCGAGAACGCGTAGTCCCGCAGCTGGTCGAGGCTGCCGATCTCGCCGATCCGGTCGCGGGTGAACGACTGCGCCGCGAAGTGGCCGAGGCCGACCGGTGCCGCGCTCGTCTTGCGGAACACCCGTCGCTTGAGGTCGACCGGGTCGAAGATCCTGGTGTGGGACAGCAGCATCTCCGCCTTGCCGAGGAACAGCAGACCCCTCGGCGCCAGCGCGAAGTGCAGCCGGCCGAGGATCTTCGTCTGCGTCTCCGCGTTGAAGTACATCAGCGTGTTGCGGCACACCAGTAGGTCGATGCGCGAGATCGGCGCGTCCTGCACGAGGTCGTTGCGGCCGAAGATCACCGAGCGGCGCAGGTCCTTGCGGAAGACGTACTGGTTGCCCTGCCGCTCGAAGTAGTCGCGCACCATCGGTTCCGGCACGTTCTCGATCGCGGTCTGCGGGTACGCCGCGTGCCGGGCCTGGGTGAGCGCGTCCTCGTCGACGTCCGTCGCGTAGATCTTCACCCGCTGGCGGAACCGGTCCGCGCCGATGGCCTCCGCGAACACCATCGCGAGCGTGTAGGCCTCCTCACCGGACGCGCAGCCCGCGCTCCAGATCCGCACCTGGTCCTCCGGCGAACGCTCGGCGAGCAGCGTCGGCACGAGGTCGGAGCGCAGGAAGTCCCACGCGTCCGGGTCCCGGAAGAAGCTGGTGACGTTGATGAGGATCGTGTTGAACAGCGCGTTGAACTCTTCGGCGTTGACCTGCAGGTGGTCGATGTACTCGGCGTAGCTGTCGATGCCGACCTGGCTCATCCGCCGGCGCACCCGGCGCGCCAGGCTCGTGCGCATGTAGCCGGTGAAGTCTAAACCGCGCGACTCCTACAGGTATAGCAGCACTGCCTCGAAGTCGCCGTTGAGCTGGTTGGACACATCTTCCACCCAAAGCACCGTACTCGTAGCCGCGACGTGCCGCGGTCACCGGCGCGTGCGGAGCGTCGCCCACACCACCTTGCCGCCGGACGAGGTCGGCGAGCAGCCCCAGACAGTCGCGATCTGGGCGACCAGGAGCAGCCCGTGGATACCCGCGGCGTCCCCGCCCGGGTCACGCATGTTGATCTCACCGGGGGTGTCGTCACGCACAGCAACGCTGAACACGTTCCGGCGCAGCTCGAGCCGCACGGACGGGGCGGAGTAGGTGTGCATGACCGCGTTGGTCACCAGCTCGCCGACCAGCAGCAGGGCGTCGTCGAGCAGCAGTTCGAGATTCCAGTCCACGCAGGTCAGCCGCACGAACTCGCGGGCGAGGCGCGGGCTGGCCAGGGAGTTGGGCAGCTGGACGTGCGCGACCCGGCAAGGCGGCGGATCGTCGAGGGCGGCCATCGCCTCGGCGATGGTCTCGAGGACCGGGAGGTAGCGCGCGGTGCGGTTGCGCGCGAGCCGGGTGCGGACCCGGCCGGTGCCGGACACGAGCAGCAGCGGCACACCGGGCCACACCTGCAGCCGCGTGTGCACGGCGGGGAAGATCGCGAGCGTCGAGTCGGACTCGATCTCCAGCCCGTTCAGGTCGACGACGATCGCGCGCGGGTTGTCCGTGCCGACCTTGATCAGGTGGTCCCGCAGCTGGCGGTAGGTGGCCACGTCGAGCCGGCCGACCGGCGCGACGACGACGGCCTCGTCCAGCGCTTGGTTCTCGAGCCGTAACACTGTTCTAGTCACGCTCCATGACCTGGCGTCGAAGGACGGCCACGGCCTCGTTCGTCTCCCTCGCCACCCGCTCGTACCGGTCGGCGATGCGGTGGCTGCCGCGCTCGCGTGCCTCCTCGGCCATTCGCGTGCTCAACGCGGTCTTCTCTTCGAGAGTACGCAGGGCTGTCCAGAGCGCGCGTTCGAGGGCGGAGCCCTGTGCGGCCAGGAGGGCGTCGGCCGTCCAGGCGTGGCCCACCCGGCAGCGGTAACGCACACCGCCCTCGATCTCGGCGAGCACGCCCTGGCAGTCGGGACAGGCGAACTCCGACGGATCGCCCACGGTCTCGGCCCCCGCGGCTCTTCTGCCGGCGCTCGCGATCTCGTTCTCCCACCGCAGCACCTCGGGCGCGGCCTCGTCCGAGGTGTACGCCGGCTCCTTGGTGATCTTGGCGAGGAGGGCACCGATGTCGGCGGCCGGGATCACGTGGTCGGGGGTCATCGTGCGCAGCGCGTGCTCGGGCATGCCCGGGTACAGCGCGTCGTTCGGGTCCTGCACCACCGTCCGCCCACCCCGGCCGGTGATCGCGAGCAGCCCCGCCACCCCGTCGTCGAGCACCCCACTGAGCAGGACGCCGATGACGGCGGGCCCGCTCGCGATGGCCGCGGAGCGGAACGTGGCGTTGATGGCGGGCCGGTGCCCGTTCTCCGTGGGCCCGTGGGACAGCGCGATGAACCCGTCCACGACGAGCAGGTGGTGATCGGGCCGCGCGACGTAGATCCGGCCGCGCTGCAGCCGTTCCCCGTCCCGCGCGGTCACGGCGGGCAACGGCCCGACCCGGTTCAGGATGGCGGGCAGCGCGGAGGTGCCGCCGGCCGGCATGTGCATGACGACGAGCACACTCGCCCCGAAATCGGTGGGCAGCCCAGCGACCATGGCGCGCAGCGCCTCCACCCCACCCGCGGACGCCCCGACGACGACCACGTCCCGCGGTCGAGCTCCCATCGCTGTCTCCTCGGGTAGGTGTACCGGTGTCGATTACCCGGTTCGGGCTGATTCAACTCGGGCTGCGGTCAGGTGACCGCGCTGCTGGTGAGGTGACCGGTGCCGCTGGTGACGTGGCCGGTGTCGCTGGTCGGGTGATCGGTGCCGCTGGTCGGGGTGACCGGTGGCTGAGCCGCCCGTTCGAGCGGGTCGAGCGGCGTGGACGGCACCCGCGCCCGCAGGCACGCGAGCCGCCCCCGCAACTCCCCGAGCCGGACGTTGGCCTCCGCCGCCCGCCGCTGTGCTTCTGCCCGGCCCTGTCTTGCTGGTCGGCAGCCTTCTTGGCCATCGAACAAACTTATAGGTTTCGGTGTGGGTTTGGGTGGGTAAGAGCAGGCGAGCGTGAGAGAGGCACCGACATGAACGATCCCAACCCGATCTACACACAGCTGGTCGCCGAGCGTGAGGCTGCCCAGTCGCACGAGGTCGAGGTCGAGCAGGAAATTCAGCAGGACGAGCGATAACAGTCGTAACGACCGGGTGCGGCTGGCCCACGAACCGGCGTCGCCGTCGCCGTCGCAATACTCG
>NZ_JBJMIE010000089.1:0-2469 GCF_045807065.1 Actinophytocola sp. | reverse complement strand
CATGCCGCCCGCGAGGTCCAGGAGCTCGCGCAGCGTGGTGCCGAGCGGCGCCTCGTACTGGCCGGGCCGCTCGACGTGCCCGGAGATCGAGTAGATCTTCGGGCCGGGCGAGCGCTCGGAGCCCATGGTGCGGAACCAGTCCGCGCCGCCGTTGACGATGAACGGCACGGACGCGATGGTCTCGACGTTGTTGACCGTGGTGGGCGCGGCGTAGAGGCCCGCGGCCGCCGGGAACGGCGGCTTGAGGCGGGGCTGGCCACGGCGGCCCTCGAGCGAGTCGAGGAGCGCGGTCTCCTCACCGCAGATGTACGCGCCGGCGCCGGCGTGGACCGTGATCTCCAGGTCGAAGCCGGAGTCCAGGATGTTCGCGCCGACGTAGCCGGCGGCCCGCGCCTCGCGGATCGCGCCGTTGAGCCGGCGGATGCAGTGCGGGACCTCGCCGCGGACGTAGATGAAGGCGTGGTGCGACCGCATCGCGTATGCGGCGATGACCACGCCCTCGATCAGCGAGTGCGGGTCCGCCATCATCAGCGGGATGTCCTTGCACGTGCCCGGCTCGCCCTCGTCGGCGTTGATGACGAGGTAGTGCGGTTTGTCCTCGTTGGGCGGCATGAAGGACCACTTGACGCCGGCCGGGAAGCCCGCGCCGCCGCGGCCGCGCAGGCCGGAGTCCTTGATCAGCTGGACGAGCTGCTCCGGCGTGCCGCCGAGCGCCTTGCGCAGCGCGCTGTAGCCCTCGAGCTGCTCGTAGGTGTCCAGGCGCCAGGAGTTCGGGGACAGCCAGCGCTTCGTGAGCACCGGCGTCACCGGGTCGGTCCTGGGTGTCTCTGCTGTCGTCACTTCTTCTCGACCTCCGGAAGCTCCGGTGCCTTCTCCGGCATGGCCGGGGCGGTCCAGCCCCGGTCAGCCGCCAGCTGCGCGCCACGCAGGGTCTCCACCGCGGCGGAGGGGCCGTCGACGCGCGCGCGGAAGTCGGCCTCCTCCTCGGGGTAGAACCCGGCGAGCTCCAGCTCGACCGAGCGCCAGTCGGTGAGCGGGGCGCCACGCGTCGGCGCGGGCTTCTCGCCCCGCCGCAGCGCGTCGACCAGCTCGACCGCGGACTCGACCGTCTGGTTGTCGTAGAACTCGTAGTTGACCTGCAGCACCGGGCCGAGGTCGCAGGCCGCCAGGCACTCGGCGTGCTCCAGCGTGATGGAGCCCGGCTCACCCGGCGTGCCGCTGGTGTCCTCGTGCTTGAGCGGGGTGTCGCCGTCGTCGGACAGGTGCTCGGCCAGGCGCTGGTAGATGGCGTCGCCGCCGAGCACCGCGCACAGCGTGTTGGTGCAGACGCTCACCAGGTGCTCGCCGCACGGCCTGCGCTTGTACATCGTGTAGAACGTGGCGACCGCGGCGACCTCGGCGTTGGTCAGGTTCAGCTGCTGGGCGCAGAACTGGATGCCCGCCTGGCTGACGTGGCCCTCGACCGACTGCACCAGGTGCAGCATGGGCAGCAGCGCCGACCGGGACTCCGGGTACCGGGCGATCTGCTCGCGCGCCTTCACCACGACGTCCGGGCCGAACACCGAGAGGTCCGCGGGGACCTCCGTGGTCAGCGCCTCGTTCTGGGCGCGGCTGAGCGGGGACGCGGCGTTGATGTCCGTGTCCGGACCCGCGGCCGCGTACGTCTGCCGAACGCCGCGGTTGGACCCGCCGTAGGACGAGCCGGTGTTCAACGGCTCCTGTTGACTGGTCATCGGTCAACTCCTCCCATGACCGGGTCGATCGAGGCGATGGCGGCGATGACGTCCGCGACCAGCCCGCCTTCGGACATCGCGGGCATCGACTGCAGGTTCACGAAGCTTGGGTCGCGGACGTGGACGCGCATCGGTCGGGTGCCGCCGTCGGACACCAGGTGGTAGCCCAGCTCGCCACGCGGCGACTCGACCGGCGAGTACACCTGGCCGGGCGGCACCATGAAGCCCTCGGTCACGAGCTTGAAGTGGTGGATCAGGGCCTCCATCGACTGGCCCATGATCTTGCGCACGTGCTCGAGCGAGTTGCCCATGCCGTCGGCGCCGATCGCGAGCTTCGCCGGCCACGCGATCTTGCCGTCGGAGACCATCACCGGGCCGGGTTCGATCTTCTTCAGGCACTGGCTGATGATCCGCAGCGACTGGTGCATCTCCTCGACCCGCAGCAGGTACCGCGCGTAGGAGTCGGCCGCGTTGGAGGTCGGGACCTCGAACTGGTAGTCCTCGTAACCCAGGTACGGCTCGGTCTTGCGCAGGTCCCACGGCAGGCCGGCAGACCGCAGGATCGGCCCGGTGACGCCGAGCGCGAGGCACGCGTCGACGGGCAGGTAGCCGATGCCCTTGAGGCGGTTCTTCCAGATCGGCTGGCCGGTCAACAACTTGTCGTACTCGGGCAGCCGCTTGTGCATGACCTTGATGAAGTCACGCACCTTGGCCTCGTAGCCCTCGGGCAGGTCCT
>NZ_JBJMIE010000088.1:0-13794 GCF_045807065.1 Actinophytocola sp. | reverse complement strand
GGCCGTGACCGTGACCGTGACCGAGACCGAGACCGAGACCGAGACCGAGACCGAGACCGAGACCGAGACCGAGACGAGGTTACCGCGCTCGTCGTAGTTGTATCGGGTGGTGTTGCCGTCGGGATCGGTCGACGAGGTGACCAGCCCGTCGCGCACCGTGCGGGTCGTCGCCGCGTCACCCGGGGCGACGACCCGCGTCGGGACCTGGCTGGTGCCACCGTACTCGTAGCGGATCGTGCGATCGGTCGCGTCGGTCTCGCTGGTCATCCGGTCCTGGTCGTCGTAGGTGTAGGTGGTCCCGATCCCGTCGGTGGTCTCCGCCAGGAGGTTGCCGCGCCCGTCGAAGCGCTGGGTGTAGCGCACCCCGCCCGGTGTGCTGGACGCCGTGAGCCGGCCGTTGCCGTCGTAGGAGAAGGTGGCCGTGTGCTCGTCCGGGTCGGTCACCTCGACCAGCCTGCCGGCGGCGTCGGCGCGGTAGCGCGAGCGGGCCCCGGACAGGGTGGACGTCACCGTGGTGACACCCGTGTCGGAGTCGTAGGCGAAGTCGTTCCGGCTACCGGTGGGATACCGCTGCTGGAGCACCCGGCCGGCGTTGTCGTAGGAGTTGACGACCACGACGACCCCGTCGGGATCGGTGACCTGGGTTAACCGGCCGTCGGTGGCGGAGTAACGCGTGACCGTGCCGTCCTCCGGGCCGGTGACCGACTGGAGACCGCCCTGAGCGTCGTAGGCGTAGCGGATGGTCCGGCCGTCGTCGGCGCGCACGCTGGACAGCCTGCCGTTGCTGTAGCCATGGTGAGGCTGTGCCCGAAGCTGTGCTCGGCGTGTGTCGGCTGCCCTTCGGGTGACTGGGTGACGGTCACCCGCTGGCCCTCGTACTCCCGCGCCGTCAGCTTCCCGGCCGGATCGAAGAACCAGCGGACGTTCGTGTTGAACCTGAGCGTCCAGCTCCCGTCGTCGGCACGCTCGAGATCGGCGTCCAGATCCTGGGGGCGGCGGTATTCTCCCGGCCGAGTCCGGACAAAGGCCAGAGTTCTGCCACTCTCGTCGTGGAGCTCCACCCGCTGGCCGTTCGCCACCTCGTCGAGGTGCGCGCTGAATGCCGTTACCCAGCCGTGGCCGAGCGGACCGTTCTCCGCGGAGAACGAGTTGTACGTTCGAGTCCAGTCGAGCAGCCTGAACAGAGAATTCGGAAACGAGAGGTCGGCCGACCGCTCGGTGTAGTACCGGTCGCGGTGTTGACGCCCAGGCCGGCGAAGCCATATCCGCGTCGCTCGCCGAAGAGCTCGGGACCGGGTCGGGTCACCGCCTGCCGGGACTCCGGGGCTGTCATGTGACGCTACTTCCCTTCACAGTACGGGTGAAGCCGGTGTCGGTCCGGTGTGGCGGGCACGCACAGCTCACCCGGACCGCCATGAGCGGGGGGTGTGTCACGGTTTTGACTGTCGCCAGGGCGGCTCTTCGACACGACACCGGTCGCGGCAGCGGCGGCGGCAGGCAGCGCCCTGGGCATTCTTTGTCCGGACAGGACTGAACGAAGAGTTCATGCCCCAGTGGAAATCCCCCCGAGTTGTCGATCCTCCTTTCTCGACAGAAAGCGCACAGCGTGAACCGACCGGTGCGGCACAAGATCTCCAGTTATGCGACGTGTCAACGGTTTCCGTCGCTGTTGGCGGTCCCGTACGAGTCGGCACATCCCATGTTTCTCACCTCGGCGATGAGTGTCAAGGGACGTCAAGTATTTTGTCCATCATGTCGAAATGATTCGATTATCGGTATCACAGATCCAGGGCTGAGGCAAAGTCATGATCTCAGCTGGTCAGGGATGAGTGTGATGGCTCGTTTCGGGTTTCGTGTGTTGTGGCGTAGTGCTGTGGCGATGTTGGTGTGGCCGGCCAGGCGGAGCAGGCTGATCACGAGGTTGCGGATTCCGGCCATGGTGCGGGGGCCTGCGCCGGTGGTGATCTGTGAGGCGTCTTCGCCCATGGTGACGTCGCGGACCAGTGCAGTTTGTTCTCCACGTGCCAGTGACCGCGGATGTAGCGGGCCAGTTCGGCGGGGTGGGCCTGCTCGGCGGTCAGCGAGGTGATCGCGTAGTCGGTCTCGCGTTGGGTCCGTCGGGAGCCGCGCTTGTTCTTGGGTTTGCGGGTGCGGATGATCTGGACGGCTTGAGCGGCGTGCGGGAACAGGATTCCGGTGGCGGTGGTGATGACCTTGTAGGTGCGGGTGACCATGCGGCCGTGGCTGTTGTCGGTCTCGCGGTGGCCAACCGGGACGTCTTTCCACGGCTGGCCAGCCAACTGTCGGCGCAGACTCTGCTGGTTGCCCTTGACGGTGAGGACGTAGTGCGCGCTTCGGCGGTGGAGGTATTCGGCGTGTTCACGCTGGGCGTGGAGGGCATCGGCGGTGACAACCATTCCGGTGAGATCGTCGATCTGGTCCAGCAGGATGGAGAACATGGGGATTTCGTTGGTCTTCTCACTGATCTCCACCTGACCGAGTGTGACCCCTGCGGCGTGGTCCAGGCATGCCATGAGCATCCGCGCCCGACTATCGTCGTTTCGTGATCCGCGCAGTATCTTGCCGTCGACCGCGATCGCGTGGCGCCGCATCCGCTTGCCTGCCTTGGCTGTGGCTGATGTGGCTCTGGCCGCAGCGAGGCGTCCGGCGAGGAACCTGCTGATCGCGGTGTCGAACCCGTCACCGGATAACGCCGAGAGCGCCCGCCGGATCGTGGACGCGTTCGGCGCGCCGATGCCCAGCCTGCGCAGAGTGTCATCAACCGCGTCACCGACCGCGTCGGCGGCCCATTCGGCGATCGCGGCGAACGAACGCGCGCCCGAGGCCACCGCGCACACCGACACGAACAGGATCGCCGCGAACCGATGCCGCACACCCCGGAGGATGAGAAGGCGGCGACGATCGAGCGGATCACGCAGCAGTACCGCTGAACGCGCCATCGGCTCGGTCATACGCGCTGATGGCCGGTGCGGTCGTGGTCGCCGCCGGCCACGGGCTCGGCGTCGTGCTGATGTCGGCCGTCCGGCAGCTGGTGCTCGTCTCCGCGGTGATCGGCGCGGGCATCGGCCTCGCGTACGGCGCGATGCCCGCCCTGATCATGGGCGCGGTGCCGGTGACGGAGACCGCAGCGGCCAACAGCCTCAACACGCTGATGCGAGCGATCGGCACGTCGATCTCCCAGTGCCGTCGCCGGCGTGATCCTGGCGCACCTCACCCTCTCGTTCGGACCGGCCGAAGGGCCGTCGCAGAACGGTTTCCACCTGATCAAGGGGATCGGCAGCGGCGCGGCGCTGGCCCCGCCGGCGATCGCGTCGTTCATCCCCACCCGGCGCAGTGGTGGGGTCCCGGGGATCGATACTCCCGAGAGCGAGCACGGCGAGGTGGTCAACGCGGCCCGCTAGCGCCCTCCACGAACGCTTTCAATGCCTGGACGATGCGCTCGCTTTCCTTGCGGAAGCGAGCCACCACCAGCGGGCCAGCCGGTATGAGCTGCCACGGCAGATCGACCGTGACGAGCCGCTCGAGCCGGACGCCCACAGCGGAGGGGGTCAGCGAGTACGTCACCTGGATGTCGATCACGCCGAACAGCTTGGGTCGCACGGTCATCGACTGGTCGAAGGTCACGAGGAACGGCGCCAGCAGCTCGGTGACAGTGCCGCGCCGCACGCCGACGCCGCTGCGCTCCACGTAGGTCGTGCCGGCCGCGACCGGGTCGGTGCTGATCTCGAGCGTGCCGCTGTAGTCGACGGACGGGTCGAGCCACCGACCGTACCCGCGCAGGTCCACGATCGTGTCGAACACGTGCTCGACCGGCGCCTGCATCTCGGCCGCCAACGAGAACGTCACCATGCGTGGAGAGGGTAGTACTACTCGAGAGGCACATGCCGGCTCGCCAGGACCACTCTCGCGCCGGACGCCGAGAAAGCGGCCCGTTCCTAGCGTCAACGGCATGCTCAGAACACGAGATTTCTCCTTCGCCGCTCTCCTCGCGAGGAGCACCCCTCCTGCTGTCGGCGTCGCTCAGCCTTTCCCGAGATGCTGCTCGACGCCCCGCTGTTCCGGACCGCGCTGGCGGGCGGGACCCGCGCCGGCTCGAGCACCGGCTCGACGTGTCGACCGCGAATACCACGCTGTCCGCCCCCGAGTACCCGGGCGGCGAGCTCGACCGGCACGCCTTCACCGCCGCCCCCGGCAGCGCCGGCACCCCGCCCGCACCGCTCAACCGCACGGTCTTCCCCACGTGGGACCACAACGTCGGCGAGATATATCCATACCAGCAACCCTGCCACGGGTAGCTTGACACGCAGTACGAACAGATCGACGAACACCTCCGGCAGGTGGGCCTCCAGCACGTGCTCACGGCGGGCGCGTCGCGAATCAACGACCAACTCAGCGGCCGCAACAACCGCCAGCCTGTCGACTTCGCTACTCACGCTCACTCCCGGGTGACCGGGCTGACCGCGATACTCAAAGGTGAGTCGGTCTTTGAGAATTTCATGACCGAGTACGCCCTCGTCGCCTCGCTCCGTACCATCGCGTCCTGCGTTCAGAGGCAACATGCCGGAGGCCGCCGCCCGCGGGTGCGGGTGGCGGCCTTCGGGTCTGACCAGCTTGCCGAACTACTTCTTCTTGGCGGCCGTCGTCTTGCGGGCGGCGCTCGTGGTCTTCTTCGCGGCCGTCGCCTTGGCCGGCGTGGCCTTGGCCGTCGTCTTGCGCGGGGTCGCCGTCTTGGTCGCGGTAGTGCTGGCGGCCTTCTTAGTGGTGGGAATCGGAAGTCCTTCGGGTGTTGATCATTATGCGGCGGCGTTTTGTTCGGTGGTGTTCTGTTGTTGTTCGTGTTGGCTGATCCTGTCGAGTAGGTCGTGGAGGTCGTTGCGGGTGAACTTCCAGTCGAAGGGAGTGGCGGTCGCGTTGTAGCGTTTCTCGAACTCGCCAAGCCGGTGTTCGACCTCGATGAGGTCGGTGAAGTCGTTGGGAGACACGACTTTGCGTTGCAGGACCGAGAAGTAGATCTCCACTTGGTTCAGCCAGGAGGCATGGACTGGTGTGTGCACCATGACCGCGTTCGGGAAGCGTTGAGCGAGTCGGTCGATCGCGGCTTGGCCGCGATGGGAGGACCCGTTATCCACGACCCAGAACACCCGCTTCGCCGACGCATAGGGTTCAGTGGTCATGACCTGCTCGGCCAAGGCCATGAACGGGACGATGCCGGTCGAGGGCGCGCAGCGACCGAACACGTGGGCCTGGTGCACGTCGTAGGCGGCCAGGTAGGCCAACGCACCGCCTCGTTCGTAGTCGTGGTTGATCCGCATCATGCGGGCCTTGCCGGGT
Source organism: Actinophytocola sp. (assembly GCF_045807065.1). Taxonomy (GTDB): domain Bacteria; phylum Actinomycetota; class Actinomycetes; order Mycobacteriales; family Pseudonocardiaceae; genus Actinophytocola. The sequence goes on along the minus strand of NZ_JBJMIE010000088.1, from coordinate 8,442 downwards.
GGCAGGGTGGGATGGCAACGGCAGCGGGCTTGGATGGAGGTCTTCTCATCACTGGAGATCACATACTCACCGGGTTCGAGCCTGCGGCCGTTCCAACGACGGTCGTATAGATCCAGCACCCGCTCAGCTTTGGTGGCGAAGTCCGGGTCGCGAGGGAACAGCCACGACCGGAACTGCCAGGGCTTGATCGCATCGGCGGCCAGCCACCGCCGCACCGTCGACACCGAGACCGCCTCAACGACATCCTGTGCAACGGCTTCTCGGGCGAGCTCCGGGCACGACCACCGGGATAGGGGCGTCCCAGCATCGGCGGGTAGTTGGCAGGCCAGCGACTTGACCTGCGCCACCTGCACCGCGCTGAATCGAGATGGCCGCCCCGACCGTGGCAGATCCACCAACCCGGCCAACCCCTGCGCTGCGAAGCGACCGCGCCACGTGCGTACCGTGTCCACCGCGACCCCCACTTCCGCCGCGATCCGGGTGTTGGGCCATTCCCGCGCGGCCAGCAGCACGATCCGTGCGCGGATCTTGTCCCGATACGGAGTCTTCTGACCCCGGGAACGGCGGATCAGCAGTCGCCGCACCGAGCCCGTCACCCGCACCGCGCACGCCATCACACCGGCCACCACCACACCAGCACTTTCATGATCGACTGTCCAGAGCGGCGACTACCCTGCCGGTCAGGCAGGATGACGTCATGGCCGCCCCTCCCGAGTCCACCAAGAACTCCCTGCTATACCGGCTCAACGCGCACGCCCGCGCCCATTGGCCGCAGATCACCGACCTGGACATCCGCTACCGCGGCCAGTTCGTCTACGTCCAGGCCGAACTCGCCGACGGCACCACCCAGCCGTTGATCCGACTGCGCTACGGCGGATCAGCCCGACACTGGGGCTTCGGGCTCTACCTGGCCAGCAGCGACAAATACGAGAACCAGATCCTGCCCTCCGGGCTACCTACCGGCAGCCCAGAAGAAGCCCTCGACTGCGCCTGCAGCCTCTACCTCAACAACCCCGCCTGACAACCGACCCAACCCCCGAAGAACTTCCGATTCCCACCACTTAGCGGTGGTGGCCTTCGCCGGGGCGGCGGCCTTGGTGGCCGTCGTCTTGGCGGAGGCGGCGCGCGTCGTCGCCGGCTTCGCGGCGGTGGTCCGCGTGCTGCGGGTCGAGGTCGCCGCAGCACGCGACGACGGCCGGGCCGCGGCGGTCCGCGTGGAAGCGGCCGTGCCACGCGACGCAGTCGTCGACGCCGACGCCGCGGTCTTCTTCGGCGCGGCCACCTTCGGCAGCTTCTTCGCCCCGCTCACCACGTCCTTGAAGGTCGTACCAGTGAGGTTCCCCCCAGATTGTGGAGGCATGGACTATGAGGATCATGTGTCATGCCCGAGAAGAGGCGGAAGTTCGACCGGGAGTTCCGTGAGGGAGCGGTCCGGATCGTCCGCGAGACCAACAAACCGATCGCCCAGGTAGCGGCTGACCTGGGGATCCATGCCGGGAGCCTGGCGAACTGGGTGACGCAGGACAAGATCAACCGTGGCGAGAGCGAAGGCCTGAACGGCGATGAGAGGGCCGAGTTGGCTCGGTTGCGTGCGGAGAACGCCGAGTTGCGGATGGAACGTGATGTCCTCAAGGTGCGCCGCGAGGCGCTTTGTCGTATCCCCAACAGAGTTGGGAGGGATTTGGAGATGTATCCCTGGGCCTGATGACTCACCTGGACCCGAAAGGGGAAGGGAACAGTAGCATGTCAGGAAACCGGTGACCGGGTTCAGATGCCTGAGACGGTGCGCCGGGAGGCCCTGCGTGATATGGCGAAAGCTGGATTGCCTGAAGCCCAATCTCCAGTCGATGAAAAGGTCCATCCACCGGAAAGGCATCTGAAACCGGTGTCCGCATGCTATGCCGTCTGCGCTTGAGGGGCGGCATAACTCCAGCACGTGGAGCGATATCCGGTGAGGATATTCAAGGAGATGAGTGGGACGCCTAAATCACGCTGTCAGTACGACAAAGACGAACGCGGGATCACCTGTCGGGCGCGAGCCCTATGGTGACGGAGGCCCAATAGTAGTCGTGGGAGTAACGCCCCAACAAAGGAGGACGGGAGAGCCGTCCGCATGGGCGAAGTGGGCCAGGTGAACAGACATCACGTGACCGGGAAGGTATGCGAAATTTGCAGAACGCCGACACGGTGCTGGGTGTCCTTCGCGAGCGCGGCAGGCGTGGTCTGCCGATGGAGCGACTGTATCGGCAACTGTTCAACCCGCAGTTGTATCTGCTGGCTTACGGGCGTATCTATGCCAACAAGGGAGCGATGACGCCCGGGGTCAACGGGGAGACCGCGGACGGCATGTCCATGACGAAGATCGACAAGATCATCGACGCGCTGCGACATGAACGCTACCGGTTCATGCCAGTTCGGCGGACCTATATCCCGAAAAAGAACGGGAAGACAAGGCCGCTGGGACTTCCGTCCTGGTCGGGCAAGCTACTCGGCAAAGTGATCCGCCTCCTGCTGGAGGCGTATTACGAACCGAGGTTCTCCGACCGCTCACACGGTTTCCGTCCTGGTCGGGGCTGTCATACCGCGCTACGCGAGGTGGCGAATACCTGGACCGGGACAACCTGGTTCATCGAGGGTGACATCGCCGACTGTTTCCGGTCGCTTGACCACGAGGTCATGCTCTCGATACTGACGGAGAACATCCACGATGGCAGGTTCCTGAGGCTGATGCGGAACATGCTGCAAGCCGGATACCTGGAGTCTTATTCAAAACTCCCATTTGATTGAGAAGAAGAACAACGCGCGTGCGGCGTCGAACGCATCGTGGTAGGTGGTGTATGGGCGTCGGTAGTCGGTGTGCAGGATTCGCCAGTTCTTGAAGTGAGCGACGAGTCGTTCGACGGGTGCGCGGAGTGTGGAGAGTGCCGCGTTTGCGTTCTTCTCTCCTTCGTTGAGTTCGCGCCATTGAGGTTTCTTGGTCGGCGTGAAGAGAGCGGCTCCTTGGTAGCCCTTATCGCCGATACCGGCTTTGGCTTTGTTCACGATGTCCGTGGTCGCGGTGTTGTCGTAGGCGTTCTTGTCGTGGGTGCAGCCAGGTAGCGGGTCGGAGATCCAGACCGGAGTGCCGTCGAGCAGGCTGATCACCTGGACGCAGAACCCGGTGGTGCCGTGCTTACGGCTCCACAACTCGCGATGCCCAGCGTAGGACCAGCAGGGCGTGATCGTGCCGTCTACCAGGCAACCCTTGCCCTTCACGAGCCGGATCGCCTCGCACGGGTCCGGCACGAACTCGGCCAGCACCGACCGGATGACCGGCACCAGAACCGTGACGATCCTCGACACCGTGGACTGCGAAATACCACGCAGGTCACCAAGAAACTCCTGGACACAGTTCTGCCGCAGATACATGCACGCGACCTCCACCGCCGCATACAACCCACAGGACCTCGGACGACCAGTCTTCTTCTGCCACGGCTGACTCAACGCCACGGAAACACGCCGAACAAGTTCCTGCATCTGCGTCAGCTCAAGCCCTGTAGTACGATAGTAGTGCAACGGTCTTTCCTTGATGGTTGATTTTTGGTGTGGTAACCACAATCAATATCATCTGGAAAGGCCGTTGCCCATGCGACATGCCGGACGTGAGACGAAATGTCAGTCAAGCGCTATCGCATGCATCACGGGGTATCGCAGACCGACTTTTGAATAATCCTCCTGGAAGACTGGACATGGAACGCCACGCTGAGTGGCGCGCCGCAAGGCGGGGTGGTGTCACCCCTCCTGTCCAATATCTATCTGCACCAGTTGGACAGCTATGTTGAGAAAGTCCTGATCCCAAACATATCCGAGGGGAACGCCGGGCGCGCAACCCTGCCTACGTCCAGGCGAGCAACGCGCTCGCCCGAGCCCGCCAGCGAGGTGACCGGGCCGAAGCCCAGACACTGCGACAGCAGCTACGGGCCATGCCCAGCCAGGATCCCGACGATCCCTGCTATCGGCGGCTGCGATATGTCCGCTACGCCGACGACCTCCTGCTCGGGTTCATCGGGCCGAAGGCCGAAGCCGAGGCGATCAAACATCAACTCCGGCAGTTCCTGCGTGAGAAACTCAAGCTGGAGCTGTCGCAGGAGAAGACGCTGATTACCCATGCCCGCACTGACGCGGCACGATTCCTCGGCTACGAGATCACCGTCCAGCACGACAACGCCGTCATCACCACCCGACGACGCTCGATCAACGGTGGTATCCGGCTGCGTGTGCCTCGGGCAGTGATCCAGGCCAAGTGCGGCCTGGACATGCGGCGCGGTCAACCCGCGCACCGGGCCTGGCTGATGAACGAGGACGACCCCACGATCATCAACGTCTACCAGGCCGAATACCGGGGCTTCGTCCAGTACTACCTGCTGGCCGGGGACGTCCACCGACTCAACCGGCTGCACTGGGTGATGCAAACGTCGCTGCTGAAAACCCTGGCAGGTAAGCACAAGTCCAACGTGGCCGTGATGGCTCGCCGCTACCGCGCGAAGATCGACACGCCACATGGACCGCGCACCTGCCTGCAAGCCAGCATTGACCGCCCAGGCAGGAAACCACTGGTCGCACGATTCGGCGGGATTCCCCTCAAACGACAGGCCAGGGCAGTTCTGACCGACCGCCCCCTTGCCCTGGTGGCGACCCGCAGACCCCAACTGGTCGCCCGGCTACTGGCGGGCCGCTGCGAGCTCTGCGGGAACACGGACCGGATCCAAGTGCACCAGGTCCGCAAACTCGCCGATCTCGCAACACCAGGACAACGCCGGCGTGGGCGGTGGTGATGGCGAAACGACGTCGCAAGACCCTCGTGGTCTGCGACACCTGCCACCACGCCATCCACACCGAAACACCCGCCGCCACAACAGCGAAGTCGTTCACTGAGCCGTTTTCATCCTGGTTGGGATGTGTTGGCGGGTAAGGCTTCTGGTTTGATCACAGGTTGATGATCATCGGCGTGTCGGCGCCTGGATGTGGCGAAGCCCCTGGTAGCAGAGCTTTCGACCAAGATCGTTCTGTAGGAACTCCAGGGGCTTCAGGTGTTGTTCTACCGTGCGGCGCTGCCGTTGTCACGTCAGACCCTCACTTTCGTGTCCGGCCTGGTCCGCGCCCACCGTCGGGAGATCGGTTCGGTGTGGCGGGCGCTCAACCCTGGCCAGCAGGCTCTGCTGGTGCTGGTCTACCTGCGCAAAGGTGAGCCGTTCGCCGAGGTCGGGGCCGGGTTTGGGGTCTCGACCACGACGTGCTGGCGGTACGTCAACGAAACCGTCGAACTGCTCGCTGCGCGGGCGCCGAAGCTGCGGGCCGCATTGCGCAAGGCGAAGCGTGAGGGGATGGCCTACGTGGTCATCGACGGCACGCTGATCCCGATCGACCGGATCGCCGCGGACCGGCCGTTCTACTCGGGGAAGCATAAGCGCCATGGCGTGAACGTGCAGGTGATCGCGTCTCCGGATGGGACGATCCTGTGGGTATCCGGCGAGTTGCCGGGCAGCACGCACGACACCGCGGCCGCGCGGATCTGGAACATCCTCGCCGCACTCGAAGAAGCCGGGCTCATCGCCTTGGGTGACAAGGGCTACCACGGCTACGACGAAACTCGACAACACGTGATCACCCCCTACAAGGGCAAGAACAAACCCGAATCGCAGAAGGATGCCAACCGGGCCCACGCGCGGCTCCGCGGCCCCGGTGAGCGCGCCAACGCTCAACTCAAGTACTGGCGCATCCTGCACAAGGTCCGCGTCAGCCCGCGCCGCATCGGCCGACTCGCCAAAGCCATCCACGTGCTACAGAACTACGAGGTCACCGCAGGTTGAAAAAGGCTCAGTGAACTGCTCCTGAAGGACAATGAGTTGGCTACGGTCCTCCACGCCGATCTCCGGCGCCCGGCGAGCGTGCTGGACCATCAGCGGACGAGGGAGCTGCTCGATTTCACAGAGCCGGTCGCTTTGTTGATGTGCGCGGTCTTGCACTTCATCCCAGACGAAGACGGTCCCCTGGAAATCATCGCTGCCTACCGCGAGACACTGTGCCCTGGTAGCTTCCTGGCCATTTCACATGCCACAGACGATCACTATCCGACGGAAACATCTGCAGCCGCGGACCTCTACAAGGATACGAAGACCCCGGGCACACTCCGAACATACGAGGAGATCGCTCGCTTCTTTAACGGGTTCACGCTTGTTGATCCGGGCTTGGTCTACACGCCTCTGTGGCGACCCGAGCCGGGCATCGCAACCGCTGACCCGCGTCAATCGCTGTGTTATGGAGGTGTCGCGAGGCTAGGAAATCCTTCCATAACTGATGCTGGTTGACGACGTGGACTTTCGCGAACTTCTCGGAGCGGTCGCTGACTACGCTACCGGCGCCCTGCTCGTTTCCCCGATCGCCGCCGCGGTGGTGATCTGGGTGACTCGTGCTCGGTGCCTGTGCTGGCGCTGTACGGTCGCGAGCCTGAGGCGAACCTGGTCCGCACTCAATCATCGCCTGACCTTTGCGCCCCACGGTCAGGAACATGCTGAGGAGTGGGATGCTACGGACCAGGTACCGGACGGGGAGGGAGGTCCATGACGGTGCCCCCGGCAGTTGGTCGCCGCCGTCCACCCAGCCATCCTGCCTTCCTGATCCGAGACACCGGATACTAGAGCCGCCGAGACGCGGCTGTGGCATGAACGGGGTGGACATGCTGCTGGCCGACGGCCGGTGCAGGCCCCTCGGCGGAGGCGCTGTTTGTCCGGCGGGAAGGCTGGTCTGTGAGTGGGCGGCTACCGTCCCGATCAGCGCGCCGGCCATACGATGCACCTCGCACCTCGTCGACTCGGGTTGCCCGCTATAGGTCGCTATGCCCGCTCCGGCAGCCGCTCGGCGACGAACGCGGATACGGCCGAGTGCACGTCGATGGACAAGCTGTCAGTCACCGCAGTGACACACCCAGAGCGCTGGGTGCGGTCAACGATCAGTGCTGAGAATCATCCCAAACAGGCCGATGGCTGCACGAACTTGGGCGAACGATGCGAGGGTGGGAGGGCCTTGACGGAAGCGTGCCGACCTGCGCTTGGATTGCACGTCGGTGCTACCTAGTACACCTGCGGCTACAGCCGCAGCCCAGCGTTTGTCTTTGACAAAGGCTCGTCAACCAGGACGGCCTGCCCTGTCAGCCGCTCGCCGGGACATCGCCCGATGTGCCTCGGCGCCGGTGGCGGCCGTCCGCGCAAGGTAAACGCGACTTCCGCCGGGGAAGGATGAAATCCTCGTATCGTTCCGTAACCTTCGCTGACCTTCTGCACCTGGCGGCCAGCGCCGCAGCTCGTGATCAACAGTGAAGCAAGCGACCGATCTGCTGGCTGCGGTGATGGAGTGCGCGAAGCGACTTGGTGGCGAGCGTATCGACTATAATAAGAGGCGTCCTTCGGTCTGTCGCAGGCAACAATGCAGGCGGTCGACGTCCACGTGGGTCACCGAGAACTTCGAGGCCGCGCTCGCGGCAGCAGACCTCCTCCTGCGTGACACACGAGTGTCAGCTGTGCTCCGTGCCCGGAATCTTTACGACCAGGTATTCGCGAACCTGCGGCTTGGCCACGACGACCGCGCCCTGGATGCCGTACTGGTGGCTGAGCATAGGGCGCCTCATTTGACGCAGCTTTCCGCGCTGCCTCGGCAAATCGTGGATGAGCTGCAGGAACGCCGCCGAAGCCCTCGGTCGGAGAAGCTAGCGCGCCGCCTTGCTGTCCATGACCGGACGGCCTTGTACGGCGACTGACTCCAATCCCGCTAGTTCCAACTACGTGCCTCCAATCGGGTAGTAGCACGCTCCGTGTTACCTACTTGCTTTCGTGCGCTCTTAAAGTCGCCTCCCGTTGCTGGAGGTGATCATGTCGTGATGCCGGTCGTACTCGCGCACTGCCAATGGCGAGATCCCGCGCGATTGGCACGTTCCCAGCAGTGGATTCACAGGTTTGTCCACGAGCGCATGGTGCGGATAGGCGTCGGAAGGCGGACCGGTGCTTCGGTTGGCTGACGACTTCTTCCTTGTTGCGCACGACTCGATCTCTTGGAAATGTCAACTCTCCGAGCGAGTGCTGGACATCGGTCTCGCGGCAGCATTGCTGGGCGAACAGGTGTTGTTCCTCAGACTCAACCTTCGTGGTGGGCGGCTCGGTCTCGTGAACGAGACGCCGCCGCAAACACTCGATGAGTTGACGCAGACCGTCTTCGCCCACCTCTGCAGGCACCGAGACGTCACGTCAGTTCGAGAGTGGTTGCGGTGGCTCAGTGCGCACTCCTACGACAAGGTCGTGGAGCGGTTGGTGCGTGAACAGCTGTTGTATCCCGCCAAAGAACGGCGTGGCCTCCGCAAAGCCACCGTGTACCGGCCGACGACCGCCACACCTCTCGGCGCGGCGGAAGGGC
>NZ_JBJMIE010000087.1:0-32776 GCF_045807065.1 Actinophytocola sp. | reverse complement strand
GCGATCGGCACCACGCTGCTGGTGCTCACCGCGCCGTTCATCGTCAAGATCGCCGTCAAGATCGGCGCGCAGGACTACTTCGCGATCATGATCCTGTCGTTCATCGCGGTGACCGCCGTGCTCGGTTCCTCCCGGGTGCGGGGGTTCGCCTCGCTGGCGCTGGGGCTGGGGATCGGACTGGTCGGCATCGACGCCACCACCGGCCAGCAGCGCATGACCTTCGGCCTGCCGCTGCTCGCCGACGGCATCGACGTCGTCGTGGTTGCCGTCGGGATCTTCGCCGTCGGCGAGGCCCTGTGGGTCGCCGCGCACCTGCGCCGCAGCCCGGCCCAGATCATCCCGGTCGGCCGGGCGTGGATGGGCAAGGAGGACTGGAAGCGGTCCTGGGGGCCGTGGCTGCGCGGCACGGCGTTCGGCTTCCCCTTCGGGGCGCTGCCGGCCGGCGGGGCGGAGATCCCCACCTTCCTCTCCTACGTGACGGAGAAGAAGCTGTCGAAGCACCCGGAGGAGTTCGGCCAGGAACGGTCCCGCCCCGCGGGCCCACACCTCGGCCGCGTCCGTGTACCGCAGCTCGCCGTCCAGCCGGCCGAGCCGCCGCTCGGCGGGCGTGCCACCCGCCGGCCCGCCGCCGATCTCCCGCAACGATTCCAGGCACCGCCCGACCCGGTACCGTACCGACCGCGGGAAGTCGGCCGCCAGTACGAGCACGCCGACCACGCCCTCGGGGTCGACCCGGTCCTGGTAGCGCTGCAGGTACGCCTCGTGAGCCGAGCACACCCGCAGCAGCCCGGCCCATGTGGCCGGCCCGGAGTCGACGGCGTCGGCGTCCGCGTCCGGCACGCTGGTGACGATGCTGACCCTGGGCCTGCCGACGACGGCGACGGCCGCGGTGATGCTGGCGGCGTTCCAGCAGTACGGCATCCAGCCGGGTCCGCTGCTGTTCGAGCGGGAGTCCGGGCTGGTGTGGGGCCTGATCGCGAGCCTGTTCATCGGGACGCTGTTGCTGCTGGCGCTGAACCTGCCGCTGGCGCCGATCTGGGCGAAGCTGCTGAAGGTACCGCGGCCGTACCTGTACGCGGGGATCCTGTTCTTCGCGTCGGTCGGTGCGTACGCGGTGAGCGGCCAGGTGATGGACCTGGTCGTGCTGTACGTGATCGGCGTACTCGGGTTCGCCATGCGGCGCTACGGCCTGCCGGTCCTGCCGGCCATCATCGGGGTCATCCTCGGGCCGGCGGCGGAGCTGCAGATGCGGCGCGCCCTGCAGATCTCGGACGGCTCGCTCACCGGGCTGGTCAACACGGCGTTCTCGGTGACCGTGTACGTGATCGTGTTGCTGGTCCTGGCCTGGCCGCTGGTCCGCCGGTTCACGCGCAAGCCCGAACCCGCCGAGGAGGAGACCGTCAACGCCGGCTGACCGGAGGCGCGGTCGAGGCCCTGACCACCAGGCTGGGAGGAACCACCAGTCTGGCGGGGTTCGGGGCCTCGCCGCGTGCCCGGGCTATCAGCGCCTCCGCCGCCAGTCGGCCCATCTCGTGGCGGGGTTGGTCGATCGTCGTCAGGCCGATGTGCCGCAGGGCCGCCAGCCAGGTGTTGTCGTAGCCCACCACGGACACGTCCTCCGGGACCCGCAGACCCAAGTCCGCCAACGCGGACAGCACGCCGACCGCGTTCAGGTCGTTGGCCGCGATCACCGCCGTGAAACGAGAGTCCAGTGCCCGGACCGCCGCCGCACCGGCCGCCTCCGTGTACTCGCCGGGCACCACGCGCGGCTCGAACCCGTGGCGCCGCATCGCCAGCCGGTAGCCCGTCCGCCGCGGCGCCGACTGCGAGCCGTTGCCGCCGTCGATGTGCACGATCTCCCGGTGCCCCAAGGAGACCAGGTGGTCCACCGCCAGCGCCGAGCCGGTCCTGCCGTCGTCGTTCACGGTGTCCACAGTGGACAACCGGGACGAGCGGGAGACCAGGACCACGGGGCCTTCCCGAGCGGCCGCCTCGATCGACGCCGACGGCACCACCGGGCCGAGCAACGCGATCCCCGCCGGGCGGAACGACGCCAGCGACGCCAGGGCCTGGCGTTCCCGCGCCGGCTCGCGGCCGCCGGTGTTGATCACCAGCTCGAAGCCCGCGGCCCGCGCGTACAGGTCCAACCCGTCGACCACCTCGGCCCAGAACGGGTTGTGCAGGTCCGACACCATCACGCCGAGCACGTGCGAGGTCCGGGACGCCAGCGACCGCGCCATCGCGTGCGGGGAGTACCCCAGCTCGGCCGCCGCCGCGAGCACCGCCTCCCGGCGGGCGGCACTCACCTTCGGCGAGCCGCGCATCACCAGCGACACCAGCGCCCGGGACACGCCCGCCCGTGCCGCGACGTCCTCCATCGTGGGGCGGGCCAACGTGGCGACCTCCTTGACACCAGTGTGACGACGATAACAGGATGGGCGGATTAGAGCGCTCCAACGCAAGGGAGCAACATGCGAATCGGCGTGGCGGGAGTCGGTCGGATCGGGACCATGCACGCGGCGAACCTGACCGCGATGTCCCAGGTGGACGAGGTTCTGCTGTACGACCCGGTGCCCGGCCGGGCCGAGCTGGCCGTCACCGAGCCGGGCGTCCGCGCGGTCGGCGACCTCGACGAGCTGCTCAAGGAGAGCGACGGCGTGCTCGTCGCCACCCCCACGGACACACATCCCACCCTGGTCCGCGCCTGCCTGGCCGCCGGGACGCCCGTGCTGTGCGAGAAACCCATCGCCGCCGACCTCACCGCCATGCGAGAGCTGGTCGACGAGATCGAGCGGAGCACGGTCCCCGTACTGGTGGGCTTCCAGCGGCGCTTCGACCCGGCGATGGTCGAGCTGCGCCGCCGGATCACCAGCGGCGAGCTGGGCGCGGTCTACCACGTCCGAGCCACCGGCTTCGACGCCCAACCGCCCGACTTCGCCTACCTGCCGACGTCCGGCGGCATCTTCCGGGATCTGCTCATCCACGACCTCGACGCCGTGCCGTGGCTGGTCGACCAGCCGGTGGTCGAGGTGTACGCATCCGGGTCCGTCCAGGTCGACGAGGCGTTCGCCCGCGCGGACGACGTCGACAACGCGGTGGTGCTGTTGAGGTTCGCGGGCGGCGCGCACGCCGTCCTGTCCGCGGGCCGGCACGACCCGCTCGGTTACGACCACCGCATCGAGGTCCTGGCCGCCCGCGACTCGGTGGCCATCGGGCTCGACGCACGCACCCCGCTCGGCGCCGAAGGCCACAACCAGAACGCGTACCCGGGTTTCCCCGACCGCTTCCGCCACGCGTACCGCAACGAGATGGTGGTGTTCACCGAGGTGCTCGCCGGTCGCGCGGAGAACCCGTCGCCCGCCCGCGACAGCCTCGTCAGCCTCCGCCTCGCCGAGGCGTGCGAGAAGTCCCGCCGAACCGGCCGACCCGTGCGGGGTGACCTGTGACGAAACTCGCCGCCGCGCCCATCAGCTGGGGCGTCTGCGAAGTGCCTGGCTGGGGGCGTGTCCTCCCGCCGGCGACCGTGCTCGCGGAGATGGCCGAACTCGGCCTCACCGCGACGGAACTCGGGCCGCCCGGCTACCTGCCGACCAGTCCGACGGAGCTGCGCGCGATCCTCGCCGAGCACCACCTCGGCCTGGTGGGCGGCTTCTACGCGACCCCGCTCCACCGGTCGGCCACCGTGGACATGGTCGCCGAACTGCTCGCGGAGACCGGCGCCGAGGTGCTCGTGCTCGCCGCGGCGACCGGGCTCGACGGTTACGACGAGCGACCCGCCCTGTCCGACGGGGAATGGGCGGCGCTCGTCGAGAACGCCGGACGCATCGCCGACCACGTCGCCGCCATGGGCCTGCGGACCGTGCTGCACCCGCACGTCGGCACGCATGTCGAGACCAGGGCGGAGGTCGAGCGGTTCCTGCACGACTCCGACCTGCCGCTGTGCGTCGACACCGGCCACCTGCTGATCGGCGGCACCGACCCGGTCGACCTGGTGCGCCGGCACCCGCACCGCGTCGGGCACGTGCACCTCAAGGACGTCCGGCAGGACCTCGCCGAGCAGGTCCGGCAGGGCGGCCTCACCTACACCGAGGCCGTCGCCCAGGGCATCTACACCCCGCTCGGCGCCGGCGACGTGGACCTTGAAACACTGCTGAAGCTGTTGCGGGACAACGATTACGACGGCTGGTACGTGCTCGAACAGGACACCGCCCTCGGTGCGGACCCCGCCGAGGACGGGAAACCACGCGAGCACACCCGCCAGAGCCTGGGCCACCTGAGAGAACTCTGGTCGTAAGAGCAGGAGAAAGAGACAACGATGTCGAGAACCTCCGCCCGACCGTGGCGGGTGTTATGGGCGGCGTCCGCCGCCCTCGTGCTCGCCGCGTGCACCGGGCCGTCAGCGGACACCGGAGCCGAATCCAGCGGCCAGCGACAACAGCCACAGGGCGTCGACACATCAGCGCCGATGGACTTCGCGGTGATCACCCACGGCAGCGAGGGGGACGCCTTCTGGAGCGTGGTCAAGAACGGCGCCGAGGACGCCGGCCACGACCTGGGCGTCAAGGTCACCTACAACGGCGACGGCGAGCCGAGCGCGCAGGCCAAGCTCATCGACAACGCCGTCGCGCAGGGCAAGACCGGCCTGGTCGTCTCGATGGCCAACCCCGACGCGCTGAAGGACTCCATCGCCGCCGCCGTCAGGGCCGGCATCCCGGTCATCACGATCAACTCGGGTGCCGACGAGAGCAAGGCGTTCGGCGCCATCGCGCACGTCGGCCAGGACGAGGCGGTCGCCGGCAAGGCCGCGGGTGCGCGCCTGGCGGACGAGGGCAAGAAGAACATCCTCTGCGTGATCCACGAGGCCGCCAACTCCGGCCTCAACGACCGCTGCGACGGCGCCCGGCAGGGCTTCGGCGGTGGCAAGGTCACCAACCTCCAGGTCGACATCAACAACCCGACCGACACGGAGTCGAGGATCCGCGGCGCGTTGCAGACCGACCCGTCCATCGACGGCGTGCTCACGCTGAACTCGCAGGTCGCGGACCGCGCGGTGGCCGCGGCGTCGAGTGCGGGGTCGAAGGCCGCGATCGCCACGTTCGACCTCAACACCGACGTCGTGAACTCGATCAAGGCCGGCAGGATCCTGTTCGCGGTCGACCAGCAGCAGTACGAGCAGGGCTACCTGCCGATCGTGATGCTGAAGCTGTACCGGGAGAACGGCAACACGCTCGGTGGCGGCCTGCCGGTGTTCACCGGACCGGGCTTCGTCGACAGGTCCAACGCGGACCAGGTCGGGAAGTACACCGAGCGAGGGACCAGGTGAGCGACATGACCACAGTTGACCGGCCCGTGTCCACGGACGAACGTGTCGCACCCAACTCGCTGGTGAGCCGGCTGGTGGTGCGGCCGGAGATCGGCGCGCTGCTCGGCGCGATCGTGGTGTTCGGGTTCTTCTCGGTCGTGACCGACAAGTTCCTGAGCATGGGCGGCGTGGCCACCTGGCTGGACGACTCCGCGACGCTCGGCATCATGGCCGTCGCCGTGGCGTTGCTGATGATCGGCGGCGAGTTCGACCTGTCCGCCGGCGTGATGACCGGCTCGACGGCTCTGGTCACGGCCATGCTGGCGACCAAGGCCGGCATGAACATCTGGCTCGCGCTGCTGATCTCACTGGTGTTCGCGCTCGCCGTGGGTGCGCTGAACGGCGTGCTGGTGGTCCGGACGGGGCTGCCGAGCTTCATCGTCACGCTCGGCACGTTCCTGGCGTTGCAGGGCCTCAACCTGGGCATCACCCGGCTGGTGACGAACACGGTGCAGGTGTCCGGCATGCGCCGCGCCGGCGGCTACGAGTCCAGCGGGTACGTGTTCGCGTCCTGGTTCGACATCGGCGACACGGCGTTCCGGATCTCGAACATCTGGTGGCTCGGGTTCACCGCGCTGGCCGCGTGGGTGCTCCTGCGGACGAGGTTCGGCAACTGGATCTTCGCGGTCGGCGGCTCGGCGCCCAGCGCGCGGGCGGTCGGCGTGCCGGTGGCCCGGACCAAGATCCTGCTGTTCATGACGACCGCCGCGGCCGGCTGGCTGGTCGGCACGATCAACATCCTGCGCTACACGACCGCGCAGGCCAACGAGGGCATCGGCCTGGAGTTCCAGTACATCATCGCGGCCGTGATCGGCGGCTGCCTGCTGACCGGCGGCTTCGGCTCGGCCGTCGGCGCCGCGATCGGCGCGTTGATCTTCGGCATGGCCCGGCAGGGCATCGTGTTCGCGAACTGGAACTCCGACTGGTTCATGCTCTTCCTCGGCATCATGCTGCTCGGCGCGGTGCTGGTGAACAACACCTTCCGGCGCCGGGCGGAAAGGGTGCGGCGATGAGCGAGACATCAGCACGGCCCGCGTTGATCGAGGTCGAGGGCATCAGCAAGAGCTATGGCAGCGTGCTCGCGCTGCGGGACGTGTCCACGGTCGTCAACGCGGGCGAGGTGACCTGCGTGCTCGGCGACAACGGGGCCGGCAAGTCGACGCTCATCAAGATCCTCTCCGGGGTGCACGAGCACGACTCCGGCCGGTTCCTCGTCGAGGGCAGGCCGGTGAGGTTCACCTCGCCGCGCGAGGCGTTGGACGCCGGCATCGCGACCGTCCACCAGGACCTGGCGGTCGTGCCGCTGATGAGCGTGTGGCGGAACTTCTTCCTCGGCTCGGAGCCGACCGTCGGGTTCGGACCGTTCCGGATGCTCGACCGCCGCAAGGGCAGGGAGGTCGCCCGGGACGCGCTCGCGGACATGGGCATCGACCTGCGGGACGTCGAGCAGCCGGTCGGCACGCTCTCCGGCGGCGAGCGGCAGTGCGTGGCCATCGCGCGGGCCATCCACTTCGGTGCGAAGGTGATCATCCTCGACGAGCCGACCGCCGCGCTCGGCGTGAAGCAGTCCGGGGTGGTGCTGCGGTACGTCGCCCAGGCGCGGGACCGCGGGCTCGGCGTCGTGCTCATCACGCACAACCCGCGGCACGCCTACCCGGTAGGCAACCGGTTCCTGCTGCTCAAGCGGGGTGTGAGCCTCGGGTCGTTCGAGAAGTCGGAGATCTCGCTCGAGGACCTGACCCGGCAGATGGCCGGCGGCGCCGAGCTGGAGGCGCTTGAACACGAGCTGCGGGAGGTAGCCGGGTAGATGCTTGTCACCGAGCGGCTCACGACGGCACAGGCCCTGGTCCGCTGGCTGGTCGCCCAGCGGACCGAGCTTCTGGACGGCACGGAGGCGCCGCTCTTCGGCGCCGTGTTCGCGATCTTCGGGCACGGGAACGTGCTCGGCATGGGCACGGCACTGGCCGAGCACCCCGAGCTGCCGGTGTGGCGTGGGCAGAACGAGCAGGGCATGGCGCTCGCCGCGGTCGGCTACGCCAAGGCCACGCACCGCCGGCAGGTCGGGGTGGCCACGTCGTCGATCGGGCCGGGCGCCATGAACATGATCACCGCGGCCGGGGTCGCGCATGCCAACCGTCTCCCGCTGCTGCTCCTCCCGGGCGACACGTTCGTCAACCGGGCACCGGATCCGGTGTTGCAGCAGGTGGAGCACTTCGGCGACGGCACGGCCACCGTCAACGACGCCTTCCGCGCGGTGAGCCGCTACTTCGACCGGATCACCCGGCCCGAGCAGCTGCTGTCGGCATTGCCGCAGGTCGTGCGGGTGCTGACCGACTCGGCGGACTGCGGTCCGGTGACGCTCGCGCTGCCGCAGGACGTGCAGGCGGAGGCCTTCGACTTCCCGTCGTCGCTGTTCGAGCCGGTGGTGCACCGGCTGCTACGGCCCCGCCCGGACGCGGCCGTGCTGGCCCACGCCGCGAACCTCCTGCAGGCCAGCCGGCGGCCGCTGCTGGTCCTGGGTGGCGGCGTCCGGTACTCGGGCGCGGTCGATGAGGCCGTGGCGTTCGCCGAGCGGCACGGCGTGCCGATCACGGAGACGACCGCCGGCCGCACGCTCGTGCCGCACGACCACCCGCTGCACGTCGGGCCGCTGGGCATCACGGGCTCGTCGTCGGCGAACGCCATGGCCGCCGACGCGGACCTGGTCCTGGCCGTCGGCACGCGCCTGCAGGACTTCACGACCGCGTCCTGGTCGGTGTTCGCCCCGGACGTGCGGCTGGTCAGCATCAACACGGCCCGGTTCGACGCGGTCAAGCACGGCGCGCTGGCGGTGGTCGGCGACGCGCGGGAGACCCTGCGTGAGCTGTCGTTCGAGGAGTGGCCGGTCGACCCGGCGTGGACCCGGCGGGCCGCGGTGGAGCGCTCGCTGTGGGACGACTACGTCGACGGGCTGCGGAAGCCGTCCGCGGGGCTGCCCACCTACGCCCAGGTCGTCGGGATCGTCAACGACGCGGCGGAGCCGGGTGACTACGTGATGACCGCGTCCGGTGGCCTGCCCGGCGAGCTGATCGGTGGCTGGCGGGCGACGCCCGGCGGCCCCGGCATGGACGTCGAGTACGGCTTCTCGTGCATGGGCTACGAGCTGGCCGGCGCGTGGGGTGCCGCCATGGCCCGCACGGATGGGGTCGTCACCACGCTGCTCGGTGACGGCTCGTACCTGATGCTGAACTCCGAGCTGTACTCGGCCGCGTTCGCCGGGCACGGGTTCGTCGCCGTGGTCTGTGACAACGACGGCTACGCCGTGATCGACCGGTTGCAACGCGGCAACGGCGGGTCGGCGTTCAACAACATGTACGCCGACTGCCGCACCTCACTGGAGCAACCGCCCAGAGTGGACTTCGCGGCGCACGCCGCAGCACTGGGCTGCGGCGTGCTCACGGTCAACGAGGTCGGCGGACTGGCCGCCGCGTACGCGCGGGCCCGCACGTACGCGCGAGCCGGTAAGCCCGCGGTCGTGGTGATCCGCACGCACCCTTCGTCGTGGACGGACGCAGGTGCCTGGTGGGAGGTGGGCGTGCCCGAGGTCTCGACCAGAGCCGAGATCGCGGAAGCACGCGCGGCACTGGACAAGGCCAAGATCAGCCAGGTCCGTTACCTCACGCATCCCTGAGGCCACTCGCACTTGAAGGGCACCCGATCCGGGTGCCCTTCAAGCATCAGCGACGGTAATCGTCGTCGTCATAATCGTCGTCGTCGAAGGCCTCGTCGCCGTTGCCGCCCTCTGAGGACTTGGTGCCGGACAGCTCTCGCTGCAGCGCCTCGAAGTCCGTCTGGGGAGTGCTGTATTTGAGCTCTCGGGCTACCTTGGTCTGCTTAGCCTTCGCCCGGCCGCGCCCCATGGCTCGACCCCCTCGCACAGTTGCGGGGCGGCCGGGGGAAACGGCGGCCCCGCTGATCTCGACAACTGGTTCCTGGTAGCTACCGTACCGTGCCGATGGGGTTTAGTGCGAAGGGGCACGACGTTCGAGTGCCGACTGATCGCGTTCGGCGGAACCGTGAAACCATGCGCGAGTGCCTCGACCGTTCGTGGCCTACCTGAGGGTGTACGAACCGTTGTCCGCATTCGACTCGGACGTAGCCGACCGGGTACAAGAATCGGTACGAACCGGACAACTTGACTACTCGACAGTAGGTCAGCGGGAGCGAGACCTGTGGTTCAGATCACAAACGTCTCAACCCCCGACTCTGCTCCCCGGCGAGCTGGCCAACGGCTCGCCGTCCCGGCGTGCGCTCTTCGACGCCCTCGTGCTGTCCCCGACCGTGGTTCCCGGGCTGACGGGCACCGAGCCGCTGGTGTGCCCGCTGGACGTCCGCGCCCGCTCCGCCGCGGCGCTGGTCGGCTTCCTGGCGACGTCCCAGCAGGTCCTGCGGGACGCGGCGTTGACCGTGCGGCCGGAGACCGTCCGCGAGAAGGCCGCGCGGGTGCTGTCCGAACTGCCCAGCGGGGCTGTGCACGTGGTGTCGACCACCTGGACCGTGCCGCTGCCCTGGTTCACCCTCGTGGACCCCGACAAGCGCCACGTGGTGCTCGCGACCCAGGACGACCCCCGGCGGCACGTGTGCTGGCGCGTGGCGATGTCGGACGCCCGCGCGCGGGTGGGGAAGGCCCACGACCTGGCGGAGCACGCGATGGGTGAGCAGGGCCCGACGAAGGTCCTGCAGGACACGGGCCGGTGGCTGGAGCACTTCCACCCGAACTCGGCGGTGGAGCTGGACTACGGCGGACTGGTGCAGCTCCTGACCGACGAGCAGCTCGAGGAGGACACGTCGGCCGAGGACGTGAACGCCATCGTGTCCGCCCTGGAGAGGGAGGACGTCGAGGAGATAGCCACCCGCTTCGAACGCCTCCGCGACTTCTGGGGCGACCTCGCCGTCCGCGAACGCTTCAACTAGCATCTTGATGTCTCGGGAAGGAGACATCAAGATGCTGTCCATGCGAACCACGCTGACTCTGGACGACGACGTCGCCCGGCTGGTGCAGGACGCCATGCACCGAGGGCACCTCTCGATGAAGCAGGTCATCAACGACGCGTTGCGGCAGGCGCTCGCGCCTCGCGTGCCTCGGCAGGGGGCCTACCGCCTGGAGCCGCACGAGTCAGCTCTGCGGCCGGGGTTCGACCCGGCCGGCTTCAACAAGCTCGCGGACGAGCTGGAGGACGAGGCGGTCGTCGACAGGGCCCGGCGTCCGCGTTGATCGTTCCGGACGTCAACCTGCTGCTCTACGCCGTGATCTCCGGCTTTCCCCAGCACGCGCGGGCGCACGCGTGGTGGGAGCAGACGATCAACAGTCCCGCCGTGGTGGGCCTGGCACATCCCGCGGTGTTCGGCTTCCTGCGCATCGCCACGAACGGGCGCATCCTCCAGTCACCGCTGGCGGTCGAGGACGCGACCGAGTACGTGCACGAGTGGCTGACCCAGCCGAACGTGGACCTCCTGACGCCCGGCCCTCGGCACCTCGACATCGCGTTCGACCTTCTCCGCGGGATCGGCACGGCCGGGAACCTCACCACCGACGTCCAGCTGGCCGCCTACGCCATCGAGCACCAGGGCGAGCTGCACTCCAACGACACCGACTTCGCCAGGTTCCCCGGTCTCAAGTGGGCCAACCCGCTGCGATGACCGGGCTCGCGCGTCAGCGGTGGTCCGCGTCGTCGCCGCGTTCGGCGGCCAGCAGGGTGTCCACCGAGGCGCTGCCGGCCTTGTAGCGGCCGCCGATCTCGTCGTTCAGGGCGTCCACGACCTGCTGGACCTCGCGGCGGCGCCGGGAGACCGACTCCTCCTCCGCCACGTACGTCCGCAGTGCCAGGTCCAGCCGCTCGTCCGGCAGGGACGTCACGTCCGACAGGTCAGCGTCGGAGACCAGGGCCTCCACGTGCCGGCGGTGGGCCTCCGCGCGGGACGGCTCCAGCGGTTGGTGCCGGCCGGCGCCCGACGGTGCGTTGCCCACCACGTTGCCCGACAGGATCTCCACCAAGCGCTCCACGACCGAAGTGGACCCGCCCTCCTGCCGCCGCTTCTGCTCGGCCTTCACGATGTCTATCCGCGCGTGCAGCAGCCTGCGCAGGTACGACAGATCGGTCTCCTCCTGCGCCGCGTCGTCGCGGCGGCTGCGGACTTCGGCCAGGTCGAGCTGGGCGAGGTCGCGCACGTAGTCCGGCGCGAGTACCCGGTCGATACGCCTACGGCCCCCAGGACGGACTTCGATCACAGGCCTATCCTCCGGTACCGAGGCCCCACCCGCCAACCACCAGCGGTCAGTTGCTTTGCGCAACGCTCAACAGCGTACGGACTTCGGCCGGGGACATCGGCGGTCGCTGAGCGATTTTGGCCAGGCCCGCTGCCCTGGCGACCAGCTGCGCGTTGTCCCGCAC
This sequence comes from Actinophytocola sp., assembly GCF_045807065.1. Lineage (GTDB taxonomy): Bacteria > Actinomycetota > Actinomycetes > Mycobacteriales > Pseudonocardiaceae > Actinophytocola. Next base: position 20,983 of record NZ_JBJMIE010000087.1, on the reverse strand, counting down.
GCGTTCGCCACGGGCGTAGGACACGGTGTCCTCCATGCCCACCCGCAGGTGCCCGCCGGCCGACAGCGACGCCAGCAGCACCGGCAGTGAGCTGCGACCGATGCCGGTGGCCGAGAACGTCGCACCCGCCGGGATGAGCCGCAGCGCCGCCACCAGTGTCGACACGTCGCCCGGCATGCCGCCCGGGACGCCCATCACCAGGTCGACGTGCACGTGCCCGCCGGCGGGCAGGCCGTGCTCGTCGAGGAGCCGGTGCAGCGCGGCGAGGTGGCCGAGGTCGAAGATCTCGTACTCCGGCACGATCCCGCGGTCGCGCATCCGCTTGTGCAACTCGACCACGAACTCCCAGCGGTTCATGAACACGTCGTCGCCGAAGTTGACCGTGCCCATCGTGCAGCTGGCGGAGTCCGGCATGGCCTCCAACACACGCAGCCGGTCCTCCTCCGGGTCGGTGACCGCACCACCCGTGGACAGCTGCACGACCAGCGACGTCTCGGACCGCAGCGCCGCGACCGTCTCCTTCAGACGCCCCAGGTCGAGCGTCGGCTCGGCGTTCGCACCCCGGATGTGCACGTGGATCATGGCCGCGCCGACCCGTTCGCAGTCCTGGGCGGTCCGCACCAGCTCGTCGAGGGTGACGGGCAGGTTCGGGACGTCTTCCTTGACGAGTTCCGCCCCGGTGGGCGCGACGGTGATCAGGGTGCCTGGCATGGCCAGGATGGTAGTCAGCCGCGCAGCCTGCGGGCAGCCTCACGACCGAGGCCGGGCGTCTCCGACGGGACCAGGTCCGGGTCGATGGCGGCCTGCACCACGCGGTCCTCGGCGCCGACCAGCAGCTCGGCGTCCAGCGGCACGGAGTACTTCACGAGTGCCAGCGCGACCGTGCCCAGCTCGTGGTGCCGCACGACCGAGCCGACGCGGCCCACGGTCCGCTCCCCGTGCACGACCGGGTCGCCGGTCTCCGGCAGCACCTCGGGCGAGCCGTCCAGGTGCAGCAGCAGCATCCGCCGCGGCGGGCGGCCCACGTTGTGCACCTTCGACACGGTCTCCTGGCCGCGGTAGCAGCCCTTGGCGACGTGCGCGGCGACGTGCACCCAGCCGACCTCGTGCGGGATCGTGCGCTCGTCGGTGTCGACGTTCATGCGCGGCCGGGCGGCCTCGACGCGGAACGCCTCGTAACCCCAGCTGCCCATCGGCCGCGCACCCGCCTCGGTCAACCGCTCCCACCAGCCGGCGTCCCGGGGCACGAGCAGGTCGACGCCCAACGTGCCGCGCCGGACCAGCACACCCTCGCCGCCGGCCACCTCATGCGGGCCCGGCACCGGGAGGCCCACGCTCGTGAGCAGGGCGTCGGTCTGCGGCCCGAGCAGGGTGAGCACGGCCCGCTCGGCCGTCGCGTCACGCAGCTCGACCTTCGACCAGAAGACCATCGACCGGAGGTACTCCAGCAGCGGCTGCTTGCCGCCGCGCGCGCCGGTCGCCTGGGCGCCGGGGTCGGTGTCGAGCCAGACGGTCCCGTCGAGGTGCGCGACCTCCATGTGGGTGTCCACGCGGCCCTGGCTGTCGAGCACGAGCGCCTCGGTGGCCGCGCCGTCCGCCAGCTCCGTGACGTGCTGGGAGATGACCAGGTGCAGCCACGACAGGCGCTCCGGCCCGGTGACCGCGATGACCTCGCGGTTCGACCGGTCGACCACCGCGACCTTGCGTGCCGCGGCCCGCTGCTCGGCGTACGGGTCGCCGTAGTGCCACGGCATCCCGGCGTCGGGCGAGCCCTCGGGTGTCGGGATCACTTGATCTCCTTCTCGCACTTCTCGCACAGCCCGGACAACGCGAGATGGCTGGCATCCAGTGCGAACCCGAAGCGGGCACGCAGTGTTCCACGGAGGTCGTCCATGATCTCGCATGGCGCCTCGATGACCGTCTCGCACCGGTGGCAGACGAGGTGGACGTGCTGGTGCTCGTGCACCGAGTAGTTGGGCGCGCCGTGGCCCAGGTGGGTGTGCCGCACGATGCCGAGGTCCTCGAGGAGTTCGAGCGTGCGGTAGACGGTGGTGATGTTGACGCTCGGGGTGGAGCGCTGGACGTGCTGGCAGACCTGTTCCGGGGTGGCGTGTTCGAGCTCGAGCAGGGCGTCGAGGACGAGCTGGCGCTGCGGGGTCATGCGCATCCCACGCTCGTGCAGCGTCGTTTTCAGCTCCTGGATGTTGGCTGCCACACACTGAATCGTAGGCTCTTGCCATGCGCGTGCTGGCGATGCTGGACGGAACCCTTGCCGACCCCGAGGCCCCGCTGATCCGGGTCGACGACCTCGGGATCACCCGCGGCGACGGGGTGTTCGAGACGATCCTGGTGGTGGACGGGAAGCCCCGCGAGCTGGGCCCGCACCTCGATCGCCTGGCCCACTCCGCCGCCATGCTGGAGCTGCCGGCGCCCGACCGCGCCCAGTGGGAGCGCGTGGTGCGGGTCGTGCTGGACAACTGGCAGGGCGGCGAGATGGCCCTGAAGCTCGTGTACACGCGCGGCCCGGAGTTCGGCCCCACCCCCACCCCGACCGGGTACGCCATGGGCATGCCGATCGGCGAGAAGGTCATCCGGGCCCGCGAAACCGGCGTCGCCGCGATCACCCTCGCGCGTGGTTACGACCCGTCGATCGTGTCCGAGGCACCGTGGCTGCTACTGGGCGCGAAGTCCCTGTCCTACGCGGTGAACATGGCCGCCATCCGCCACGCGGAGTCGCTGGGCGCACAGGAGGTCATCTTCACCGCGGCCGACGGCTCGGTGCTGGAGGGACCGACCTCCTCGGTGGTCCTGGTGACCGGCAGGACCCTGCGCACGACCCCGCCGTCGAGCGGCATCCTCCGCGGCACGACCCAGGGCGCCCTGTTCCGCGCGGCCGAACGCGCCGGCTGGGCAACCAAGGTCGAACCGGTGACCTTGGACGAACTCCGCACGGCAGACGGCCTCTTCATGGCGTCCAGCGTCCGCAAGCTCACCCGCGTCCACACCCTGGACGGTACGGCCCTCCCGGACACCACGGCCCTCCACCAGGAACTGACCGCCCTGTACGAGTCGGAGTACTAGACCGAAGCGCGAACTTCCGGTCGGCGGTGGACAGCCGGGGTGCGTGATATCATTCTCTTCGCCGAGGCCCTGTAGGCCGAGGAAGTGAGCCCGTGGTGCGTCCGGACGGTCGTGTCACGGGCTTTGCGCTGTCTGGGATCAGCTCAGGTCGACGACCGCGGTGGCGATCGGGTCGATTCGTTTGCGCCACTCCCGTCCGGCACCGAAGCACCAAGCCACGATGTCGGCGATCCACAGCAGCGATTCGCTGGTGCTGTCCACGTGCTCGTAAACGAGCCTGCTGGCGCTCGGATGCGAGCCGAGGAGACGGCGCAACGTGCGCTCGTCGTAGATGTCCTGCTCGTTGCGAGAGTCGATGACCAACCTGTGTGCTTGCCGAGCCAGGAGGTCGTTCGCCAGTCGTGTCATGCAGACCTGGCGAGCCTCCTCGTCAAGCTTCCGGCACGGGTGGGAGTAGACGCACACCTCGACCGGCAGCCGGGCCACCGCGTCGGCGAGCGCGCGGCGACGGATCGGTCGCTCTTTCTTGAAGTGCAGCTCACGCTGCCCAGGCATGAGTAACCCGCGCATCGACTGCCGAAGCAGTCGCACCTGCGATGGCTCCACGATCGCCGCGGCGATCAGGTACTGCGGGGGCCTGGCCGACTCGTCGACGAAGGCGTGCACGGTCACCCGACCATCATTCAGGGTGGTGACCTGACACGATCGGGCGATAGCTAGCCGGCCACCCTGCGTAGGTAGGCCGACGTGTGGGGCTGGAGTGGCTGGCCCACCATGGCGCGTTCCTCCACGTAGGCGAGGTCGCCGTTGTTGACCAGGCCGTACAGGCGTTTCGCGCCGTTGACCTCCTTGGCCGACGCCGTGCGCATGGTGACGTCCGTCGCCAGTTCCCAGGACGTCTGGGTGCGGGGCTCGCCGTAGAAGATCTCGATCACGCCCGTTGCGTGGGCCAGCAGTAGCTCGATCGTGTCGTCTGGCTGTGGGCGCCACCAGCCGACCTCGCGGGCGGCCGGGCGGATGACCTTGCCGTCGGCGTCCAGGAGCCACGCTCGGCTCTCGTAGTACACGAACGGGCGGCCGTCGTGGGCGAAGATGACCTGCTGGCCGAAGTGCTGCGGTTCGATGGTCGGGTACACGACCTCACCCTCGCCGCGCCACACGCCGATGAGTGGGAGCAGCGGCAGGAGGGCGTCGTGCAGCTCCGCGCCCTCGCGGAGGTTCGCCGTGTCGTTGGGGATCGGCAGGTCCGGCCACTGGGGGAGGTTGCGCTCGCGCGTGGTGTTGGCGCGCTCGGCCGCCGCGCGCAGGGCCGCGTCGCCGCTGCCGGGGATCGGATCGTTGGACGGGGTGGTCATGAGCGTCGGCCCGTGGTTCGGACGGCCAGGAAGCCTGGTGACGGAGTACCGGCAATCAGCAGCAGGGTGACGAACAATTCCACCCGAGGAGGATATGGCAACGCGGGGCGACCCGGTGAAACGGTCGCCCCGCGTCTCGAGAGAACGTCTGAAACGCTTCGCTCAGCCGACGGACACGGCCACCGGGTGCAGGCCCGGGCCGGTCGCCGTCACCTTCGCCTCGCCGTTGCCGGTGCGGTGGAGGGCGCGCACCGTCCACTCGCCCGGCGCGGCGAAGAAGCGGAAGTTGCCCTCCGCGGACGACACGACCTCGGCCGTGAACTCGCCGCTCGCGTCCAGCAGCCGCACGTACGCGCCGCCGAGGGGCGCGCCGTCCGCGGTCACCTGCCCGCCGACCACGATCTCCTTGGCGAGGTCGACACCGGCGGTCAGCTCAGCCGTCTGCTCCGGTGCACCGCAACCGTCCGTCATGACAATCCCCTTACTTGGCACCAGGGCCGATTTCGACCGGCACGCCGACCAGCGAGCCGTACTCCGTCCACGAGCCGTCGTAGTTCTTGACGTCCGAGTAGCCGAGCAGCTCGTGCAGGGCGAACCAGGTGTGCGACGAACGCTCACCGATGCGGCAGTACGCGATGGTGGCCTTGGACTCGTCGATCCCGGCCTCCTTGTACAGCTCGCGCAGCTCGTCCTCCGACTTGAACGTCCCGTCCTCGTTCGCCGCCTTGCTCCACGGCACGTTGATGGCCGACGGGATGTGGCCGGCGCGCTGCGCGGCCTCCTGCGGCAGGTGGGCCGGCGCGAGCAGCTTGCCGGCGAACTCGTCGGGCGAGCGCACGTCCACGAGGTTCTTGGTGTTGATGGCGTCGACGACCTCGTCGCGGAACGCGCGGATCGCCCCGTCCTGCTCCTGCGCCTTGTAGCTGGTCTCCTCGCGGGTCACGGCGTCCTTCGACAGCGCGCGGCCGTCGAGCTCCCACTTCTTGCGGCCGCCGTCGAGCAGCTGCACGTTCTGGTGGCCGTACAGCCTGAAGTACCAGTACGCGTACGCGGCGAACCAGTTGTTGTTGCCGCCGTAGAGGATGACCTGGTCGTCGTTGCCGATGCCCTTGGCGGACAGCAGCTTCTCGAAGCCCTCGCGGTCCACGAAGTCACGGCGCACCGGGTCCTGCAGCTCGGTCTTCCAGTCGATCTTCACCGCGCCGGGGATGTGCCCGCCGTCGTAGGCGGACGTGTCCTCGTCGACCTCGACGAACACCACCCCCGGGCTCTCGAGGTTCTGTTCGGCCCATTCGGCGGTGACCAGTACGTCTTCGCGGCTCATTGGAGCGCCTTCTCCTTCGTTGGGGTGATGCGGCGGATCAAGAGGTAGGTCTCGCAGCCGAGGCAGAACGCGAACGCCGCGTTGAGGAACGCCGCGGCCAGCGCGAACGCGGTCGCGACGATGCCCAGCGCGGTCACGCCGGTCGCGTAGCCGAGCACGCCGAGGACGGCGAACCCGAACCCGACGCCCTGCGCGAACCGCAGCGGGGCGGTGTCCTCGCGCTCGCCGGTCGACTGGAGCCGGGGCGCGACGAGCGTGCGGTACAGGATCGAGTACGGCGCAACGCCGAGGCCGGCGAACGCGCCGATGGCGAACACCACGGCCTGCGCGGCGAGCAGCGGCCACCAGCCGGTGACCAGCACGACCGCGAGGACGACGGTGGTGACCCACGCGGCGAAGCGTGGACCTCGGGGATCAACCTGGGCTGGACCAGCGGACATGACGCCTCCCTGACTGCGCGGCTGGGGTGGTCAGCGCGAGCGGGCCGAGAACGATGGGCCGCCCGGTCAGTCAGTTGCCAGACACAGGCTGGAGTCGACGCGGCAGTAGTCCACCGCGCGGCGCCTGGTCAGCAATGCGTACACGTCATGCACAGTACAACCGCCTCCCTGCTGGTGGGCGGTCTGTCCATCTAATGGGACGACAGGTGGGGCCGCAGCGCGGCGAGCAGCTCGTCCCGTGCCGGCACTCCGCCGACCCGCAGGATCTCGGTGCCGCGGCCGTCGACCGCGAGCGTGGTCGGCGTGCGGAGCACGGACAGCTCCTTCGCCAGGTCCGGCCGGTCGGTGAGGTCCAGCTCGGTGTGGTGCAGCCCGTCGGTGCGGGAGGCCAGGTCGGACAGCAGGACCCTGGCGTGCCGGCAGGGCGCGCAGAACGTGGTGGACAGCTGGACCAGCGTGACCCCGGTGGGCGCGACCAGCGCCCGGACGTCCGCGGGAAGTCCACTCACGTCAGCCACCCGCACCCGCCCGTCACGCGCCTTCAGCACCAGGCCGGCGACCGTGGCGAGCACGAGCGTGCCCACCAGCACGAGCACCCCGACCATCGTCCACCTCGAACTACTGACCGCCCAGCACCACGTCGGTCGCGGTGCCCTTGACCGACAGTACGCCCGGATCGACGGTGACCGCGGTCGGTGTGACCGTGAACGGCAGCTTGCCCGGGTCGAGGGTGAAGTTGAGCGCCTGCTTGACCGCCGCGTCCAGGGTGGGCGGCAGCTGGCTGGTGCCCAGGACCGAGTTGCTCAGCTCGATGCGGCTCGGCGTGAAGGACATCTTCGCGCCCTCGACCAGCGAGATGATCCCGTAGGTGCAGAGCTCGGTCTCCTCGCCGCCGATGTCGACGGTCGCGCAGATCCGGGCCCCCGCGGTCGTGTCCTCGATCTCGGCCTTGGCCGCGCGCTCGGCGGCCTCCTGCTCGGCGTCGGTCCGGTCGTCGGGGTCGGTGAGCACGTCCTGCTCGCTGACCGGGTCGATGGTGACGTTCGTGATGGACCGGATCGCGGAGTTCTCGTTGTTCGCGATGGCCCGGTTGACGTCCGAGGCCTTGACCTTGACCTGGCCCTCGACCTCGCGGACCTTGACCTCCTTGAGCGAGCCGGACACGAGGTCGCCGAGCGGGGCCTGGACGTCCCGCATCTCGATGTGGACCTCGAGCTCGCGCAGGGTGTCCTGCACCGGGACGCCCTTGGCGTCGATCGTGACGTGGCCGTACTCACCGGAGATGGCCTGGGCGAGGAAGGAGAAGCCGCCGACCTTCACCGCGGGGTCGTCGGAGAGGCCGAACTGCTCGCGGGCGCGCTTGGACACCTGGTACTCGAAGACGGCCGCGGCGCCGAAGTCCGCGACCACCAGCAGCCCGATGAGGACCACGAGCGTGATGACGAGCCTGCGCACCGTCTTGGACCGGCGTTTGCGAGGCGCGGGTCGGGACGGTGTGTCTGTCATCGTCATGCCCCAATGATCCTGCGGTGGGAAATGGCGACCGTAGCGGGGTACCACGCGCCAGTCACGTTACGTCCATGTTTCGGTGGTCACAGGAGTCACAGGAGTGTCCACAGTTCACTCGAACGTTGGTGCAGTCGTGTGACGCAGGTGTCACGACCAGGACATTCCCCGGCCACACCGGTTACTCTTTCCCGAAAGCCACGGAGCGTATCCAGAGAGGCGGGCCACATGAGCCTCGACCTGCTGCTGCTCACCGCGGACCCAACGCCGGGCTCGGTTGTGCCATCCCTGATGTTGTTGCCCCACCAAGTGCGCACCCAGGCGCCCGAGGTCACGGCTCTGCTCGAAGCCGGCTCCCGGGACGCGGTGCTCGTCGACGCGCGGACCGACCTGGCGGCCGCCAAGAGCCTGTGCCGCCTCCTGACGTCCGGCGGCGACAACGCCCCGGTCATCGCGGTCGTCAACGAGGGCGGTCTCGTGGCCGTCAACTCGGAGTGGCGCGTCGATGACATCCTGCTGCCGACCGCCGGCCCAGCCGAGGTCGACGCCCGGCTGCGCCTGCTGACCTCCCGCGGCCCCGCCGGCGCCCCCGGCGGCGACGGCGCCCTGCGCCTCGGCGAACTGGTCATCGACGAGGCGACGTACATGGCGCGGCTGCGCGGCCGCCCGCTCGACCTCACCTACAAGGAGTTCGAGCTGCTGAAGTACCTCGCACAGCACGCGGGCCGGGTGTTCACCCGCGCGCAGCTGCTGCAGGAGGTGTGGGGCTACGACTTCTTCGGCGGCACCCGCACGGTCGACGTGCACGTCCGACGCCTGCGCGCCAAGCTCGGCAACGAGCACGAGCAGATGATCGGCACCGTCCGCAACGTCGGCTACAAGTTCGTCCAGCCCCCGAAGTCCCCCCTCGGCGAGAGCACCACCACCGACGAGCCGGCGGACGCCAACGCCACCATGTGACGCCCCGGGAACGGGGCTCTGCCGCGGCGGCAGGGCCCCCGACCAACTCCGGACCCTCCGTGCTCGCCGCTGGCCGGCCGGTCTCGAAGCGCCGGCTCGCTCCGCGCCTCGTGGTTCACCGAGTCGGGCAGCCGGCTCCGGTACCGTCGTGCGCGTGGAGATCGCGTGGCGGAAAGAGGCTGATGAGAGTGTGCGTGCGCTGCTGATTGCCGCCCGGGCGGTCGACGGCACGCCGGAGGTCGAGGGCGACGGACCGCTGCCCAGGGAGTTCCGCGGCGGCCGGCACCTGCTCGCACACGACGCCGGCACCCTCGTCGGCTACGCGCACGTCGACACGGCCGGTGACGCGTTCGGCAACCAGATCGTCGAGCTGGTCGTGCACCCAGAGCACCGCGGCCGGGGGATCGGGACGGCGCTGGTCGACGAGGTCCTCGCGATCGACAGCCCGCTGCGCCTGTGGTCCCACCGCGACCACCCCGCCGCCGCGCGGATCGCCGTGCGGCGGGGCCTCGCGCGGGTCCGTGAGCTGCTCCTCATGAGCCTCGACAACGACGTGCCGTTGCCCGAGCCCCGGTGGCGGGCGGGCATCCGCGTCCGCACGTTCGTGCCCGGGCAGGACGAGGCCGCCATGGTCGCGGTCAACAGGCGCGCCTTCGACTGGCATCCCGAGCAGGGGCTGCTGACCGAGGAAGACGTGCGAGCCACCGAGCAGGAGCCCTGGTTCGACCCGGACGGCTTCTTCCTGGCGGTCGACCACGACGACAGGGTGGTCGGCTTCCACTGGACCAAGGTGCACGGCGACAACAGCGGCGAGGTGTACGTCGTCGGGGTCGATCCGGACGCGCAGGGGGGCGGTCTGGGCACCGCGCTCACCCTGGTCGGGTTACACCACCTGCGGACACGCGGCGTGCGCGACACAATCCTGTACGTGGAGTCCGACAACAGACCGGCGGTCGCGGTGTACAGCCGTCTGGGGTTCGTCGTCCGGTACACGAACGTCGCCTACCAGCGGTAATAGGGCAGTCACGGACACCGTAGGCAACAAAGGTCACAATCTGGTCTTGTTCACCCCGCGTTCACCTCAATACCCGGGGCTGTCCATTCCCGCTCCCTAGCGTCCGCGCTGCACGCCTTCGGGTCGTGCGAGCAGTAACGCATCGAGGTAACCCCGAGAGGATCCAGTGAAGCGCACTCGCTACGGCCGTATCGCGGCCATCGTCACTGCCGGCGCCCTCGCGCTGACGGCCTGTGGGAACGACCCGGTGGCTGACTCCGGCAGCAACAGCAGCGGTGGCGGTGACACCGCTACGGAAAGCGACCTGTCCGGCAAGCTCGCCGGCTCCGGTGCCACTTCGCAGCAGTCCGCGCAGGAGGTGTGGATCGCGAAGTTCGGCGAGCAGAACCCGGACGTCGACCTGTCCTACGACCCGGTCGGCTCGGGCGGTGGCCGCAAGGCGTTCCTGGACGGCGGCGCCGCGTTCGCCGGCTCGGACTCGGCCCTCAAGGACGAGGAGCGCACCAGCGCCAAGACCCGCTGCGCCGGTGGCGAGGCCTACGAGCTGCCGCTGTACATCAGCCCCATCGCGGTGGTCTACAACCTGCCGAACGTCAAGGACCTGCAGCTGACGCCGTCGAACGTGGCGAAGATCTTCGACGGCAAGATCACCAAGTGGAACGACCCGGCGCTCGTCGCGGACAACCCGAACGCGCAGCTGCCGGACTCGAACATCACGCCTATCAACCGCTCCGACGAGTCGGGCACGACGGCGAACTTCACCGACTACCTGGCGAAGACGGCGAAGGCCGACTGGCCGTACCCGTCGAGCGGCAACTGGCCGAAGCAGGGCACGCAGTCCGCGCAGGGCACCTCCGGTGTCGTGCAGGCGGTCCAGGGCGGCGAGGGCACCATCGCCTACGCCGACCACAGCCAGGCCGGCAAGCTGGGCGTCGCCAAGATCAAGGTCGGTGACAAGTTCGTCGAGCCGACCGCGGACGGCGCTGCCAAGGTCGTCGAGGAGTCCCCGCAGGTGAGCGGCCTGGCCGAGCACGACCTGGCCCTCGACCTGAAGCGTGACACCACCACCGCCGGCGCCTACCCGCTGCTGCTGGTCTCCTACATCGTCGTCTGCTCGAAGTACGAGGACGCCGAGCAGGGCAAGCTCGTGAAGGCATACGTCGGCTACATCGCGAGCGAGGACGGCCAGAAGGCCGCGGCGGACGAGGCCGGCTCCGCGCCGATCTCCGACTCGCTGCGCACCAAGGTCGAGTCCGCTCTCGACGCCATCAAGTAGTCGACGACGGACAACACGGGTCCGGTGGGTGGCGTGGCGCCGCCACCGGACCCAGGTCCGTCCCCCTCCTGTTGACGGAGATCGCACAGTGACCACAACGGACGAGCCCAAGGTGCAAGAGAAGCCCGCGGCCAAGCCACGTCCACCACAGCGTCCCGGCGACCGAGTCTTCGCCGCGAGTGCCAAGTACGCGGGTGTGCTCATCCTCGTCGTCCTCGCCGCGGTCGCCGTCTTCCTGCTGACCGAGGGCTGGCCGGCGATCTCGACGTCGACGGACACGCTCACCAGGTCCATCAACTGGCTCGAGGGCAAGTCGGTCCTCGGCTACGTCGGCCCGCTGGTGTTCGGCACCATCCTCGCCGCGCTCATCTCGCTCGTCATCGCCACCCCGATCGCCATCGGGGTCGCCCTGTTCATCTCGCACTACGCGCCGCGGCGGGTCGCGTCCTGGCTCGGGTACATCATCGACCTGCTCGCCGCCATCCCCAGCGTCGTCTACGGCCTGTGGGGCGCGCTCTGGCTGATGCCGAAGGTCCACCCGTTCTTCGAGTGGCTGTCCCACTACCTCGGGTGGATCCCGCTGTTCGCGGGGCCGGCCGCGAACCCGCCCCGGACGATCATGACCGCCGGCATCGTGCTCGCGGTCATGATCCTGCCGATCATCACGGCGGTCTCCCGGGAGATCTTCCTGCAGACGCCGACCCTGCACGAGGAGGCGGCGCTCGCGCTCGGCGCGACCCGCTGGGAGATGGTCCGCATGTCGGTGCTGCCGTTCGCGCGGTCCGGCATCATCTCGGCCACCATGCTCGGCCTCGGCCGCGCGCTCGGCGAGACCATGGCCGTCGCCATGGTGCTCTCGCCCGGCCTGATGTACTCGATCTACGTCCTGCAGGCCGGCCAGCAGCAGAACATCGCCGCCAACATCGCGCTGAAGTTCCCCGAGGCCTCGGGGAAGGGCGTGAACGTGCTGATCTTCACCGGTCTGGTGCTGTTCGTGATCACACTCCTTGTCAACATGTTCGCGCGGTGGATCGTGAGCCGCCGGGCCGAGTTCTCCGGGGCGAACTGATGATGACAACTTCGGTCGAGACCCCGCTCATCCCCGTCAGCCTCACCCACGGCAAGCTGCCGCGGTTCTCGCCGCTCGGGATCTTCGTGGTCTCGCTGCTGGTGGTGGCCGGTCTGCTGGCCGTGTTCGGCTCGTTCAGCGTCGTCCTGGCGGTCGTGCTCGGCACGGTCCTGTTCGCGGTGGCGCTGGTGGTCGTCTCCCGGATCGTGGAGGGCAACCGCGCCGCGAAGGACCGCCTGGCCACCACGCTGATGTACTCGGCGTTCATCCTGGCGCTGGTCCCGCTGGTCAGCCTGCTGTGGACGGTGATCTCGAACGGCATCAAGCGGTTCGACTTCTACTTCCTGTCCACCACGATGCGCGGCGTGTTCGGCGGCATGGACGCCGGTGGCGTCAACCACGCGATCGTCGGCACGCTCGAGATCACCGCGTTCGCGGCGCTCATCTCGGTGCCGATCGGCCTGCTCACCGCCGTCTACCTGGTCGAGTACGGGCCGACGAGGCTCGGCAGGTACATCACGTTCTTCGTGGACGTCATGACCGGCATCCCGTCGATCGTCGCCGGCCTGTTCGCCTACGCCCTGTTCGCCCTGGTCGTCGGGCCGGGTGTGCGCATGGGCGTGGTCGGCTCGGCCGCGCTGTCGGTGCTGATGATCCCGGTCGTGGTGCGCTCCTCCGAGGAGATGCTCAAGCTCGTGCCGAACGAGCTGCGCGAGGCCGCCTACGCGCTGGGCGTGCCGAAGTGGCTGACCATCGTGAAGGTGGTCCTGCGCACGGCCGCGGCCGGCATCGTCACCGGCATCACGCTGTCGATCGCCCGCGTGATCGGTGAGACCGCCCCGCTGCTGCTGACCGCCGGGTACACGAACTCGCTCAACGGCGACCTGTTCGACGGCCGGATGATGACACTGCCGGTGTACGTGTTCCGCCAGTACAGCCAGGGGCTCGTGCCCAAGGGCATCACCGACATCAACTACCAGCGGGCCTGGGCCGCGGCGCTGACGCTGATCATCATCGTCATGCTGCTCAACCTGGTAGCCCGTCTCATCTCGCGGTTCTTCGCACCCAGGACCGGTCGCCGGTAAGGCCGGCGCTGACCACAGGACTGAAAATGGCCAAGCGACTCGATATCTCGGATCTCAACATCTACTACAGCGACTTCCTCGCGGTGGAGGGCGTGTCCATGGCGGTCGAGCCGCGCTCGGTGACGGCGTTCATCGGGCCGTCCGGCTGCGGCAAGTCGACCGTGCTGCGGTCCCTCAACCGCATGCACGAGGTGATCCCGGGCGCCCGCGTCGAGGGCAAGATCGCCCTCGACGGCGAGGACCTGTACGGCCGCGACGTCGACCCGGTGCGCGTGCGCCGGTCCATCGGCATGGTGTTCCAGCGGCCGAACCCGTTCCCGACGATGTCGATCGCCGCGAACGTGATCGCCGGCATGCGGCTGAACAACAAGCGCATGTCGAAGGCCGAGGCCCAGGAGGTCGTCGAACGGTCCCTGCGCGGCGCGAACCTGTGGACCGAGGTCAAGGACCGGCTCAACCGGCCGGGCTCCTCACTGTCCGGCGGTCAGCAGCAGCGCCTGTGCATCGCCCGCGCCATCGCCGTGCAGCCGGACGTGCTGCTGATGGACGAGCCGTGCTCCGCGCTCGACCCGATCTCCACGCTCGCGATCGAGGACCTCATCAGCGAGCTGAAGAAGGACTACACGATCGTCATCGTCACCCACAACATGCAGCAGGCGGCGCGGGTGAGCGACCAGACGGCCTTCTTCAACCTCGCGGGCGTCGGCCAGCCGGGCAGGCTGATCGAGATGGACGCGACGGAGAAGATCTTCTCGAACCCGAACCAGAAGGCGACCGAGGACTACATCTCGGGCCGGTTCGGCTGAGCGAGCATCGCAGTTGAGCGGAGCTTGCGGAGCGAACGTCAGGGCTGAGCGGAGCTTGCGGAGCGAACATCAGAGCTGAGCGGTTCACGTTTCGCATTCGGGAACCTTCTCATTGGGGCATCCGTCAGAATAGTGTCCCAGGGAGGTGGCTCGATGACTGTGATCCGTGGGGGTGTGACTCGTGCTTGACGCGATCGGCGGCGCGATGGGCGCGTCCATGATCAGTTTCAAACAGGCGGGGCTCGACGGCTCGTTCACCATCAACGAGACGGGCGGCAAGGCGCTGCTCGCGGCCATCGACGAGATGGCCAAGTGGGTTGAGGACAACCTCGCCGACCTCTCCACCCTCGGCAAGTCGCCGAAGCTCGGCAGCAGCAAGGGCGCGGACCTGATGAAGCCGTACGTGCAGAAGGTCGCCACGGACGACCAGGGCTTCATCACCCAGCTCAAGGAGTTCCGGCAGTCGCTGGCGGACGCCCAGGAGGGCGTCCAGGCCGCGATGCGCAACTACGGCCACGTCGAGCAGGGCATCCAGGGAAACTTCCGTGTCGTGTAGGCCCGGGGTGGCCGTGGTCGCCACGCTCGTCGTCCTGCTCGCCGGCTGCTCGGAGTCGACGCAGGGCAGCCCGACCCCGGGTGGCGAGCCGACCTCGACCCCGACCTCGACCAGCGAGGGCACGACGGAGGAGTCGTCGACGCCCGCGCAGCCCTCCGGGACCGCCGACCTGCAGCCCTGCGGCATCCTCGACCAGAGCGACCTCGCCGGCCTCCAGCTCACCGGCGGCGAGCAGAAGGAGGTCGGCTCCGCCCGGGTCTGCCGCTACCGGCGCCAGGGCGCGACGCTCAACGAGACGTTCACCGTGTCCATCGAGCTGTTCGACCACGAAGGCCTGGCCGACCTGGACGTGCCGGACGTCCAGCAGCTGCCGCGCATCGGCAGCCACGACGCGGCCAAGTACACCGACGAGACCGGGACCTGCGGAGTGAGCCTCGGCGTCGGCGACAACTCCCGGGTGGACAGTGCCGCCGTCGGCGGCGACCAGCAGTTGGGCTGCCAGATCGCCCAGCAACTGGCAACCTTGGTAGAACCGAAACTGCCCTGAGGAGCGCCATGGCACCTCGCGATCACCACAACAACTGGTCCTTCCGGCACCGCACGACGACGCAGACCGGACAGGAGACCCGCGACCATGCGGAGAACCAGGTCACCGACGAGGTGGACCGGGGCAACATCATCGACTGGCTGGTCGACAAGTTCAACCACGGCCAGCGGGTCCAGGACACCTACACCGCGGACATGAGCAGCCAGGCGCAGGCGCTCGCCGACGGCGTCAAGACCCGCGAGGGTCCGATCATGCAGTGCTACAACTACCTGTCCACGCCGCACTCGCAGCTCAAGAAGATGGTCACGGAGGACGTGGACCCGGACGGCGTGGGCGCCAGCGGTGACCAGTGGATCGACGCCGGCAACGCGATGGTCCGCTTCCAGGAGGGCGTCCAGGCGGCCATCACCAACAGCCAGGCCGACTGGCAGGGCACGGCCGGCAACGCCGCCAGGACGTTCATGTCCCAGGTCGGCGGCTGGGTCGGCGAGGCGGGGCAGAGCGCGCAGCTCGCCGGCACGCAGACCAACCTGCAGGCGGTGGCGCTGGCCGACGCCAAGCGCAACATGCCGGAGCCGGTGGACTTCGACCTCGACGCGGCCAACCAGGATCTGCGGTCGACCACCAACCCGATGCTCTACGTGGCCAAGCTCGGCACGTACCAGACGCAGTACAACAACCAGCAGGCCGCGCACGAGCAGGCGGCCGGAGTGGTCAGCACCTACGACAGCAGCCTGGCCGGCGCGAGCACGATGCCGGCGTTCGGTGCGCCGCCGCAGATGAGCTCGCCCAGCTCGAGCGAGACGAACGTCCAACGGTCGCGGGTCAACAGCACCAACACGAACGTCACCACGAACACCAACACGTCGACCAACTCGAACAACAACCAGACGAACCAGCCGCCCAACGGCCAGATCAACGTACCGCCGACCACGAACAACCCGGGCGACAACTCGGGCAACGGCAACGGCAGTGGGAACGGCAACGGAAACGGGAACGGCAACCAGCACAACCCCGGGAACGTCGGCACGCCGGGTAGCTCCGGTTCCGGCACCGGTGGCTCCGGCACGGGCACGGGCACCGGCACCGGGACCACGCCGAGCGGTGGACTGCCCGGTAGCGGTGGGCTGCCCGGTCCCGGCCAGTTCCAGACGCCCGGCACGAGCGGCGGCAACAACGCCAGCCAGAATTCCGGCCTGGCCGGCACACCCATGCCGATCGCCGGCCTGCCCGGCCCGAGCGAGAGCGACTTCGAACGCGGCGCGGGCCGCGGCTTCGGCCCGGGTGGCGGGCGCGGCTTCGGTCCCGGTGGCGGCACGGGCAGTGGCTACGGTCCCGGCGGTTCCGGCACCGGCGGTCCCGGCGGCATGGGCCGGGGACCGGGTGCCGGCATGGGACCCGGCGGTGCGCTGGCCGGCGAGGGCGCGGCACTGGGTGGCCGCGGCGCGGCGGGCGCTCGTGGCGCGGCCGGCGGCATGATGCCGCACGGCCAGCGTGGCGAGGACGAGGAGGACGGCGAGCACCAGCGCGCGACGTACCTGGTCGAGGGCGACCCGGACGCGGTGTTCGGCACCGACGAGATGACCGCACCACCGGTGATCGGCGGCTAGCGGGTGGCTTCGTCGTACTCACTCTCCCTGCCGGCCGTCGACGTCCTGGCGCAGACACTGGACGTCAACATCCGGCAGTTCCCGTTCGAGATCCCGTACTTCGGTGAGTACGTGCGGGACCGGCAGCGGATCGCGCGTGAGGTGTTCGTCGACCTGAGCAGGCGGGGGCTCGTCCGCGACGGCGACATCGACCCGGAGCTGACGCGTGCGCTGCGGACGCTGTCGGAGTACGTGATCACCGTGTCCGTGATGGGCACGGTCGCGAAGGACCGGAAGATCTACGCGCGTGCCGCCGCGGCCGGTGAGACCGGGGTGCTCGCGGTCAGGGAGGCGGACAGCCTGCGGCTCGACCTGATCCGGCCGACCGCGCTCGCGATGACGCTGGTCGGCCTGCTGCCGACCATGGGCTCCGGCCCCGGCCAGTCGGTGACGCTCACGCTGCCCAGCGCGGGCAACCAGCAGGCTCCTGACGACATCCTGGCGCCGATCCACCACGGGCGCACGGGCGACGAGCAGCAGCTGCGGCTCGCGGAGAGCTACCTGGCCCGGCCGAGGACCGGCACCGGGCTGTTCACGGTCTCCGGCCGCGACCGGCGGACCGGCAAGGAACTCCACGCCGGCCACCTGTCCTGGATCGACACGGACGCCGGCCGCTACCTGGTACTGGTCCGGCCACCCGGCGAGGACGGCCAGGTCCGCAGCACGTTCAGCCCGGCCGACACGGCCCGGTTCACCCACCAGCTGGGTGAGCTGATCGAGTCCGTCGTGCCCCGCGCCGGTTCGGTCCCGGCGCGGGACGGGTGGTGAGTCCTCAGAGTTCGTCCGTGCCGTAGCCCGGCATGCGGCCCGTCACGACGAAGACCACCCGCTTGGCCACCGACACCGCGTGGTCGGCGTAGCGCTCGTAGAAGCGGCCGAGCAGGGTCACGTCCACCGCGGACGCGACGCCGTACGGCCAGTCCTTGTCCATGATCACCGAGAACAGGTGGCGGTGGAGGTCGTCCATCTCGTCGTCGGCCTCCTCCAGGGAGCGGGCCTTCTCGATGTCCTTCTCCAGGATGACGTTCTCCGCCTGGTGGGCCAGGTCGACGGCCACGCGGCCCATCTCGCTGAAGTTCGGCCGCACCTGCTCGGGCAGCACCGGCTTGGGGTGGCGGCGGCGCGCGGCCTTGGCGACGTGGAGCGCGAGGTCGCCCATGCGCTCCAGGCTCTCCGCGGCGTGGATGGCGGCGAGCACGGTGCGGAGGTCGGTCGCGACCGGGGCCTGCAGTGCCAGCAGCGCGTAGGCGTGTTCCTCGCACGACGACCGGGCGTCATCGATCTTCGCGTCGTCGCCGATCACCTGTTCGGCAAGGCCGAGGTCGGCGTCCAGCAGCGCCCTGGTGGCGAGCTCCATGGCGGTAGCAGCCATGGCACACATGTTGGCCAGCTCTTCGGCCAGCTCCCCGAGTTCGACTTGATAGGCCTCACGCATGGCGACAGCCTACGGGCGCGTACGCACGGCTAACGCATTCCTCGGTGAATCCCAGATGAACCCGCGACCACCATACGGTTCCTCAGGCGCAGGAGACGTCGCCCGCGTTGACGGTGGACAGGTTGTCCGGCACGTCCGCCGGTGCCCCGCCCTTGGTCGGCGACTGGACCTTGCCGTCGAACTCCGGACCGAGGACCAGGATGATCGCGCTCGCCACCGACGGGTCCTCGACCAGCGTCGCGCCCGGCACGGCCGCCTTGAGCGTCTGCGCCTGCGCCTCGTGACCCTTGCTGTACCTGATGACCGTCTTGTCGGTCGCCGGACCCGCGCCGTTCTGGATGATCTGGAAGCCGAGGTCGGCGAGGTCGTCGGCGGTGTCGCGGGCGATGCCGCCGGTCTCGTTGCCGCCGTTGAGCACCTGGATCTTGACACTGTTCGGGTCGACCGTGCCGCCGGTCGGCTGCTGTTGCTGCTTCTGCTGCATGAGGCCGGACTGCACCTGCGTCTGGGTCTGCTTCTGGTCCTTCTTCGGCGCGTCGTCCTTCTTCGGCGCCTCGCCGGGCAGTGCGACGTCCTGGCGGATGGCCTCGAACAGCGCGTTGGCGTCCTCGACCCGCATGTCCTCGTTGTGGCGCTCGTTCTCGTAACCGGTGGTCGGCAGGGTGATGAACGTGACCCGGCCCGCCTCGACGCCCTGCATCGACTGGCCGAGCGTGAACAGCTGGTCGACGCCGATGTTGTCGCCGAAGGTGGCCTTCGAGAACGCCTTCACGAAGTTCGTGAGCTTGCCGGGGTTCAGCAGCACCTCGGACGACATCGCCTTGCGCAGCAACGAGGACAGGAACCGCTGCTGGCGGATGATGCGGCCGTAGTCGGCGGTCGGGTCGCCGGCGACCTTGCGGGCACGGACGAAGTTCAGGGCCTGGTCGCCGGTGAGCTTCACGTTCTTCCCGGCCTCTGGCACGACCACGCCGAGCTCTTTGTCCTTCATCGGCCGCTCGACGCACACCTCGACGCCCTGCACGGCGTCGACCATGTCCTTGAAGCCGTGGAAGTCGATGCCGACGAAGTGGTTGATGTTGATGCCCGAGATGTTCTGCACCAGCTTCGTCACGCACTTCGGGCCGCCCACCATGTAGGCGGTGTTGAGCTTGGCCCGCTTCTCCTCGGGGTGCTGCTGGCCTGTGTAGTTTCCGGTCTTTGGATCCCATCCCTCGCAGGCCGGCCGGGTTACCTCGAGGTCACGGGGAAAAGAGACGACCACCACGCGTTCACGATTTTTAGGTACGTGGGCGATCATCACGGTGTCCGATCTGGCGCCTACCACCGACTCCTCGGTGCCGACTCCGTCCTCAGCCGTCGCGCCGGCGCGGGTGTCGGAACCGACGAGTAAGAAGTTCTCGTCACCGAGCTGCGCGGCGGCGTCCTTGATGGCGGCCGAGTCCGGGTCGAGCGCGTCGACCTGCTGGGCACTGTTCTCGATGTAGGTCTTGAAGCCCCACCCGACGGCGGTCGACAGGAAGACCATGCCGGCGAAGAAGATGGCGAACGCCTTGCCGGCGTTCTTGCCCTTGCGCCAGCGGCGCTTCTTCTTCTCCTGCTGCTCGTCCTCTTCCTTCGGCTCGAGGTTCGGGATCGCCAGCGCCATGGACTGCTGCGCCTCGAGCTCGTCGAGGCGGTCCATCTCGTCGTCGCGCTCCCAGGGCCGCAGCTTGCGGCGCTTGGCCTTCTTCTCGCGTTCCTCGGCCTTGATCTCGTCGTGGACCGCGGAGAAGCGGGCGAGCGTGTGGTCGATGGTGCGCCGCTTCTGGAGCTCCTCGTTGCCGCCGATGGCCTCCATCTCGGTGGTCATCGTGACGAGGTCGTCGTCACCCATGGGGGGCGGAGGCGGCGGCACCGGCGGGACGCCGGTGGAGCGGCGGGGCTTCGGCGCGGGCGCCGGCGCGTCGATGGCCGGTTCGGCCAGCTCGTCGGCCTGCGGTCCCTGCCGGTGGAACTCGTCGACGGGGAACAGCCCGGAGCCCTGCCCCGGCTGCGGCGGCGCGTCGACCGGGAAGCGGTCCGGATGCGACCCGACCTCCGGCCGCGGCGCGGCGACGGCGCGTGCGGCGCGGCGACGGGCGACCCCTTCCGGCCGAACGGGCCTGTCCTGCGGCCCGGTCTGTGCGCCCGTCTGTGGTCCGGTCTGTGGTCCGGCCTCCCCGAAGCCCTCGTCCGGGAAGCCGGCGGGGCGCCGGTTGCCGCCGGGCGCGCCGAAGTGCGCGGAGGCCTCACCGACGCGGCGCGGGCTCGGCCGGGGCGCGTCGGGATCCGCCGCGAAGCCGGGACGAGGGCCGGAACCCTCACCGGCCCGTCGGCCACCGCGTCGCGGGTCGTCCGCCTCCTGGGGGAAGCCGCCACGGCCCCTGCGACCGTTCGGGACCTCGGTGCCGGGAACGGGGTGGTGCGTGGAAGCCTCGCCAACCCGACGGGACGACTCCACCTCGGTCGGGAAGCCCTCCGCGCCCGGAACCGGACGAGGCGCGGACGTCTCCCCGATACGACGGTTTCCGTTGCGGCGCGGCCCGTCGCCGTCGGGCGGGAAGCCGTTGGCCGCGTCACCGCCGTGCGGTCCGGGCGCCCCACCCCCGCGCCGGCCACCGTTGCGCCGTGCCGCCTCCGGCCCGAAGCCCGCCTCGTCGCCGGGGACGCCGTGGGGACCGGAGGCCTCACCCATGCGCCGGCTGTTGTGGTGGGGGCCTTCTGCGTCGGGTGGGAAGCCGTTGGCCGCGTCGGTGCCGGGTCCGCCGTGCAGGCCGGAGCCGTCGCCCATGCGGCGGGCGCTCTTGCGGCGGGGGCCCGCCGCGTCGGGTGGAAAGCCATTGGCCGCGTCGCTGCCG
>NZ_JBJMIE010000086.1:0-15897 GCF_045807065.1 Actinophytocola sp. | reverse complement strand
GGCCGCGCCTCGACCTGAGCGAATCCGAACCGGCCAGAACGCCTGAGTTGGCGTAATGGGACATGGACGTTCCGCTCCGCCGCCGAGCCGCGAAACCATCTTTCGGGTGACGATTGTGTCGAATGGGGGAACGCGATTAACACTGCAAGTAACCGCCACCGGCAAGCAAAGACCGGCGAACCCGGGACCACTCGGCATGCGTAGGATGTTCACGGTAATCATCGGCTCGATCGTTCGAGGTGTTAATGACTGGTCCACAATCAACAGCCCTCCCGGCGGTTGCACCGAAGTCCAAACGCCCCATACCCACCCTCGGTGTCGAGGAGGAGTACCTGTTCGTCGACCCGGTGAGCCGGGCCGCGGTTCCCGGTGCCAAAACCGTTCTTCGGCGCATGGGAGACCGGTTCGGAAATCTGGTTGTTCCCGAGTTCACGCAGTTTCAGATCGAGGCCAGAACAAATCCCTGTGTGGACGTGCGAGAACTGGACGCACAACTGCGGGAGCTGCGATCGGCAGTCGCCGAATCCGCCAGGGACGAGGGCCTGCGGCTCGTCGCGGTGGGTTCGCCCATCATCGGGGACGTCGTTCCGCCACCGATCACCGAAGGCGAGCGGTACCGGGACAGCGACCGGTTCTACCGATCGCTCAACGACGAGCAGAGCGTCTGCGCCTGCCACGTTCACGTGCACCTCCCGGAGAAGGAACGGGCGCTGTGGGTGAGCAATCACCTACGTCCATGGCTTCCGGCGCTCATCGCCATGACGGCCAACTCGCCGTACTGGGCGGGACGCGACACCGGTTACGCGAGCTGGCGAGTTCTGTCCCGGAACCGGTGGCCTGTCGCCGGACCGCCGCCGTACTTCGAATCGCTCGACCACTTCGAGGATCTCATCGGAACGTTGCTCACAAGCGGCGTGATGATGGATCGCGGCATGATCTACTGGGACGTTCGGCCGTCGGCCCACGTGCCGACGTTGGAAGTCAGGATCGCGGACATGCCGACCACGGTCTGGGAAACCGTCCTGCTCGCGACAGTGACGCGTGCGCTGATCATGGTCTCGATCGAGGCGGTCGAGCGGGGCGAGCGAGGACCACGGATCTCCACGGAGTTGCTGCGGGCGGCATGTTGGCGCTCGGCCCGCGATGGCCTGGCAGGCGAAGGCATCGACGTGCGTACCGGCAGGCTGCAGCCCGCCACCGCACTGCTCGAGTCCCTTTTCGCACACGTGCGTCCCGCGCTGGAAGACTGTGGCGAGCTCCATCTCGTGAGCACTGGATACAAGCAACTACTCGCCGAGGGCTGCGGAGCCACGCGGCAACAGGCCATCCACGCCCGCGAAGGCGAGTTGACCAGCGTCGTGGACAGCCTGATCGAATCCACCGCGTGAGTAGTCCTGTCGTAGACGTATCGAACACGATCGCCGTGACCAGAGTTCCACGGCCGGCTGCCGAGGTGTGACGGCCGGCCGTGGGAGCGGTTTCGCGCGGAGGTCTTGGGGATATCGCTCGACTTCGGGCGTTGGCGGAGCGTCCATAGTGACATTGCCAGCGACCCCGAATGCGCCCGTTCCGGGCTCCGACCAGGATATCTCCTTTGAACCCCAGCGAGGTGACTCGTGGTCCCGCGCCAACGCGGTGACATCCACATCCTGGCGGAACCAGCGCAGGGCGGCAGTGCTTCACGGAATTAGGTCAACGCCCGACTGTTCCTGCGTGTACCGCGTCGGCGGCGTTGGGCGGGTAGCAGACGGCTGAGGTACTGGGCGAGTCCGCGCGGCATGTCGAGCATGGCGTGGTAGGCAATCACGGGAAGCGCTGTCCTCGCTGGACTCGGCCACGCATTCGAAGTTAACATACGTTGTCCACGAATCCCTTTCTTTCCCACCGTTTTTCCGGCGCCGCGAACGGGTGGGAGTTTTCGATTGTCCGATCCCGACGAAAAAGGATTAGACATGAGGCCGTTGGAACGTGTGCTGCTGGTGAACGCCGGGACCGACGGTGACGTGTCCTCGATTGCGAATGACGGCACGTTCCCCGCGTTGGGGGTGGTTTCGCTCGCAACGGTGCTGCGGCGCGATCACTCGCACCTGGAGGTGATCGCGGTTGACGGGCAGATCACGCTCATGTCGGACATCGAAAATCTCATCGACGAGTTCTCCCCGGGCCTTGTCGCCGTCAGTGCCCTGGGCACGTCCTACCGCAACACGCTTCGCCTGACCGAGTACGCCAAGAACGCCGGGGCGGTGACTGTCGTGGGCAACGACCAGGCCGCGGTGATGGCGCGTCAGATCCTCACCCGCCGCGAGCACGTCGACTATGTCTGCGCGGCCGACGTCGGGGAGTTCGCCTTGTCGGCGCTGGTGTCGGCCCTCAGCGGCGAGGCTCCCCTCGAGGCCGTGCCGGAGCTGCTGTATCGGACAGCCCACGGTGTCGCGTACAACCGGCTGCCGGAGATCCCGCCCGGACCGGCAGGCGGCGCCGGCGGAGCGATGCGGCGGAACGTGCTGGACGCGATCCCGGTGCCGGACCGGTCGCTCATGCCTGCCGAGAACTGGCAGCGGTACCGGCACAACTACCTCGCCCGTTACGGCGGCCTGCATGATGGCGAACCGGTGACCGGGGTGACCACGATCAACCGTGCGCGCGGCTGCGCCCGTGTCAGACATCCCTGCCACTTCTGCGGCATCGCCGACCTCAACCTGCGTTTCTCCTCCGCGGAGATGTTCTGGAGAGATGTTCGCGCCGCCCAGGAACAGGTCGACGCGAACATCTTCTACGAAGCGTTCGACAGCATGAGCAGTTCGCCCCGCTGGATCGAAGCCCTCGTCGACGCCAAACCCGCTGACATCGGCCACCCCCGGTTCTTCGTCTACACGCAGGCTGTCGAGACGACGCCCCGACTCGTCGAGCTCTACCAGCGGCTCGGCGTCTACCGGGTGAACATGGGGCTGGAGTCCGGCGACACGCGAATGCTGAAACTGCTGAAAGGCCCCCGCGACAGTCTGGAGAACAACAAGCGGGCCTGCGGCCTGTTCAAGGAGGCCGCGATGCCGATCTACGGCTCGCTGGTCCTCGGCGGCCCCGGGGAGACCCAGGAAAGCCTCGGCAACACAGTCGAGTTCGCCCGCTGGCTCGTCGACAACGACATGATGGCCGCGCTCGAGGCGCAACCGCTGTACCCCGACCTTGGCGCGCTGACCGGACAATGGCTCATGCATCCGGACAGGGCGCGCGCGGCCGCGCGCGAGAAGGGCTTCGAGATCCTCGACGACGCCCTGCTGGAGGTCATGCCCGCCAAGTACGGGAACACCGACCTCATCGACTTCGACGAGATCTCCATGGACTGGAACCGGATCTTCAGTCATGTGAACTGGGATGAGCTCATCGACGCCACGCACGCGATCCGCGGCTACGCCGACGTCAACGGCACCGTCTCCGGCTCCGCGCGGATCTCCGAGACCATGCTCACCGCCGCGGCAAGCACGGCACCACGATCCACACGACCTGTTGGCGGCGGGGCACTGGCGGGGCTCTAGCCAGGCCAGTGCGAGCCCGGTCCGACCGAGCAGCAGCCGCGACACGGCGGCGGCAGGCCCCGGCCGTAGAGCCGGGCAGTGGCCGGTGCGCCGAGCTTGGTCGCACCGGCGACCTTTTCGTCGCGCACGACCAGCTTCGCGTAATGAGTGACCACCGCTGAAGTCGTCGACTCCACGGCGACATCCTCATAGTCCTACAGGGGCCAGCGGATGTCGATGCGATGTGCCGTCGCGAAAGCCCGCGGTTCGGCGGATTCCCCAGCTGATACCTGAACCGCGGGCCTGCGGGTGGAAGCGTTTGTCGCGGGAGGATCAGCCTTCCGCGATCAGTACCGCGCCGAGACCGACCAGGATGCCGCCGGTAACTCGTTCCATGACCCGCCGCACATGCGGGCGGAGGAGCGTACGTGCCCTGTCGACGAGATATATCAGGGTGGCGAACCAGAGAAGGTCCAGTGCGACGATGGTGACGGACATGATCACCGCGTAGGGCAGCACCGCGGTGCCCGGGTCCAGGAACTGCGGGAAGAGAGCCACGAAGAAAACCGCCAGCTTGGGGTTCGACAGGCTCGTCAGCAGGCCGATCCGCCAGCCACCGAGGCGCGGCCGCGAATTCTCGTCCTGGTTTTCCTCCTGCTCCTCACTCTTGTTCTGACCCCACATCATCACCGACCGCATTCCGAGAACGATGAGAAACACGGCTCCAGCAATTCGCAAGACGTTGTAGGCTACTTCTGACGCGAGAATCAACGACGACACGCCAACCGCGGACAGCACCGCCCAGCAGAGCACGCCGATGCTGTTGCCGATCACCGCGCTGACGGCGGCACGGCGCCCGTCCCTCGCCGTGATTCGAATGATGGCGGCCGTGCCCGGACCAGGGGTAATGGTCACCACCACAGCGATAATGATGAACTCGAGAACTGATCGCATGACGGACACACTATCTGACCCGGTGGAGCGCCGTGCCTGATTTCGAGGAACCCCAGGACGATCTCCCCACCCCGGAACTCCTCACCGGACTGCGGGCATTGGCGCAGGTACCTCTGACCCAGCTGTGGGCGGACCGCGGGCGGGGATCGCGGACCGCGGTGTTCGCCTCGGGTTATCCCGGGTCGCCGCTGGGCCGGTTCGACCAGGAGTTCGCCCGCGTGGCCGCCGGGGAGACCGACGTCGTGCATCTGCCGGGCCACAACGAGGAACTGGCCGCGACCGCGGTCCTGGGCAGCCAGGTGGCCGGTCGGTTCGGGCTGCGTGAGCACGACGGCGTTCTGGGCGTGTGGTACGGCAAGGCGCCCGGGCTCGACCGGGCAGCCGACGCCATCCGGCACGCCCAGTACGCGGGCACGTCGGAATCGGGCGGCGTACTCGCCTACGTCGGTGACGACCCGTCCAACAAGTCGTCCACGCTGCCGAGCTCATCCGCCCAGACGCTCGCCGCGCTCGGGCTGCCGGTCCTCGAACCCGGCACGGTCCAGGAGATCCTCGACCTCGGGTGGCACGGCGTCGCCCTGTCCCGACTGTCCGGACTGTGGACGGCGTTCCGCGTCGTCACCTCGGTCGCCGACGCCGTGGGCACCGCCGTTACGACCCCGGTGACCCCGGTGGCGGTGACGCCGGGACGAGACGGCGCACCGAACCGGCCGTCCGGGCCGACCGGCGTTCTCCTGCCACCGGTGACCACCGCGCTGGAGCAGGAGCTGACCGAGGTTCGGCTGGAACTCGCACGCCACTACCTGGTGGCCAACGACCTCAACCGGGTGGTCGTGGACCCCGCGGACGCGAAGGTCGGGATCATCGCCGTCGGGCGGGCCTACCACGAGACACGGGCCGCGCTGGACATGCTCGGGCTCGACGAGCACGCGCTGCCGCATGCCGGCGTCCGCGTACTGCACGTGCGGATGACGCATCCACTGGACGCGGCCGTGTTCCGGGCCTTCGCCCGCGGGCTCGCCGAAGTCATGGTGGTCGAGGACAAGCGACCGCTGGTCGAGAACTTCGTGCTCCGTGCCCTGCACCGTCAGACCCACCAGCCGGTGGTGACCGGGAAAACCGACGAGGCCGGCCGGCGCCTGCTGCGGGCACACGGCGTGCTCGACGCCGCCTATCTCGTCGGACCGCTGTACGAACGGCTGTCGCGACAGCTCCCTGCCGTCGCCATGCGGCCGCCGCGCCGCGAGCTGCCCCTGACAGTCATCACGGCCGAGCGGACACCTTACGTGTGCTCCGGTTGCCCGCACAGCACCGGCACCAGGGTGCCGGCGGGGAGCCGGGTGGGCACGGCGATCGGCTGCGGCAGCCTCACCCGGGGCCGGGACGAGTCCCTGGTCGGTTCGGTTGGTCTGTCGACCCAGATGGGCGGCGAGGGCGCCGCGTGGCTGGGCATCGCCCCGTTCGTGGCGGACGACCACCTGGTCCAGCACATGGGGGACGGCACGTACCTGCACTCCGGGCAACTCGCGGTGCAGGCCGCGGTCTAGGCCGGCGCACACATCACGTTCACGATCCTGCACAACGCCGCGGTGGCGATGACCGGCGGTCAGGCGACGTCGATGAGCAACGCGCGCCCGGTGGCCGACCTCGCCGCCATCCTGCTCCACCAGGGTGTCTCCCGGGTGATCATCACCACCGAGGACCGGCGCAGGTACCGGCGGGTCCGCCTGCCCGCGGGGGTACAGGTCCGGCGCCGGGAGGACATCGTCCGGGCCCAGGAGCAGCTCCGGGCGACACCCGGTGTCACGGTCCTCATCCACGACCAGGAGTGCGCGGCGGAACGGCGGCGCAGGCGCAAGGCGGAGGGGGTCGCCCCGACGCGCCGGGTCGTGATCAACGAACGCGTGTGCGAAGGGTGCGGCGACTGCGGCGTCGCGTCCAACTGCCTGTCGGTCGAACCGGTGGACACCGAGTTCGGCCGCAAGACCCGCATCGACCAGACCTCGTGCAACGTCGACTACAGCTGCCTGGCCGGGGACTGCCCGGCGTTCATGTCCGTGCGGATCCGGCCCGACCTGAGCGGGGCCGGCACCTACCCCCGGCTCGAGCCCGGCGACCTCGTCGAACCGCCGGGGCGCACGAGCGCCGACGCCACGACGATCCGCCTGTCGGGCATCGGCGGCGCGGGGGTGGTGACGGCCAACCGGATCCTCGCGCAGGCGGCCCAGCTGTCCGGGCTGCACGCCGAAGGCCTCGACCAGACGGGCCTGTCGCAGAAGGCGGGGCCGGTCCAGTCGGACCTGCGGCTGAGCCGGTTCCCGAGCGACCACGACCGCCGTCCGGGCTCGGCCGTGGACCTGCACGTGGTGTTCGACCTGCGGGTCGGGACGAGCCGGCGGGCCCTCACCGGCCTCGACCGGGACCACACCGCGGCCGTCGTGTCGACCTCGCTCGCACCGACGGGGCCGGAGGTCAGCGACGTGCGGGTGACCCCGCCGGCCACCGAGGACCTGCGCACGCGGCTGGCCGGGGCGATCCACCCGAGCCGGATCACGACGGTGGAGGCCACCCACCTGGCCGAGTCCCTGTTCGCCACACGCGTGCCGGCGACCACGATCCTGCTGGGCGTGGCCTACCAGACCGGCGCGCTGCCCGTGCCGGCCGCGGCGATCGAGCGGGCCGTCGAGCGGAACGGGGTGGCGACCGAGCTGAACGTGCTCGCCTTCCGCTGGGGGCGGATGTGGGTGCAGGACCGCGACCGAGTGCTGGCGGTGACCGGACGCCGAACCGAACGGCCCGGTGCCGAGCCGGCGGCGCGGGTCGAACTGCCGGTCGAAGTCTCGCGGGGCGAGCTGGGCCGGGTCGTCGGGCTACGAGCCGCAGACCTCGTCGCGTACCAGGACCGGCGCTACGCCAGCCGGTACCTGGCGACGGTCGTGCTGGCGGCTCGGGCCGAGTACGCGGTGGACGCGGGGTCCACCCGGTTCACGGAGACCGTGGCCAGGTACCTGTACAAGCTGATGGCGTACAAGGACGAGTACGAGGTGGCCCGGCTCCTGCTCCGTGACACGGAGGCGGCCGTCGCCGAGGCCGTGGGTCCCGGGCACCGCGTCGAGTGGCTGCTCCACCCACCGCTGCTCCGCGCCGCGGGCCTGCGTCGCAAGATCAGCCTGGGACGGTGGTCGACACCGCTCCTGGTGGCGTTGCACGCGGCCAGGCGGCTCCGCGGACGAGCACTGGACCCCTTCGGGCACACGGCCGTCCGGCGCACCGAGCGCCAGCTCGTCACCGAGTACGAGCGGCTCGTCGAGGTCGTGTGCCGCCGGCTGGCGGACATCGACCTCGACCAGGCCACGCGCCTGGCCGCGCTGCCCGACGTCGTCCGCGGGTACGAGGACGTCAAGGCCCGCAACGTCGAGCACTACCACCGCGAGCTGACCACCCTGTGCCGTGAGCTCGGCATACCCCGCTGACCGTCAGGAACTCGTCCTGGCGATCAGCTCCGCCAGCGCGGCGGGAGTCGGCGCGGTGAACAGGTCCGGGAGCGACAGGTCGACCCCGTAGACCGAACGGATCCCGGCGCACAGCCGGACGCCGAACAGCGAATGGCCGCCGAGGTCGGCGAAGTCGTCGTGCACGCCGATCGGTGTGATGCCCAGCAGACGCTGCCACTGGTCGACCAGCTCGCGTTCCACGTCGTTCCTCGGCGCCACATACCCGGTCGCGAGCGACGGCCGGGAGTGCGCGCCTCCGGTGGCGGGGCCGGCGACCTCGCTGTCCAACAGGCGCGTGGTCGCGGCCAATTCGGCCATGATCACTTCGACCGGTCGTCGGGTGACGATGACCTGGGGCGAGAGGTCACGCGACAGGACCCGGGTGAACGCCGCCACGCCGTCGTCCGGGCTCAGGCCCGCGTCCAGATCGACCGCGAGTCCCGCCGGCGCCCGTGCGGGACCCGCCACCTCGTAGCCGACCACGTCCACCGCGGACCCGTCGGCGAGCGCGGCCAGGCGGGCGCCCAGGTCGTCCGGCCGCTTCATGACCAGGCCTTCGACCACGACGAGCTGGTCGCCCGCGTCGTCCACGATCGTCACGTCGTAGGTGGCGGTCTCGGCGCGGTCGGCCGGGTGCGTCCGCACGCGCACCTGGCTGGTGAACTCCGCGGGCAGTCGCCCGTACACGCGGATCGAGTCGTAGCTCAGCGGTACCCGGAAGGTCGGGTCGACGTACAGGTTCGCCGTGCCGGTCGCCACGTCCAGCAGTGCCGGGTGGACGCACAGCCGAGGCAGGTCGGACCGGTGCGCCTGCGCCAGGCTGATGCGCGCGAACGTGCCATCGCCGGTGACGCGGAGTTCGGCGAGGCACTGCGACCGCGGGCCCAGCGTCAGCGGTCCCTCATGGACCGGCCGCGCTACCAGCGCACCCGCGACGGCCAGCGGGGTCCGCGCCGCGGGCGCGACGTCGAGGACGACGCGGCACGAGGCGTGCGTGATCCACCGCGGCGCCGTCCTCGGCGCGGAGTTGCGGCCGACGAACGTCAGGCGGTAACCGCTCTCCTCCGGCTCCAGCACGAGGTGCACCCGTCGGGTCGCTCCCACCGGCACGACGATCGGCGTCAGGAAGACGACGTCCCGCACCTCCACCGGCAACGAGTGACCGAGGTCCCGGACGGCGCCGAACACCATCTCCAGGTAGCCGGTGCCCGCGAGCACGGGGTGGCCGTGCATCCGGTGCTCGTCCAGCAGCCAGTGACGGGCCGGGGAGAGCTCGGTCGTGTACAGGACACGCCCGTCCGCCAGATCCTGGCGGGTGTCGAGCAACGGGTGGCCGGCCACCCGCAGCACCGGGCGGTCCGGGTCGGCCAGCGTGTCGTCGCGGGCGGCCGCGTCGACGACCATGCCGACCTCCCGCCAGCCGTCCCAGTTCACCGACACCGTCATCGACGAGTCGGTGCGGACCCGCTGGGCGTAGGCGTCCAGGACGGCGTTCGCGGCGCAGTAGTCGACCTGGCCGACCGAGCCGAACACGCCGACCGTCGACGAGCACAGCACGAGGAAGTCGAGCGAGCGCCCGTCCAGGACCTCGTCGAGCACGGCGACACCGCGCGCCTTCGCCGCCAGCACCGCACCCGCCGACCCGGCGTCCTTGAGCTGCGCGAGGCCTTCCGCGAACGTGCCCGCCGCGTGGACCACACCGTTGACCGGACCGAACCGTTCCTCGGCGAGCTTCAGCGCGCGGCGCACGTCGTCCACCTCGGACACGTCGGCACGCACGGCCAGCACCTCGGCACCCCGCGCCTCGAGCTCGCGGACGGCGTTGATCCGCGAGCTGACGCGGTCGGTCGCCGCGTGCGTGGCGAGCCAGTCGTCCCACTCGTCCGCGGCCGGCAGCGTACTCCGGCCGAGCAACACCAGACGTGCCCCGACGCTGTCGGCCAGGAAGCCCGCCAGGGTCGACCCGACTCCGCCGAACCCGCCGACGACGAGGTACACGCCGCGCTCGCGCAGCAGGGGAACCCTCCCGTCCGGACCGTCCACACGCACCGGTCGCAGCTCCTGCTGCCAGCGTTGCCGCCCGCGGTAGGCCACCACCTGCTGACCTGCCGGGGTGGCGAGCTCGTCGACGAGGCACTCGGCCACCATGGCCGCGCTCACCCCGCCCGTCAGCACGTCCACGCAGCGGGTCGTCCACTCCGGATGCTCGAGCGGCAGGACCCGGCACGGACCGAGCACCGCCGCGTTGCCGGGGCTCACCGGGTCGGCACCCGTCACCTGGAAGATCCCGCTGGTGACGACCGCGAGCTGGACCTGCCTCGCGACCGCGTGCCTGGCCAGGCGGCGCCCGATGTCCAGCAGCCCGAAGAACCCGTCCGCCAGCGCCTGGTCGGTCGTGCCCAGATCCGCCAGGCGGTCCGGCCGCCGGACGGTGGCGAGGTGCACGATCGTGTCGGGCAGGCGGTCCGCGGCGGCCAGTTGGTCCAGCAGGACGCCGACCCCGTCGACGCCGGTGATGAGCACCTCCTGCCTCAGCCGCGTCAGCTGATCGACCAGCTCCTTGCCGACACCGCACTCGTCGGCGACCACGAGCCACCGCCCACCCGGCGAGTACCTTGCCCTGGGCGGTCGGGGTGTGGAGACCCACGCGGGTGCCGTGAACCACGCTGACGGGTCGGTTCGCGGCGCCGGATCCGCCTGTCGCACCCGCTGGTGTTCCTGCGGCGGCTCGATCCAGTGCCGCTGGCGTTGGAAGGGATACGTCGGCAGGGGAACCCGTCGCCGGCGCGTCGCGCGACCCGTTCGCGACAGGTCCACGCCGGCGCCCACGAGCCACAGCCTCGCCGCGGCGGACAGCACGCTCGCGGTCTCCGGCCGGCCGTCGAACTGGCCGGGCATCGACGCGACCGCGATCCGGTCGCCCGCCCCGTCCCGGGGCAGCGCCTGCATCGCCGCGCTGGTCATCGCCTGACCCGGTCCCACCTCGAGCAACACGCGATCCGGAGTGCGCCAGAGCAGGTCGAGAGCTCGGGTGAACCGGACCGGCTCGACGAGATGCCTGGCCCAGTAGTCGCAGTCCACCGCCTCGGCGTCGGTGATCCACTCCCCGGTCACGTTCGACAGGTAGGGCACGGCGGGCGGTGTGCGCTCGAGGCCTGCCACCAGCTCACGCATTCCGCTGGCGGCACCGGCGAGCAGCGGGCAGTGGAACGCTTGGCTGGTCCGCAGCGTCCTGGTGACAACGCCGTCCTCGGCGAGCCGGTCGGCCAGGGATCGCACGGCCCCGACGGCTCCGGACACGACGGACAGTGACGGGGCCTCCTCGGCGGCCATCCACACCTCGTCCGACAGCAGTTCCGCGACCCGGTCCGACGGCAGCGGAACGGCGAGCATCGCCCCGGCCGGCGCCTGCTCGATGAGCCGGGCCCGCTCGACCACCAGTGTCAACGCGTCCGGCAGGCGGAACACCCCGGCCAGCGCCGCGGCCGTGAGCTCGCCGAGGCTGTAGCCGAGCATGCTGTCCAGTCGCACGCCCCACGACATCCAGAGCCGGGCGAGCGCGTACTCGAACGTGAACGTCACCGAGTGCGCGAGAACAGTGCGGATGAGCGGATCGTCGTCCTGTTCGACGGTGTCCCGGCTCAGCATCGCCCGCAGGTCCGGCCCACGCCGCGGTCCGGGACGATCCGCGAACATCAGGGTGCGCACGTCCGCGTCCAGTAGCGGCCGGATGAGTTCGGCGGCCTCGTCGACGTGCTCGCGGAACACCGGCTGCTGCTCGTAGAGCACCCGCCCCATGCCGGTGCGCTGGTCGCCGACCCCGGGGAACACGAACGTGACCGGTCGAGGGGCGTCGGCGGCGCGCCCGACCAGGAAGCGACCGGGCGTGTGCTCGCGCAGCACTTCCGCCGCATCGGCCCGGTCGCGGGCGACGACGGCGCCACGGTGCTCGAACTCGCGCCGGCCCGTGCGCAGCGTGTGCGCGGCGTCGGCGAGGTCCGGCTCGGCACGGGTCCCGAGGAACTCGCCCAGCCGCACCGCCTGCTCCGCCAGCGCCGCCTCGGCGCGGGCCGAAAGCGTGATGACCTCCCAGCGCGGCTCGGCCGGCGCCGGCACCGACGCTGGTGCCTGCTCGACGACGACGTGTGCGTTGGCGCCACCGAGACCGAAGGAGCTGACCCCGGCACGCAGGGGAGCGTGTCCGGTCCACTCGGTCAGGGTGTCGTTGACCCGGAAGGGCGAGGACTCGAAGTCGATCTCCGGATTCGGTTCGGTGTAGTTCACGCTCGGCGGGATCTGCCGGTGCCGCAGGGCGAGCACGGTCTTGATCAGACCAGCCACCCCCGCGGCCGCGTGTGTGTGCCCGATGTTGCCCTTGACCGAGCCGAGCCGGCAGAACCCGGTGGCGTCGCTGTCCATCCGGAACGCCCGGGTGAGCGCGGCGACCTCGATCGGGTCGCCGAGCCGGGTCGCGCTGCCGTGTGCCTCGACGTAGCCGATCTCTTCCGGCCGGACCCCGGCGGCCAGTTGTGCCGAACGGATCACCCGCGCCTGGCCCGACACGCCGGGCGCGGTGTAGCCCGCCCGGCGCGCGCCGTCGTTGTTGATGGCGCTGCCGAGCAACACGGCGTGCACCGTGTCCCCGCCGGCGAGGGCGTCCTCGAGCCTGCGCAGCACCACGACACCGCCGCCGCTGCTGCTCACCGCCCCGCGCGCGCCAGCGTCGAACGGCCGGCAGTGCCCGTCCGGGGAGAAGATCCCGCCCGGTTCGTACAGGTAGCCGGAGCGCTGTGCGGCGTACACGTTGACCCCGCCCGCCAGCGCCAGGTCGCAGTCGCCCGCGAGCAGCGCCTGGCTCGCGAGGTGCACGGCGACCAGCGACGTCGAGCACGCCGTCTGCACGGTGAACGCCGGACCTTCCAGACCGAACTTGTACGCCGCCCGGGTGGCCAGGTAGTCCTTCTCGTTGCCGATCTTCGTCGCGAACGGGCCGAGCGAGCGCACCAGCGGGGAGTCCTGGGTGAGGCGTGCACCGTAGCCGTTCTCGTGCGCCCCCGCGTACACGCCGATCTGACCGTCGAACCGGTCCGGACTGTGGCCGCCGTGCTCCAGCGCGGTCCACGCCAGCTCCAGGAACACCCGGTGCTGCGGGTCCATGACGGCCGCCTCCGACGGCGGGATGTCGAAGAAGGCGGCGTCGAACAGCTCCGCGTCGGGCAGGGTGCCCCGCGCCTTCACGTAGTCCGGCCGGCCCAGCAGTTCGTCGGGCACCCCGGCCGCACGCAGGTCCTGATCCTCGAAGAACGTGATCGACTCGACGCCGTCGCGCAGGTTGGTCCAGTACTCGTCCGCGTCGGCCGCCCCTGGGAAGCGGCACGCCAGTCCCACCACCGCGATCTCGAAGCCGGAACGCGTCATCGCGCGTCCTTCCCGCCACGCAACCGGGCCAACCGGCCTCGACCGGCCCGCACGTTGTCGGCCCGCACGTTGTCGGCGTCTACCCGGTCCTGCAGGAACTCGGCGAACGCCGTGACGGTGGGGAATGCGAAGACGTCCACTGTGGACACCTGGGCTCCGGTGCGTGCGGCGACCAGCTCGCACAACCGCGCCGCCGCCAGCGAGTCGCCGCCGAGGTCGAAGAAGTTGTCGCGGGCACCAACGCGGTCGACGCCGAGCACCTGCCGCCAGATCGCCACCAGCTCCGCCTGGGTCTCGCCGACCGGCGCGCTGAACCGCGCGGCGGGCAGGGGGATCTGCTCGTGCAACCGCAACCGTTGCACCTTGCCGTTCGGGGCCTTCGGGATGTCGTCGACGATGACCACCCTGCTCGGCACCATCGCGCGGCGCAGCCGCGCCATGGCGAACCGCCGGACGTCGCCCTCGGTGAGCGCGGCGCCCGGCTCGGGGACCACGGCGACCACGAGGTCCTCGCCGAGCGTGGGGTGCGGCACGGGGAACGCGACCGCTTGTGCGACGCCGGGGCAGGCCTGGACGACCTGGTCCGTCTCGAAGGGCGAGACGGTGACCCCACCCCGGTTCACGATCTCCTTCGTCCGGCCGGCGAGGAAGAGGTAGCCGTCCTCGTCGCGGCGGCCGAGGTCACCGGTGTGGAACCAGCCGTCCGCACCGGCCTGCCCACGCGCCACGGCCCGCCCGCGGACCGCGACCTCGCCGACCTGTCCCGGCGGCAGGGGCCGGCCCTCCTCGTCGAGCACGGCGATCTCGCAACCGATCGGCAGCCCGACCGACCCCGGCTTGCGCCCGGCCGGCGGCAGCGGGTTGCTGGCGACCACGGAGGTCGTCTCGGTCATCCCGTACGCCTCGATCACCGGTGCCCGGAAGGTCTCCTCGATCAGGCGCGAGACCCGTTCGGGCAGCGGAGCGGACGCGGACCTCACGAACCGCAGCCGGACGCCGTCGAGGTCCCGCGCGTCCCGCAGGATCGCCTGGTGGACCGTGGGGACCGCCGAGTACCAGCTCGGCTGGAACGTCCGCAGCGCGGCCAGGAACCGCCCGGACTCGAACCTCGGCAGACACACCACCTCACCGCCGGCGCTCAGCGTGGCGAGCAGCGGGGTGAGCAGCGCGTGCGCGTGGAACAGCGGAAGGGCGTTGAGGCAGCGGTCCTCCTCGGTGAGCGCCAGACCCGCCGCGATGTTGCGCGCCGACAGGACCACACCGGTCTGCTGGAGCGGCACCACCTTCCGGTGGCCCGTCGTGCCGGAGGTATGGAGCACCAACGCGTCGTCGTCGCCCTCGGGCAGTTCACGCACCACGGGCGAGCGCGCGCCGTGGACGAGTCGCGGCGGCTCTCCCCCGCTTGTCGCGAGGAGCGCGAGCCCCAGGGACTCGGCCGCCTCGACCGCGCCCGCGGGCGCCTCGAGGTCCACGACGACGGCACGGGCTCCGGCAGCCTTCAGATACCCGGCCAACTCCTCGACCCCGCAGGACGAATCGAGCGGCACCGCGACCGCGCCATGCATGACCGACACCAGGACCGCGGCCATGTCGGCCCCGCCCGGCAGCGCGAGCGCGACGCGGTCACCCCGGCCGAACCCGGCCCAGTGAAGCGTTTCGGTGGTGTCCGCGGCGCGGCCGGCCAGCTCGCCGTAGGTCACCGTCGTGCCGTCCGGTGCGGTGATGGCGGGCCGGTTCGGCCGTTCCGCGGCCTGTCGGGCGAGTAGCTCCGCGACCGTGATGTCGCTCACCGGACCTCCAGGCTCAGGTAGTCGGGCACCGGACGGGCGTGGGTGGCGGCGGGCGGCAGTTCCAGGACGACCTCGTCGCCGTCGCGGTGGACCTCCTCGAAACCCAGGAAGCGGTAGGCGATGTACATCATCCTGTTGCGACCGTTCTCCACGAAGTCACCGCGGAGGGTCGCTCCCGTCCGTCTCGCCAGGTCGATGATGTGGCCGAGCAGCACGCTGCCCACCCCCCGGGACACCACCCGGCAGGACATCAGCAGCAACCGCAGTGTCCAGACCCGCTGCCCGCGGTCGACGACCGCGAGCCCGATGGTCCCGTAGCTGCCGAACCTGTCGTCCAGCCCGGCCATCAGCACGAGGTGGTCGTCCCGCTCACACAGGTCCAGCAGCTCGTCGTACGAGTAGGTCCGGCCGGTCGAGTTGAGCTGATGGGTCCGGACGGTCAGCTCCTCGGCCCGGCGCAGGTCCTCGGCCTGCGCCGGCCAGATCCGGAAGGTCATGCCCAGGGTGGCGAGGAAGTCCTCGCTGGTGCCGGCGAACTCCTCCGCCACGACCGCACGCCGGATGTCGGCGCGGTAGAGGTGGCGCCGGAGCCTGGACTCGTCGGTCACGAACCGGGGGTGGAACTCGGGGCGCTCCGCCACCGCCTCGGCGATCTCGTCGACGCCGACCGTCAGCACCTGGGGCTGCGCGTAGGCCACCTCGGCCAACTCGAAGGGCTGGTCGTCG
>NZ_JBJMIE010000085.1:0-6954 GCF_045807065.1 Actinophytocola sp. | reverse complement strand
CATACTCACCCCACCACCGCTCATCCCCGACATCATCACGATCCCGCCCCCCACCCCCATCCATCATCTCGCCCACCACAACAGCCAGCCCATCAAGCAGAGCCGTATCCTGCAACACCCGCACCAGCAACGACCCGAAAGTCGTACCCCGACGTTCCTCCGGCCACCACGACACGGACGCCGGCGCGTCGAGCGGCAGCTCCTCGATCGACTCGTCCGAGTGCTGCCACGCGCGTTGGTAGAGCCCCACGATGTACTCGCGCGTCTCGTCCGCCTTGGCCCACATGTCGCCGCTCTCCCAGACAGAACCGTCCTCGTTCCACGGCAACGTCACCGGCGCCGGGCGGCCGACGGAGTCGCCCAGGTAGCCGAACTCGACCCCCACCAGGTGCTTCACCACCCCCAGCAGGTTCGTGGCCGTCGGCGTCATGGGGCGGCGGACGTCGTACTCCGACAGGCCCGTCAGCGAGCGGAGCAGCGAGTCCCGGCTCTCCTGGAGGTATCGGTGCAGGTCAGCGGCAATTCCAGTGCTCATGCGGACAGGGTAGGTCCGAGCACCGACAGAATCGTGCTGGACCACCGGTGCGGCCGGATACCC
This sequence comes from Actinophytocola sp., assembly GCF_045807065.1. Taxonomy (GTDB): domain Bacteria; phylum Actinomycetota; class Actinomycetes; order Mycobacteriales; family Pseudonocardiaceae; genus Actinophytocola. Next base: position 6,356 of record NZ_JBJMIE010000085.1, on the reverse strand, counting down.
GGGAGCTGAGCAACCGTCGCGAGGCAGGCACGTCCACCGGCCATGAGACTCCTCGTCACGCAACTGCCGCGCTTCGCGTGGATCGAGGCCCGCTGCTGCGCCTTCGCGGTCGCCGTGTTCGGCGGGCTCGCGCTGTCCAAGGTCGTGCCGCTGCCGATCGCGCGCTACGACGCGCTGCTGATCTACTGCGTCGCGGTCACCGCGGTGTTCTGGCTCGTCGGGTGGGAAACCGGCAGGGAGGTGCTGGTCATCGCCGGCTTCCACCTCGTCGGGCTGGTGTTCGAGCTGGTCAAGGTGCCGCTGGGGTCGTGGGCCTACCCGGAGCCGGCGGTGACGAAGGTACTCGGCGTCCCGCTCTACAGCGGCTTCCTCTACGCGGCGGTCGGCAGCTACATCGTGGCCGCCTGGCGGCTGTTCGACCTGCGGGTCTCCGGCTACCGCGCCGTCCCCACCGCGGTGACCGCGTTCGCTGTCTACGTCAACCTCATCACCCACCACTGGCTGCCGGACCTGCGTTGGCCGCTCGCCGGCCTGCTCGTCGCCGTCACCTGGGGGTCGACCGTGCACTTCACCGTCGGCGCGCACCGCCACCGCATGCCGCTCGCGGTGTCGTTCGTCCTCATCGGATTCTTCCTGTGGCTCGCGGAGAACATCGCGACGTTCTTCGGCGCGTGGCGCTACCCGCACCAGCTCCAGGCGTGGCGGCTCGTGGACCCGGCGAAGTTCGGCGCGTGGGCCATGCTCATCAGCGTGACGTTCGTGCTCGTCGCGGCGTTCCGGTCCCGCGCCGGCCTGCTGCGGGAGCCGGTCAGGCCTTCGCCAGTTCCCCGATGAGCCGCCAGGTCCGCTCGCGGTCCTCCGCCGTGGTCAGGTCCGTCTGCGTGAACACCACCTCGGTCGCGCCGGCGTCGAAGTAGCGGCGCACCTCGGCGGCCACCGTCTCCTCGTCGCCGATGGCCACCAGCTCCGCGGCCTCGCTCACGCCCGACAGCTCGATGACCCGCTGGTAGGACGGGATCCGTTGGTAGAAGGCCGTTGCCGCGGCGCCGGCCGCGCGGGCGGCCTCGACGTCCGCGGTCACGACGGCCGGCAGCGCCGCGACGATCCGCGGCGCCGGCCGTCCCGCGCCGGCGGCGGTGATCGTGGGCACGATGTGCTCCGCCAACGCCTTCGGGCCGGCCAGGTTCGTCAGCGTGCCGTCGGCCAGCTCGCCGGTGACGCGCAACGCCTGCGGGGCCATGGCGGCGACCAGGACCGGCAGCGGCGAGCCACCGGGCACGGTGGCCGGCATGGGTGTCCGCGCGATGATCGCCTCACCGACGAAGTCGACCGTCCCGGTGTCCACAATGGATCGCAGCGCGGTGAGGAACTCCCGCAGCCGCCGGATGGGCAGCTCGAACGGCACGCCGAACACCGGCTCGACGAACGCCTCCGCGCCGATGCCGAGGCCGAGGGTGAGGCGACCCGACGCGGCCGCCTGCGCGGTCTGCGCCTGGCTCGCCACCAGGATCGGGTGCCGCGCGAAGATCGGCACCACCGACGTGCCGACGGCAAGCTCCGGCACCTCGCGGCCCACGATGCCGGCGAGCGTGATCGCGTCGAGGTCGAAGCGCTGCCCCAACCACGCCGCCGGGATGCCGGCCGCAGCCGCCTCCCGCGCGAACGTCACGGCCGAGTCGACGACGTTGCCGGGCGAGTTCGGCCCGACCGGAAGCACCACGCCGTAGGTCATGCCGCGTTCCCGCTCGCGTCCGGCAGGCCGAGGTGCTCGCGCAGTGTCGTGCCGTCGTACTCCGTGCGGTACACGCCGCGCTCCTGCAGCAGCGGGACCACCTTGTCGGCGAACACGTCCAGACCACCGGGCGTGATGTGGGGCACCAGGATGAAGCCGTCGCTCGCGTCCCGCTGCACCAGGTCGTTGATCTGTTCGGCCACGGTGGACGGTGCGCCGACGAACGTCTGCCGCGCGCCGACCTCGATCATCAGCTCGCGGATGGACAGGTTCTTCTCCGCCGCCAGCTCGCGCCACTTCCGCGCCACGGCAAGGGGATCCTTGTTCATGCGTACGCTCGCCCGGCCCCTGGCCACCGTGTGCTCGCCGGGCAACGGGTCCTCCTCGGGCAGCGGCCCGTCGGGGTCGTGGGCGCTCAGGTCGCGGTTCCACACCTGTTCCAGCAGCTTGATCGCGGTCTGGCCGCTGACCTGCTGGCGCCGCACGATCGCGGCCTGCTCGCGGGCGTCCGCGTCGGTGTCGCCGAGCACGAACGTGGCCGCGGGGAACACCTTCAGGGAGTCGCGTGTCCGCCCGAAGCGGGCCAGCCTCCCCTTGATGTCGGCGTAGAACTCCTGCCCCGCCTCGAGCGTGCCGTGCCGGGAGAAGATGGCGTCCGCCGTCGCGGCGGCGAAGTCACGGCCCTCGTTCGAGTCGCCGGCCTGGAAGATCACCGGCCGGCCCTGCGGACCGCGCGGCACGTTGAACTGGCCGGCGATGTCGAAGTGGTCGTCGCGGTGGGTGAACGCGCCGGGCCGCGGCTGGGCCAGGAACCGGCCGCTCTCCTTGTCCGCCAGGATCTCGTCGCCGCGCCACGAGTCGAACAGCTTCCACGCCGTGTGCAGGAACTGCTCGGCGCGACGGTAACGGTCGCCCTCCGCGAGGAAACCGCCGCGGCGGAAGTTCTCGCCGGTGAACGCGTCCCACGACGTCACCACGTTCCACGCGGCCCGGCCGCCGGAGAGGTGGTCGAGGCTGGCGAACTGGCGCGCCACCTCGTACGGCTCGTTGAACGTCGAGTTGATCGTGCCGGCGAGGCCGAGATGCGTGGTCACCGCGGACAGCGCCGCCAGCACGGTGAAGGTGTCGGGGCGACCCACCACGTCCAGGTCGTAGATCTGGCCGCCCTGCTCGCGCAACCGCAGTCCCTCGGCCAGGAAGAGGAAGTCGAACTTCGCGCGCTCGGCCGTGCGGGCGAAGTGCTCGAACGACGAGAACTCGATGTGGCTGCCGGCGGCCGGATCGCTCCATACGGTCGTGTTGTTGACGCCCGGGAAGTGCGCGGCCAGGTGAACCTGCTTGGTCATCGTGCCCCCTGTGTCGCCGCGTAACGGTTCGCCGGCCGTGGCAGGCCGAGCCGGTCGCGCAGCGTGCCGTCCTCGTAGGTCCGCCGGAACACCCCGCGTTTCCGCAGCTCCGGCACGAGCCCTCGCGTGATCGCCGTGAGGTCGTGCGGCAGCGTCCCGGGCCGCAGCCGGAACCCCGTGAGCCCCTTCTCCTGCCACGTGAGGAGAAGGTCGGCCAGCTCGGCCGGGGTGCCGGTGAACACCGCGGTGTCCGTGGTGAACTCGGCCCGGTCGTTGAGGCGGGCGAGCCGGTCCGCGCCGTCCAGGAACACCGTCAGGTCACCGAAGACGTGGGGCACGCCGCTGATCTGGGCGGTGATCGCCGCCGCGTCGTCGGCGTCGCGCGGGGTCACGAACACGACGTCCGCGGTCCGTTCGGCGAACCGGTGGACCGGGGCGGCGTGTGCCAGCGCGAAGACCGGCGGCTGTCCCTGCGGCGGCCGCGGGGTGATCGACGGGCCCTTGACGCTGAACCAGCGGCCCGCGAAGTCGATGTAGTGCAGCTTGTCGCGGTCGACGAAGCGACCGGTGGCCGCGTCGCGGATCTCGGCGTCGTCCTCCCAGCTGTCCCAGAGCCGGCGCACGACCTCCACGTACTCGGCGGCCTCGTCGAGCAGGTCGTCGACCTCCAGTGCCGGCCGGCGGCCGACGTGCTCGGTGTGGTGCGGGTCGACGCGGACCCGGACACCCGCGCGGCCCAGGCTCGCGTAGTCGATCGTGGCGATGGCCTTGGCGATGTGGAACGGCTCGGTGTGCGTGGTGATCACCGTTGGCACGAGGCCGATCCGGCGCGTGCGGGGCGCGACGGCGGCCGCGATCAGCGTCGCGTCGAGGCGTCCGCTCACCCGGGTGGTGTCGGTGGACTGGAGCCCGAACGAGTCCTCGAACGTGACCAGGTCGAGCAGGCCGTCCTCGGCCTCGCGCACGAGGTCGGTCCAGTAGCGGGCGGTGAACAGTTCCTTCGGGCGCGCGTCGGGCTCGCGCCAGGCGGCCGGGTGCCAGCCCGCGCCCTCCAGTGCGACGGCGAGGTGGAGTGTCATGGCACCAGCTCCGCCACCGCGGCGTCCACCTTGGCCTGGACGTCGGGCGCGAGCACGACGCCGTCCGGTGTGCGTTCGATCTGCTTGTCGATCAGGAACAGGCCGGTGAGGACGTGGCGGGCGCCCAGCGCGGTGAGCACGGGGCGCAACGCGTAGTCGAGCGCCAGCGCGTGGACCGGCGCGCCGCCGGTGAGTATCGGCAGTACGGCCTTGCCGGCCAGCGCGGACGCCGGGAGCAGGTCGAGGAACGTCTTGAGCACGCCCGAGTACGCGGCCTTGTAGACCGGCGACGCGACGATCAGGCCGTCCGCGTCGGCCACCTTCTTGACGGCCTCGCCGACCGCGGGGTCGTTCGCGTCCGCGCCGAGCAACGCGTCGGCCGGGAGGGCGCGGATCGGGATCACCTCGACGTCGTGGCGGTCGAGGCGGCTCGCGATGTGCCGGAGCAACGCCACCGTCCGCGACTCGGTCGACGGGCTACCGGCTAACGCGACAATCGAGGGCACTGAACCTCCTGTTAGGACAGAGCGAACCGCAGGACCGCCCACGCGTCCACCGCGAGACGGGCCGCGGGCAACGCGCGGCGCCGGCGCCAGAACCGGATCATGTCGACCGCCTTCTCCCCTGGCCCCTCCATTCAAGGCACGGTCGGCGGCCCGGGCAACGGAGTCCGCATGCTGGAACCCCGGGAACAGACGCCGGCTCAACCGAACTGGGCCAGGATGTGGCGGGCCACCGCGTCGTTCTGGCGGAAGCCGACCGCGTTCGTGTTGGGCCTCGTGAAGGCACCCGGAGCCCGCGAGCTGGTGTGCGGGCCCAGCGCGAACCGGCGCGGGTGGGGCCAGCCCGTCGCGTCCACCAGCAGACCGGCCTCGGTGGTCAGGATGCGGCCGGTGCTGTGCTCGGCCGCGGCGTCGAGGAGAACCTCCTCCGCCAGCTCACCCCGCCCGTACATGGCTCGCAGCAGGGGATCCGTCGCCCGCCGGACGCTCGGGGCGGGGAGCCGCGCGTCCACCAGCGTGCGTGCCTGGATCTCGCCCGGGACCGCCGGGCTGCCCGCCACGAAGATCCCGTCCTCGGCGCGGACCCGCATGTCCGGCCCGACGAACCGGACCACGCCGGCCTCGACCAGCGCCAGCAGCTCCCGCAACCGGTGTCCCGGCGGCCCGCTCGCGAAGAAGCTGAAGAACCCGAACCACCAGCCGTCCACGTCGTCGAGCTGGGACGCCGCGCGCAGCTTCCCCGCGCCCACCAGCCGCGCCAGCTGGCCGAAGACGGACAGCAGCGTGTAGAACGCGCCCAGGTCCGCGCTGTACGACGGATCCGCGCGGCGGACGAGGTCCGCCTGGATGTACGCGCATACGTGACTGGTCAGCGCGGCACGGTCCAGGAAGGTGAGGTCGCGCAGCGGACGGTCCAGTGCCGCCAGGTCCAGCCGGTCGTCCTCGTCCGGAACGGCCTTCGCCACCAGGACGCGCAGGTCGGCTCCGTCCCAGTCCAGGGCGGCGTAGCGGTCGGCGAACTCGTCGAAGTCCAGTCGCACGCGGTCGGGGTGCCCGGTGAACAGCTCGTGGTAGTAGCCCCAGCCGATCTCCTTGGCCATCAGCGGCCAGACGTCGCCGTGGAAGTCCAGGCGGCCGGGTCGTGCCAGCAGGTCGGCGACCTCGGGCGGGCCGAAGAACTTCGGCAGCTGGGGCCGCTCGCCGCGCAGGCGGTACTCCGGTTTCGCGTGGTAGGGCACCCCTCGGCGGGAGCCCACGTAGAGGATCGGTTCCCGCCCGGACGGCTCGTAGCCCCGCGCGGTGAAGCGGCCGCCCCGGCTCTCGGTGAGCAGCACGGCCAGGTCCACGAACGCGAGCCCGAAACCACGCAGCAGCACGGGTTCCCCGGGTTCGATGGCCGACAGGTCCAGGTCCGCGGTGTAGGCGGGCGGGACGTAGCGGAGGTCGTGCTCGCGGGCGTACTGCGCGAGGCGGGCCTCCTCCGGCGCGGGCGCGGCGTCCAGGTGGCCCAGCGCGAGCACGACCAGGTCGACCACCAGCGGCTCGTGGCCGTCGGCGAGCCAGACCCGCTGCACGCCGTCCGGCTGGCCGGTCACGTCCACCGCCCGCGTCGGGTGGACACGCACGTCGACCCCGTCCGGCAGGATGCCGAGGATCCAGCCGTAGATCGTTTTATGGTAGTGTATGTTAAGTGTGT
>NZ_JBJMIE010000084.1:0-37558 GCF_045807065.1 Actinophytocola sp. | reverse complement strand
CGGCAACGCCCTCGGCCATGGCCTGTGCCCACTGCTCCATCTGTTTGTCCCGGTTGGCGTACGCCTCGTACCACATGTCGTCGGTGACCTCGTAGTGGTCGCGGCGCTCACCGGGGTCGCGACGCCGGGCGATCAGCTCGACCTGCATGAGGTATCGCACCGCGCCCGACACCGCGGCCGGGCTCACCCTGAGGCTGTCGGCTATCTCACCGGCGGTCATCTTGCCGTCCTCGGTCACGAGCAGCGCGGAGAACACCCGCGCGGGCATCCTCGCCAGTCCGGCGTCGGCCAGGAGCAGCGCGAACCGCTCCACGAACCGCTCCACGTCGCCGGGCTCTCCCTGAGTGCTCGTCACGTTCCGTATCATCTCCTCTCCACGTGTGGCCGCCGTCAGATTTATACGCTTTCTTAACTTCACAAGTTTGTGAAATCACAGTACGTTCTGAACCATGACAACCGCAATCTCCGTGTCCGGCCTGGTCAAGGCCTTCGGCCGGACACGTGCGCTCGACGGACTCGATCTGACGGTGCGCACCGGGGAGGTGCACGGCTTCCTCGGCCCGAACGGGTCCGGCAAATCGACCACCATCAGGGTGCTGCTCGGTCTGCTCCGGGCCGACGCGGGCGAGATCCGCCTGCTCGACGGGGACCCCTGGACCGACGCCACCTCCCTCCACCGCCGTCTCGCCTACGTGCCGGGCGACGTGTCGCTCTGGCCGAACCTCTCCGGCGGCGAGGTCATCGACCTGCTCGGCCGACTCCGCGGCGGCCTCGACGAGCAGCGCCGCGCCGACCTGCTGGAGCGGTTCGACCTCGACCCGACCAAGAAGGGCCGGGCCTACTCCAAGGGCAACCGGCAGAAGGTCGCGCTGGTCGCCGCGCTCGCGTCGAACGTGGAGCTGCTCATCCTCGACGAGCCGACCTCCGGTCTCGACCCGCTGATGGAGGCCGTCTTCCAGGACTGCATCACCGAGGAACGCGAGCGCGGCCGCACGGTACTGCTGTCCAGCCACATCCTCGCCGAGGTCGAGTCGCTGTGCGAGCGGGTGAGCATCATCCGCCTGGGTCGCACGGTCGAGACCGGGACACTCGCCGAGCTGCGGCACCTGACCCGCACGTCGATCTCCGCGGAGCTCGGCGCCACGCCGAACGGCCTGTCCAACCACCCCGGGATACACGATCTGCAGGTCGACGGCACCCACGTGAAGTTCGACGTGGACACCAAGGAGCTGGACGCCGTGCTGCGCCGGCTGACCGAGGTCGGCGTGCGCAGCCTGACGAGCCAGCCACCCACGCTCGAGGAGCTGTTCCTCCGGCACTACGAGGCGGACCTGGCGAAGGAGAACGGCCGGCACCCGGCGGTGGCGAAATGACCGCGACCGTCGCCACGCGCCCGGCCCCCGTCACGACCGGGCAACGGGACGGGTTCGCCGGCACGGGCGCGCTGCTGCGCCTCGCGGCGCGGCGGGACCGGGTGGTCGCCACCGTCTGGATCCTGGTGTTCGTGGTCATGGCCGCCAGCTCGTCGTCGGCCACCCAGGACCTGTACACGACGGCCGAGTCGCGGGTGCGGGCCGCGAACGCGGTCAACAACACCCCCGCGACCGTCGCCCTGTACGGCCGGGTCTTCGACCCGACCTCGGTCGGCGCGGTCTCGCTGATCAAGCTGGGCGCCATGGGTGCGGCGCTGGTCGCGCTGCTCGCGATCTTCACGGTCGTGCGGCACACCCGCGCCGAGGAGGAGTCCGGCCGGGCCGAGCTTGTCGGCGCGGCGGTGGTCGGCCGGTACGCACCGCTGACCGCGGCACTGCTGCTGTCGACCGGCATCTCGCTGGTGCTCGCGGTGCTGACCGCGCTGAGCCTGGCCGGGACCGGGCTGCCGGCGACCGGCGCGTTCGCGTTCGGCCTGTCCTGGGGCGGCGCGGGGATCGCCTTCGCGGCGGTCGGCGCGCTCGCGGCGCAGGTCACCGAGAGCGCACGGGCCGCACGCGGCCTCGCGGCCGCCGTGCTCGCGGCGGCCTACCTGCTGCGGGCGGTCGGGGACACGGCCGGCACCCACGACTCGATCTGGCTCTCGTGGCTGTCGCCGATCGGCTGGGCGCAGCAGGTCCGGCCGTTCGCCGGCGACCGCTGGTACGTGCTGGTCTACCTGCTGTTCTTCGCGGGACTGGTGTCGGTCGGGGCGTACCTGCTGGTCGCGCGGCGGGACCACGGCGCGGGCCTGCTCGCGCAGCGACCAGGGCGGCCGAGGGCGAGCGCGGCGCTGTCCAGCCCGCTCGGGCTCGCGGTGCGGCTGCAGCGTGGCGGCCTCGTCGGCTGGACCATCGGCCTGGCGCTCGGCGGCCTGGTGATGGGCAGTCTCGCCTCGCAGGTCGGCGAGCTCCTCGACAGCGACAGCGCCCGCGACATGATCACGAAGCTGGGCGGCCAGCGCGGGCTGGTGGACGCGTTCCTGTCGGCGGAGCTGGGGATCATCAGCTTCATCGTGTCCGCGTACGGGATCTCGGCGGCCATGCGCCTGCGGGTCGAGGAGACCGCGTTCCGGGTCGAGCCGATCCTGGCGACGCGGACCAGCCGGTGGCGCTGGGCGGCGAGCCACGTGGTGGTCGCGCTGGTCGGCACGACGCTGCTGATGCTCGTGTTCGGTGTGCTGGGCGGGTTCGCACACGGGGCGGCCAGCGGCGACATGAGTCAGTTCGGCCGGGTGCTGGGGGCCGCGCTGGTGCAGCTGCCCGCGGTGTGGGTGCTGACCGGCATCACGGTGCTGGTGTTCGGGCTGGCGCCCGGCCTGATCATGGCCGGCTGGGGTGCGCTGGTGCTGTTCCTGCTGCTCGGACAGCTGGGGCCGATCTTCGAGCTGCCGCGGTGGTTGATGGACGTCTCGCCGTTCACGCACACGCCGAAGCTCCCGGGCGGCGAGTTCTCCGCCACGCCGCTCGTGTGGTTGACGCTGGTGGCGGCCGCACTGCTGGCGGCGGGCCTGGCGGGCTTCCGCCGCCGCGACCTCGGCTGACCCGCTCGCCGGAGGACGCCTTACTCCCCCACGGGGTGAGCAAGGCGTCCTTCGCGGCCGGTGAGAGCTGTCACCACCCCGGGCGATTCGGGACCGGACATGCGAACGTGTATGACGTGTCGACGTCGCGCCTGCCCCGAGAGGTGTGGGTACTGGTGGCGGCGAACTTCATCATCGCGCTCGGGTACGGGCTCGTGGCGCCCGCCCTGCCGACGTTCGCACGTGCCTTCGACGTGAGCGTGACGGCGGCGTCGGTCGTGGTGAGTGCCTTCGCCGTGGCCCGGTTGGTGTTCGCGCCGGCGAGCGGGCGGCTCGTCTCGCTGGTGGGTGAGCGGCGGGTGTACCTGATCGGCATCACGATCGTGGCCGCGTCGACCGGCGCGTGCGCGTTCGCGGCGAACTACTGGCAGCTGCTGCTGTTCCGGTCGCTGGGCGGCTTCGGGTCGACCATGTTCACGGTGTCGGCCATCGCGCTGCTGATCCGGCTGACGCCGGCGCCGCTGCGGGGACGGGCCTCGGGGTTGTGGAGCACCGGATTCCTGACCGGGAGCGTGGCCGGCCCACTGTTCGGCGGCGGGTTGCTGACCGTCTCACTGCGGGCGCCGTTCGTGGTGTACGCGGTCGCGTTGTTGGTCGTGGTGGTGTTCGTGTGGTGGTTCCTGCGGCACTCGACGCTGACGGCCGCGGTGGCCACGACCTCGGCGGACTTCACGCTGCGGTCGGCCCTGCGGCACCGGTCGTACCTGGCGGCGCTCGGCTCGTCGTTCGCGAACGGATGGGCCGTGTTCGGGGTGCGGGTCGCGCTGGTGCCGCTGTTCGTGGAGGAGGTCCTGCACCGAGACGGCGCCTTCGCGGGCACGGCACTGGGCGTGTTCGCGGCGGGGAACGTCGCGATGCTGGTGGTGTCGGGCCGGCTGGCCGACTCGTGGGGGCGCAAGCCGCTGGTGCTGGCGGGGTTGGTGGTGTCGGGGTTCGGCACGGCGTGGGTCGGGATGACGACGACCCTCCCGTGGTTCCTGACCGCCACGGTCGTGGCGGGCCTCGGCGCCGGCCTGCTGGGACCGCCGATGCAGGCCACGGTCGCGGACGTCATCGGCTCACGCGGCCGGGGCGGCCCGGCGCTGGCGACGTTCCAGATGGCGGCCGACCTCGGCTCGGTCCTCGGCCCGATCGTGGCCGGCCTGATGGCGGACCACCTGTCGTACGTGACGGCCTTCGCCGTGACGGGCGCCCTGTGCGGGCTGGCGGCGCTGGGGTGGGTCACCGCCCCCGAGACACTGCCACGCACACCTCACCAGACGCACGAGGCGACCCGGCAGCACCCGACCCCCGACGAGGCGCTGGGCACGGAACTGCCGGGCCGCGAGGACGGCCTAACGGAGGGGGACCACCGGGCGACAGACCCGGCATGAACCCGACCGACGACAGAGCCGCCCTCAGCAGGAGATTCGGCGCCGAGATGGTGCGCGGCATCAGGGAACTGGCCCGCGAGGGGTACAACGCGAACTACTTCAGGCAGATGCTGGCCACCCACGGCCCGGTCGAGGCCGCCCGGCGCCTGGTGCTCGACCCCACGCCCTCCGAGGGGCTCTGGCGGCTCCAGCAGATGGACCGCCTCGACATGAGCGTCGAGATGTGGGTCCAGCTCCCCTGGTACCAACCGCTCTTCGAGCCGGAAGTCCGGGAGCAGGCGAGGAAGAAGCTCGAAGCACTGCGCGTCGACGTGCCGACCGAGCTGGCTCGGCTGGTCGGACGGCTCGATCCCGACGGGGAGCGGTAGCGGCCGGACGATGGTGCCGCCCGGCCGCTCACCTCAGTTCACCTCGGTCGCGTAGCGAAGGATCATGAAGTCGAACACGAAGCTGGTCACCTTGCCGCTGTGGGTGCGGCCCACCCAGACGGGGTAGCTGCCGTCGCCCCAGCCGGACTCCACGGCCAGGAGGTTGGCGCCCGACTCCGGTTCCGGGACGTTCGCGACGTGGGTGGTCATGTCGTCGTACGCGTCCTCGATCGTGTCCTCGTAGGCCTCCGCGACGTCGGCGTCCACCAGGGCCAGGCGGCCGCCCTCCACGCCTACCGAGAAGTAGCTGTCGTCGCCCAGCATGCGGACGTCCTCGCCCTCGCGCAGGGCCGGTTCCCAGTGCGTGGTCGGCTCGTCGGAGATCACCAGCTTGGCCGCCGCCACGCTGGTGTGGTCCTCGTCGTCGGCGAACCTGATCACGGACACCAGCAGGGGGTACTCGCCCGGCTCGACGACGTCCACGTACGGCTCCTGCTCGTGCAGCCACGGGTCGAGGTCCGCCGCGACCAGCTGGCCGCTCGGCAGCCACAGGCGACCGCCCTCGGACACCTCGACCGTCACCTCGCGGCCGTCCTCCAGGCGCCACCGGCCGCCGTCCACAAAGGTCTCGTCGAGGGCCTTCGGCCGCATGGGCCGCGGCGGGTGCCACGGCAGTTCCTCGGGAACGGCGTCGGGCTCGGCGACGGCGCGGACCGTCAGCTGCAGCGGCGGGAGCAGCTCATCGAGGTACGCGAGCGTCACCCAGTCGCCGAAGCGCGGCATCGGGCGGGACGTCTTCGCCAGGTCCAGCGGCTCGACGTCGTCCGGCCAGTCCTCGGTGCTCCACTCGTTCCGGTCGCCGTCCAGGGCGTACTCGGCGGACAGCGAGGGCACGTCCGCGTCGAACTCCGGCTGGTCCGGGCCCGCATACGCCCACTGCTCCACCAGCCGCAGCACCAGCATGCCGGTGCCGTCGGCGGTCGGGATGCGGCGCAGCTCCACCAGCCGGTCGCGCCGGCCGTCGTCGTCGAACAGCCACACGGCCGCATGGCTTGCCTCCCAGCACACCTCGACGAGCACCAGTGGCCGGTCCTGCGCGAGCAGGACCACCGCGTACTGCTCGCCTGCCGCGTCCCTCTCCCGCGCGACCGCCGCCGGCAGGGGGCGTACGACCGAGCCCGAATCCGGGTCCCAGCCCTCGCAGTAGACGACTTCCGCGGCAATGGTTTGGTTGGTCACCGCTTGATACTGGCACCAACGGTCTCGCGTAGGTTCGGGGGCATGGCGACACTGGTTTCGTTCCACGCCCACCCGGACGACGAGTGCATCGCGTGCGGCGGGGTGATCCGCAAGGCCCACGAGAACGGTCACCGGGTGGTCCTGGTCGTTGCCACCCGAGGCGAGCTGGGCGAGATCCCGGAGGGCTTCCTCGACGACGGCGAGGAGCTGTGGCAGCGCCGCGTCCTCGAAACCCAGGCGTCGGCGGACATCCTGGGCGTCGACCGCGTGGAGTTCCTTGGCTACACCGACTCCGGGATGATGGGCGAGCCGACGAACGACCAGCCGGGCACCTTCTGGACCGCGGACGTCGAGGAGGCCGCGGCCAAGCTCGCCGCGATCCTCACCGACGAGAACGCCGACGTGCTGACCGTGTACGACGACCACGGCGGCTACGGCCACCCCGACCACATCCAGGTGCACCGCGTCGGCATGCGGGCCGCCGAGATCGCCGGCACGCCCCGCGTCTACCAGGCCACCATCAACCGCGACCGCGCGCTGGCCGGCCGGCGCGAGTTCGACCGGCAGAACGGCGTCGAGACGCCGGAGCTGGCGGAGGACTTCGGCACCCCGGAGTCCGAGATCACCTGCGCGGTCGACGTGACGGCGTACGCCGAACACAAGCGCCGCGCCATGCGCGCGCATGGCAGCCAGATCAGCGAGCAGTCGTTCTTCCTGGCGATGCCGGACGAGGCGTTCAGGTTCGCGTTCGGCACCGAGTGGTTCATCCGTGCCGGTCAGGGCCCCGGCATCACCGAGACGGACGTGCTGGAATGACCCTGTACCACGAGGTGACCGGTCCGGCGGACGGGACGCCGGTGGTGCTGTCCGGCTCGCTCGGCAGCGACCTACGGATGTGGGACCCGCAGGTGGACGTCCTCGCGGCGGCCGGTTTCCGGGTGGTCCGGTACGACCACCGCGGGCACGGCCGCTCCCCGGCGCCGGCCGGCCCGTACGCGCTGGCCGAGCTGGCACAAGACGCGCTCGACCTGCTAGACCACCTCGGACTGGCGCGAGTGTCGTGGGTCGGGCTGTCCCTGGGCGGCATGGTCGGGATGTGGTTGGCGGAGCACGAGCCGTCCCGGGTGGACCGGCTCGTGCTGTGCTGTACGTCGGCGGCACTGGGACCGGCGTCGATGTGGCAGGAGCGGGCCGCCGTCGCCCGCGCGGAGGGGCTCGAGCCGCTCGCGGACGCGGCGCTCGGCCGCTGGCTGACCCCGGCGTTCGCGGAGGCCCACCCGGACACGGTGACCTGGCTGCGGGAGATGCTGACGAGCCACTCCCCCGAGGGCTACGCGTCGTGCTGCACGGCCATCGAGACGATGTCCATCGCGGACTCGCTCGACACGATCACCGCCCCGACGCTGGTGATCGCGGGTGCCGACGATCCGGCCACCCCGCCCGACCACGGCCGGCGCATCGCCGACGCGGTGCCGGACGCCCGGCTGGTGGTGGTGCCCGGCGCGGCCCACCTCGGCAACGTCGAACAGCCGGCCGCGTTCACCGGCCTGATCATCGGGCACCTGCGGCCGGACCGGCGGGCGACGGGCATGTCCACCCGGCGCTCCGTGCTGGGCGACGAGCACGTGGACCGGGCGGTGGCCGGGACCACGGAGTTCACCCGGCCGTTCCAGGACTACATCACCGAGGGCGCGTGGGGCAGCGTCTGGTCGCGGCCGGGGCTGGACCGGCGGACCCGCAGCGCGGTCACCCTGGCCGCGTTGACGGCGTTGCGCGCGCACGAGGAACTGCCCATGCACGTGCGCGCGGCACGCCGCAACGGCCTGTCCGAGGCGGAGATCGCGGAGATCCTGCTGCACACGGCCGTCTACACCGGTGCCCCGGCGGTGAACGCGGCCTTCGCGATCGCCAGGCGGACGCTGGACGGGGAACACTAGCGCGGCATCAGTCCGGCGACAGGCAGGTAGAACGCCTGTGGGCGGTTGGCGCCGGTGAGCAGTGACCGGAGTGCGTCGGCGGTGAGCTCGCGCGTCGTCTTCCCGTCGTCGAAACCGTTCCCCAGCTCGCCGCTGTAGTGCACGACCACCTCACGGGTGACGTCGGTGGTGTCGATCCGCAGGACGACGATCTCGGACCCGCGGGCCTCGGGACGGCCGTTGTCGACGTCGGGTCCTCGGCCCTTCGGTGCCGACCGGATGGCGGCCACGGCTCCTTGTGCGCTCCTGCCGGTGATGCGACCGGACGACAGCAGCGGTGGCGCGGGGTCCGACTTCAGCGTGTACCGGCACACCGAGATCGCCATGACCGTGTCCGCCGGCGGAAGGCCCCCGACAGCCGGGTCGGGCCGGTAACCGTCCGGGTCCGCGGCCACGGGGTGGTCGGTCGGGCAGCCGTACCGGTCCAGGCCGACGATGGGTCGAGCCGAGCCGAAGATCGCGGCCCGCAGTGCCCCGTCAGGGCTGAAGACGGTGATGAACACGTCGTCGACCCGGCGGGTTTCCTCGACCCAGCCGTGGTCGAACCCGCGTACGCCGGCCTTGTTCCTCGTATCGAAGTAGAGCGAGCTCGTCCGCTGGTCCGCTGGCGGATACTCCGAAGGGCAGCCGATGGCGAGGATCATCCGTGGTCTGCCGACGGCGCCGGGTGGGGTCGCACGCCGGGCCTGGCCGTCTGGCGTCGCGGCGCACCAGTCCGACCGAGGAGCGCCCTCACCCCAGTCGGGGGGCACCTGGACCTGGACCCCGCGATAGGACTCCCACCGCCACCCGGGATTGGGATCGTCCGCGGTGGGCGACGTGCCGTGGACCGTCGCCACGATGGCCACCGGGATGCCCACCGCCAGCGCCACGATCGCCGCGATCGAGGCGTTGATCCGACGTCGGCGGCGCCTTCCGGCGATGGCGATGGCCTTCTCCGGGAGGCCGTTCACCGCGGGCGCGTCCTCGGCGTGGTGCCGGAGGGTGCGGGTGAGTGCGGACGTCAGCTCATCGTCGAGACCGGTCATGGCGTGGTCGCCTCCTCGGTTGTGTCGATCTTCGTGCGGAGGGTGGCCAGGCCTCGGTGGATCTGGGAACGGACGGTGTTGACCGAGCACGCCAGGACGGCCGCGATGTCGGCGTCCGAGTAGTCGTCGTAGTAACGCAGCACGATCGCGGCACGCTGCCGGGACGGGAGCTGCTGGCACAGCGACCACATGGCGTCCTCGAGGACGACCGCCCCCGCGGTGTCGGGGTGCGTGGTCGAGTCGGCGAAGAGCGTCGGGTCGGGTTCGAGCCGTTCCCTGCGCAGGAACCGCCGCCACCGCGACCTGTCCGCGTTCACCACGCAGCGGCGCACGTAGGCGTCCGGGCTGCCCCGCACCACGATGCGCTGCCAGCGTTGACATGCGGCCACCAACGCGTCCTGGACCGCGTCGGCCGCACGGTCGTGGTCCCCGATCACCAGGTACGCGAACCGCGTCAACGCGTCGCCGTGCGCTTCGACCCAGGACTGGAAGTCCGGGGGATCCTCGCTGCTGCTCATGGCGGCCACCTCCAGTGGTACCCACGCCCGAGCCGCGCGAGGCATTGCATCACGGTCAGGTGAACATCGACGCCAGCTTCTCCGGGGCCGGGGCGCCGTCGGCGATGACCACGCTGTACGTGCGGGTCAGCGTCTCCTCCGGGGCCACCGGAACTTCCGCGGAGAAGAACGGGGCCGGGCAGACACACGCGAACGGGGTGGTTCGGACGAACCACTCGACCGGGTGACCCGGGTTCGTCGGCGCGTCGACGAAGACCAGTGTCGACGTGCGGCCGGTGCCGTCGTGGCGGCCGCGGAACGCGAGCCACGGGGCGCGGGTGCCCATCAGCTCGTCGCCGCCCGTCGCGTCCGGGGTGATGACCTCGCCCTGGGTGAACGACCTGGGGCCGCGCCACATCAGGCCGCCGTAGCCCGCGTTGGGGCGGCCCTCGGTGGTGGGGCTGCCGATGCGGAGCTCGTTGCCCGAGACGTTCCTCATAGCCGTGGCGAAGGTCAGCGACCAGGCGCCATCCACTGTGGACAGTTGGAGGTGGCGTTCCTCCTCGAACCACGGGGAACCGTCGGCGGTGAGCCACTGGAGACCCTGGGTCACGGTGGTGCCCTCGACCGCCAGGGACCTGTGGACCACCGAGCCGTTGTTGTCCAGCTGGACGTAACCCCTGTCGCGCACGAAGGTCGGGCCGCCCCAGAAGTTCTGGCCGGCGACGTGCGGCAGGGACCACGAGATGCCCTTGTGCCACACGTGGTCGTGCGGGCGGTAGATCGCCACCTCGTCACCGTTCAGGGTGCGGACGGGGTAGAAGTACGGGCGCGGTGACTCGATCGCCGGCTCCGGCGGGCGGTACACGTACCGGCACAGTTCGACGCCGTCGTGCACCACCGCGAGGGACTCGCCGGAGTCGGTCAGTTCCACGGTGCCCCCGGTCCGGGCATCCGGTGGTAGAACGGCGAGTTCTGGTCCAGCTCGCCGCGCCGGATCCGCCGGCCCGTGAACGCCGACGCGTAGATCGCCGCGATCAGCTCCACCGTTCGACGGGTGTCCGACAGGGACACCGGCGGCTCGGTGCCCGACTCCAGCGCGGACAGGACGGCGTCGAACTGTGCCTTGTGACCGCTCTGCCGGTCCGGCGGGCCGTCCGCCCACGCCGAGGCCACCGACGACTCGTGGCCCGGCGCCGCCGTCACCCGCCAGTTCTTGTCGGAGTAGCCGTAGACGTGGTCCAGCTCGACGGTCGCGTGCTCGAAGTCGAACCGCAGGTAGCTCCGCTCACGCGGCGACACCACGCTGTTCACGACCGTCGCGATCGTGCCGTCCGCGAAGGTCACGATGGCGCACGACAGGTCCTCGGTGTTCGTCGGCTTGGCCTGGCGCGCCGCCACGGCCACGACCTCCCGCCACTCCCCCAGCACCGACAGCAGCAGGTCGAACTGGTGGATGCCGTGGCCCATGGTCGGGCCGCCGCCCTCGACGTCCCAGTTCCCGCGCCACGGCACGGCGAAGTACTCGTCCGCGCGGAACCACAGCGTGTGGCACACCGCCACCAGGGGCCGGCCCAGCCGCTCGTCGCCCATCAGACGGCGCAACCGCACCGCACCGCTGCCGAAGCGGTGCTGGAACACGGTCGCGAAGAACGCGCCGGACGTCGCCGCGGCGTTGGCGATGGCGTCCAGTTCGGCCAGGCTCAGCACCGGTGGTTTCTCGCACAGCACGGAGATCCCGCGGGACAGGCACGCGACCGCCTGCGACGCGTGCAGACCCGGCGGCGTGCACAGGGTCGCCAGGTCCGGTTTCTCGTGGGCCAGGAGCTCGTCCAGGCTGGGATACACCGCCGGGACGGACCACTTCGACTCGTACGCGGCCAGTCTCGCCGCGTCGACATCGGTCGCGGCGATGATCCTGGCTCGTCCGCCCTGCGCCGCAAGCGCCTCCGCGTGGAACGCGGCGATCCCGCCGGTGCCCACGATCGCGACCTCGACCATCACCTCACAGTAACCGAGACGTCGCGCTCCTCGCTCGGTCCGATCTCACGTTCTGGACCGGAAATGGTTGCGGCAAACGCTTTCCGCACGTCAGCGCTGGATGCCGCGAGTCGAAGTTCCACCTCGCCGGGCTCCACGATCCGCCGGCCGGACAGCCCGGTGAACGCGGTCGCCTCCGCCGGCACGGCGAACGTCACCCGGCGGGACTCGCCCGGCGCCAGCCGCACCTTCGCGAACCCCAGCAACCGCACGACCGGCCTGACCACCTGCGCCACCGGGTCGTGCAGGTACAGCTGGACGACCTCGGCCCCGGCCACGGGACCGGTGTTGGTCACCGTCACCGACACGTCGAGACCCTCGCCCTCGAAGCCCGACCAGGAGAACGTGGTGTAGGAGAGCCCGTGTCCGAACGGGAAGGCCGGCGTCGGGTCCACGGAGCTGGCGTTGTTGCGGCGGCCGAGCGGCGGCGCGAGGTACGGCGACGGCGACGCGTACGGGTCCGCCGGCACGCTGACGGGCAACCGCCCGGCCGGGGAGACGCGACCGGTCAGCACCCCTGCGACTGCCGGCCCACCCTCCTCGCCCGGGAAGAACGCCTGCACGATCGCCGCGCACCGGTCCACGTACGCGCCCAGCGCATACGGCCGGCCGGTCAGCAGCACCAGCACGACCGGCGTGCCCGTCCCGAGCACGGCTTCCAGCAGCTCCGCGCCGGGTACCACCAGGTTCTCGGCGTCGGAGCCCTCGCCGGTGGTGCCGCGTCCGAACAACCCGGACGTGTCGCCCAGTGCGACCACGCACACGTCGGCGTCCCGGGCCGCGGCCACCGCCTCCTCGCCGCCCTCGGCGTAGACCACGGCCTCGCCCAGCGCCTGCCGCAACGTCGGGATGGCGACACCCTGTCCCGCGGTCGGGATGTGCTGCGGGAACGTGTAGCAGCCGAGCATCGCCGACGTGGTGTCCGCCTGTGCGCCGACCAGTGCCACCCGCGCGCCGGCCCGCAGCGGCAGCGCGCCGTCGTTCGACAGCAGCACCACCGACTCCTCGGCGACCCGGCGGGCCAGTGCCCGGGCCCGCGGCGGATCCAGGTCCACAGTGGACGGCTGTGGCGACGTCCAGCCGGGGTCGAGCAGGCCGAGTGCGCACTTCTGCGTCAGCACCCTCGTGAGCGCGGTGTCCACGACGGACTCCGCGACGTCGCCGGACAGCACCGCGTCCAGCAGCGGCGTGCCGTAGCAGCGCACGTTCGGCAGCTCGACGTCCACGCCGGCCGCGAGCGCGAGCGCGGCCGCCTGGCCCTGGTTCGCCGCGAGGCGGTGCTGCGTCTCGATGAAGGAGACGCCGAAGTAGTCGGAGACGAGCGTCCCGTCGAAGCCCCAGGTCTCCCGCAGCAGCCCGGTCAGCAGCGCGTGGTTGGCCACCGGCGGGACGCCGTCGATGTCCGCGTACGAGTGCATGACCGACTCGGCGCCGGCACGCACGGCCGCGAGGAACGGTGGCAGCAGCACGTCCGCCAGCTCGCGTGGACCGATCGCGACCGGACCGAAGTTGCGGGCGCCGCGCGACGCCGAGTACCCCACGAAGTGCTTGAGGGTGGCCATGATCCCGGCCGACCGCAGACCTCGGACGTACGCGGTGCCGATGGCCGCGACCAGGTGCGGGTCCTCGCCGATGGTCTCCTCGGTGCGACCCCACCGCACGTCCCGCGTCACGTCCAGCACGGGCGCGAGTCCCTGGTGGATCCCGACCTCACGCATGCTGGTGCCGATCGTGGCGGCCATCTCCTCGACCAGGTCCGGCGCCCAGGCCGCGCCCCACGCGAGCGGGATCGGGTAGACGGTCGCGCAGTGGGCCATGAACCCGGTCAGGCACTCCTCGTGCGCGATGGCCGGGATGCCGAACCGGCTCGCCGACATGATCTCCGCCTGCAGGTGCGCGAGCCGCGCCGCGCCGGCGGCCGGCTCGACGGGCGCGCTGCCGAACGGCCGCGTCAGCTGTCCCAACCCGTTCTTGATCAGCTCGGGCCAGTTCAGGTCGCCGTCGACCAGTTCGTGCTGGAACGGCGCGACCTCGTCCTCACTGTCCGAAGAGGACTGTCCGAGCCACACCCCGTACAGCTGTCCCAGCTTCTCCCGCAACGTCATCCTGCCGACCAGGTCGGCGACCCGCTCGGCGGCGGGCTGCGCCGGATCTCGCCACGACTCGTCGTGCATCCCCGCACTCCAATCCGAAAGTTTCGACCCACACCAGCAGCCAATTCTCAAGCTAACGGCGAGAACTACCGGTAGCAAGGGATTGACCCGAGTGTGACGGCCGTCGTAACCTTCGCCCCAACTACCGGATGTAATCCGAAACTTACGGCATGTCGATCGCGCCGGGGCGATTCGCTGTCTGCCTCTGCGCGCGGGCCAGCATCGAAAGGCGCGCCATGGTTCCCCAGCGGCTCCCCAGAAGGTCATTCCTCGGCTTACTCGGCGCGGCCGGCGCCGGCATCGGTCTCGGTGGCGGCCTCACGGCCTGCGGCACCGACGCCACGTCGAGCGGTGGCGGTGGTTCGTTCCAGGTGTGGGTGCTCCAGGAGGAGAGCCAGAACGTCGCCCACCAGGGCGCCGTCGACCGGTTCAACAAGAAGTCCGACGTCAAGGCGCGGCTGGTCCCGTCCCCCAACGACGGCTACACCGACAAGCTGCACGTGTCGATGGGCAGCTCCAACAAGCCGGACGTGTTCTACAACTGGGGCGGCGGCAGCATCCGCACGTACGCCCGCGACGACCTGCTCGTCGACCTCACCCCGTACTTCGACAAGGACAAGGCGTGGAAGGACAAGTTCCTCCCGTCGGTCCTCGATGCCGGCACCATCGACGGCAAGTACTACGGCGTGCCCGCCCGCGGCATGCAGCCGATCATCCTGTTCTACAACAAGGCCGTCTTCACCGACCTCGGCGTGCAGCCGCCGAGGACGTGGACCGAGCTGCTGACGATCGTCGACCGGGCCAAGGGCAACGGCATCATCCCGTTCGCGCTGGCCGGCGGCGACGCGTGGACCGAGCTGGTGTGGCCGGAGTACCTGGTCGACCGCATCGGCGGGCCGGACGTGTTCAACAACATCGCCGCCGGCAAGAAGGGCGCGTGGAAGGACCCGGCCATCACCAAGGCCGTCGACATGATCCGCGACCTCGTGCAGCGCGGCGGCTTCGGCGACAGCTACGCGTCGGTCCGCTGGGACGGCGGCGGCGCTTCGAACCTGATCGCGCAGGGCAAGGCGGCCATGCACCTGATGGGTTCGTGGGAGTACACGAACCAGGTCACCGACCAGCCCGAGTACGCGAAGACCAACCAGGGCTTCACGGACTTCCCGACCGTCGAGGGTGGAGTCGGGGACCCGAAGGCCATCGTCGGCAACCCCACCAACTACTTCTCGGTCAGCAAGGGCTCCAAGCACGTCGACGCGGCGGTCGCCTTCCTGAAGCAGGAGATGGCCTCGAAGGCCTACATCGACCAGTGGCTGAAGGCCGGCGACGTGCCGGCGGTGCGTGACCTCGAGCCCGAGATGGTCAAGGCGGCGGACCCGAAGTTCGCCAAGGCCGTCTACGACATGGTCACCAAGGCGCCGTCGTTCCAGCTGTCGTGGGACCAGGCCGTCGAGAAGGCGCAGGCACAGCCCATGCTCGACGCGCTGCAGAAGGTGTTCCTCGGCCAGCTCGACGCGGCCGGCTTCGTCAAGGCGAACGAGGACGCGGCATAGATGGCCGTGGTGACGGAGGCGCCGGCGCCGGTGCGGACCGCGCCGGCGCCCGCGCGGCGGCGGTCGAAGCGGGTGAACCGGCCCAGCTCGGTGTACCTGCTGCCGGCGGTGGTGTTCTTCGCGGTGTTTGCGGCGCTCCCGCTCGTGCTGGTGCTGTACCTGTCGTTCACCGACTGGACCGGCATCGGCACGCCGGCCTTCATCGGCGTGGACAACTGGGTGCGGCTGTTCCAGAACGAGGCGATCTGGGACGTCACCTGGACGACGCTGCTGCTGACCATGCTGTGCTGGGTCACGCAGACACCGCTCGCGATCCTGCTCGGCGTGTGGGCGGCGGGTGAGCAGCGCAACCGCGCGGTGCTCTCGTCGCTGTTCTTCCTGCCGCTGCTGCTGTCGACCGCGGCGATCGCGTTGCTGTACAACCGGTTGTTCGACCCGTACGTCGGCATCGGACGTGGGATCGAGATGTTCCGGAACATCCTGGGCAGCACTTCCGGGGCGCTGACCGCGATCGTGATCGTGGTGGGGTGGCAGTTCGTCCCGTTCCACACGCTGCTCTACCAGGCGGCGGCGCGGAACGTCCCGAAGGTGCTGTACGACGCGGCGACCGTGGACGGCGCCGGCCGCTGGTACAGCTTCTGGTACATCACGCTGCCGCAGCTGAGGAACACGATCGTCACGTCGTCGACCATCATGATCGTCGGGTCGCTGACGTACTTCGAGACGATCTTCCTGCTGACCAACGGCGGCCCGGCGTCGTCGACGCGCACGCTGCCGCTGGAGATGTACTTCCGGTCGTTCAAGCAGTATGAGTTCGGTTTCGCGTCGGCCATCGCGTCGGTGCTGGTGATCGTCGCGACCGCGATCTCGCTGATCATCGTCCGGTTCTCCGGGTTCGGGAAGATGCGCTCCACGCTGGAGGGATTGTGAAGGTCAGGCCCAACTACGCGGCCGGCGCACTGTCGGTGGTGTGGCTGCTGATCGTCGGCGTGCCGCTCTACGTGATGGTGTCGTGGGCACTGCAGACCCGGGACAGCTTCCTCGACCGGGGTCCGCTCGCGCTGCCGGGCGCGATCACGTTCAGCAACTTCGCCGACGTCATGGACAGCGGGTTCATGCGGTACCTGGTCAACACCGTGATCGTCACGGCCGCGTGCGTGGTGCTGACGCTGGTGGTCGCGATCCCGGCGGCGTACGCGATCGTCCGGTCGATGAGCTGGGCGTCCGGGGCGACGTTCCGGATCTTCCTGGCCGGCCTGGCGATCCCGGCGCAGGCGACGATCATCCCGTTGTACCTGATCATCAACCGAATGCAGCTGTACGACTCGCTGACCGCCATCATCCTGCCGACGGTCGCGTTCGGGCTGCCGCTGGTGGTGTTGGTGCTGGTCGGGGCGCTGCGGGACGTGTCGACCGAGCTGTACGACGCGATGACGGTCGACGGGGCGGGGCCGTTCCGGATCCTGTGGCAGCTGGTGGTCCCGGTGTCGCGGGGCGCGATCGCGGCGGTCGGGACGTACACGGCGCTGGGTGCGTGGAACCAGTTCCTGTTCCCGCTGGTGCTGACGCAGGACCCGTCGACGCGGGTGCTGTCGCTGTCGCTGACCAGCTACAAGCAGGAGTTCCAGATCAACGTGCCCGGGATGATGATGGCCGTGCTGCTCACGGCGCTGCCGGTTTTCGTGTTGTACCTGGTGGCGCGCCGATGGCTGATCGCCGGCCTCGCGGGGATGGGAAGCAAGTAGAATTTCCGGAAGTTTCGCTGCTGTCTCGGGGAGCTGCTGTGGCAAGAGAACGCAAGGTGACGATCAACGTCATCGCGGCCGAGGCGGGCGTGTCGGTGCCGACCGTGTCCCGCGTGCTGAACGGGCGCTCGGACGTGTCGCCGACCACCCGCGCCCGGATCGAGGCGCTGCTGACCCAACACGGGTACCAGCGCCGCGGTTCACGGCGGGGTGAGCACGCCGGCCTGGTCGACCTGGTGTTCAACGACCTGGACAGCCCCTGGGCGGTGGAGATCATCCGCGGCGTCGAGGACGTGGCCCACGCGGCCCAGGTCGGCACGGTCGTGAGCGCCATCCACCGCCACTCGGCGGCGACCCGCCAGTGGCTGGACAACCTGCGGGTCAGGAAGTCGGACGGCGTCATCCTGGTGACGTCCACGCTGCAGCCGTCCCACCAGGCGGAACTGCGGCGCCTGAACGTGCCGGCGGTGGTGATCGACCCGGCGGGCGGCCCCGCCCTGGAGGTCCCCACCATCGGCGCGACGAACTGGGCCGGCGGCCGAGCGGCGACGGAGCACCTGACGTCACTCGGCCACCGCCGGATCGGCTTCATCGCCGGGCCCACGTCGTTGTTGTGCAGCCGCGCCCGCCTGGACGGCTACCGAGCGGCCCTGGACGCGGCCGGCCTGCCGGTCTCGGACGAACTGGTCCAACCGGGCGACTTCTACCACGAGTCGGGCTTCCGGGGAGCGGCCGCGCTGATGTCCCTCGCCGACCCACCGACGGCCATCTTCGCGTCGAGCGACCAGATGGCGTTCGGCGTGTACGAGGGCCTGCGCCAACGCGGCCTACGGGTCCCGGACGACGTGAGCGTGGTGGGCTTCGACGACCTCCCAGAGGCCCGGTGGGCCTCCCCACCACTCACGACGGTCCGCCAGCCCCTGGCGGAGATGGGCACCCTCGCCGCCCGCATGCTGCTCCGCCTCTCCCGCGGCGAGGAGACGGAAAGCCCCCGGGTGGAACTGGCCACGGACCTGATCGTCCGCAACAGCACGGCCCCGCTCGCCTCGACGTGACAAGGCTCCCGGGACAGCGCGGGCCGAGCGCCCCGACGGGCACCTTCAGTCCCAGCGGGCGCCGTAGGCCATGCCGCGGACCGCGTCGCGGAAGATCACCTGGACTTCGCCTGCTCGGTTGAGGGGGATGCGGCCTCGGTCGCGGGGTGGGCGGCCCTGGAGGCGGGACACCGCGCGGGGGAGGCTGTCGCAGTCGAAGTGGACGCGGAGTTCCAGGTAGTCGCACCTGCGGCGGGGGGTGTAGGTGAACTGCCGCGGTCGTACCGGGTTGCGGGAGCGCATCCAGAAGTCGTGCGTCTCGCCGGCCGGGAGCGGGGTCGGCAGCACCAGCATTCCCCCGCGCAGGGTGCCGCCGCTCAGGACGGCGGGTTGGCCGAACACCGTGGCCAGCTCGATCTCGCGCAGGTTGTCGTGGGCGGCGACGATCCGGTGGTGCTCCAACGCCTCCGTGATCGGTCCCTCGAGCGTCACGAACACGCGGGTCGTCGCCGTGTGCCAGCCGGCGGCCGGTTCCGCCGCGCCGCGCAGCCGCAGTGGTGTGAACGCCAGCTGCGCCAGCTGGTGGATCGCGTCGTCGATGCGGCGCCGCGCGGTGCGCGGGTCACGGCCGATCCGTTCGGCGATCCACGTCACCCGCTCCTGGTACAGCGGGTGGCGGGCGGCCGGAATCATGCCGAATGCCGCCAGCACGGCAATCCGCAGGTCATCCGGCAGGTCGACGGCCAGGTGCTCCAGCCGCTGCGCGACCCGCACCCGAATTTCCCCCGGTCCGTCCTGTTCGGTCACCCCGCAAAGATCGCGCAGCGTGTGCCCGACCCGCTCGCCGACATTGTTGACGTACAGGCCACGCCCCTTGCGCAACGCCTTGAGGTCGCTGACCAGCTCGGCGTGTGCGGCCATTGTGCACTCCTCCACAGACGAAATTCAGTCAAACCGTCGCGCGGCGGCGGCAAAGTGTTTCCACCGGTGTTCGGTCGTTCACGGAGCGGCATTGACGTTGGCGACCGTGTGGTCCACCGCCGGCGGCACGGCCTCCGGGGAGCCGCTGACGCCGAAGTAGATCCCCAGCGCCACCCCGAGCACGAAACACAGCACGAGCAGCCGAGCCATTCCTGCCGCTGTGACCAGAATTCTCATCGGAGCCCTCCAAGCTATATCCGATTACCGAATTCCAGAATGCGCCGGTGGTGCCCGCGGCGATACCGGTTCCCCGGTGTCGACCGGAACTGGAAACAGGAAACACGCCCATCACATGCCGCCCAGCGCGCCGAGCCAGCATTCCGCCGGCGGCCGGGCACCCGGACGGATCGAGTGCTCCGCCAGCGCCGCCAGGTCCGCGCCGAGCATGCGCCGCAGGAACTCCCGGTCGCACACGTCCTCCGGCGTCACGGAGTGGTTGCCGAGCAGCACCCGCAGCGTGACGAGCGCGAGCTTGTACCGGTCGGTGTCGACGGTGGCCTCGCCCGGGCGCGCCGGGTCCCCCCACCCGGCCGTGCCCGCCGGTCGCACGGCGGGTGGCCGCCCGGCCAGGCGGAACCCGTCGCAGTCGATGGCGAACACGGACGGGCCGCCGGCGAGCGTCCACAGCAGGTTGCGCATGGACACGTCCCCCACCACGACCCCACCCCCGTGCAGCACCCGGAACAGCTCGACGTACGCCGCCGCGAGCCGGCGGCGCTCCCCACCTGTCGGCAGGACCAGGTCCGCCCACATCGCCCGCCGCGGGTACAGCAGGAACTGCAGCTCCAGCAACAGCTGCCGGCCGGCCAGCGACGTCGCGAACTCCGCCGGGGCCTCCGGCATGAGCAGCCCGACGCACCGGCCGCCGTCGAACACCCGGCCGTTCGGCCACGCTACCGGCGCGGCACCCAGGTCACCCCGGGCCGTGTCGATCAGCCGCCCCAGCTCGTCCGGCAGGACCGCGATGTCCGAGTGGTACAGCTTCAACAGCGTCCCGGGCGCGTTGGCGAGCCGGTACACCGTGCCCTGACCGCCGTCCGCGATCCTGGCCGCGGCCGTGAGGTCGGCGAGCGCCACGTCGTTCAGGCCCACATCACCACCGCCGTCCGGTCGTCCTCGAAACCGCGCAGGTCGAACTGCAGGTGGTAGAGGTAGGCGACCGGCCCCGGCGGCTCCGCCCACGCCTCCGCGAGGTAGGCACCCAGTGGCGTCTCCGGCATCGGCGTACCGAGCCCGCTCGTCGCCAGCACCAGCGCCTCCCCCGTTCGCAGCACGCCCCGCTTGCCGTCGATGGGCCCGCGTGGCACCGGGAGGCGGTCGTCCAGCTGCGCCCGCCTCGCGAACAGCGGCACGAACACGCCGCCGGTCAGCACCATCGCCGGGCTGTCCCCCACCCGGACCGCGCGGTACCGGTGCCCCTGCCCGGCCCAGCCCAGCTCGACGGCCACCACGGTGAGCGTGGTCGTGCGGGACTCCGGCGCCGGGCCCGCGTTCCGCAGCGCCTCGTCGGCCTTCCGCAGCGCGCCGACCATGTCCACGACGTCGAGGTCCGAGCCGGGCAGCGCCCAGGCGAGGTACCCCAGCGCGTGCCGGACGGCGAGTTGCGCGCCGCGATGGGCGTGGGACGCCGCGCCCGCCCCGTCCGCCACCGCGGCGAGCACGTACCGCCCGCCGAGGTCGGTAACCCCGAGCGCGTCCTGCCTGACCTCACCGCGGGCGCGGTGACCAGGGCCACGCGTCGACGCGGCCCGGATCTCCAGGCCGCCGACGCGGCCCGCCTCGATGACCGTGTCCGGCACGTCCGCGACGCCGTCCAGCCGCCACGGCGCGCCGGCCGCACGCGACGGCGGACCCAGCTCGCGTGGCCGGAAGACGCCGGCATCCCCCCATGACTCCTTCATGACCGTCATAGCGGGTCGATCCGGAGGGTGGTGAAGCCGTCGATCCGGGCGGGCACGCGCAACGCCACCTCTCCGTCGTCCTGGGAGCGGACCACCGAGGTGGTCAGGGCGCGCGCGAAGCAGTGCAGCGCGTCCGCCGGGGTGACCCCGCCCTGGCTCATGAAGGCCTGGACCGTGCCGATCCGGCCGATGGTCGTGGCGTCCGCGTCGCCGATGCCGAACGCGATGATGTTCGGCCGCGGCGGCCAGTTCGGGTCGACCAGCCGCTCGTAGGCGGCGGGCCAGGTCTGGTGGTCGGTCGGGTGCCCGTCGGACAGGAAGAACACGGCCGGCCGGTACACCTGGTCGCCGCGTGACTTCAGCTCGTCGACGTCGTTCTCGATGGTGTGGCGCAGCAACGTGAACGCCTCGCCGAAACTGGTGGCCGCCTGAGTGGTCAGATCTGTGAGACCGACCACATCGCTCGCCCGGCACAGCGGCTGCAGGACCTCGGCCTCGCCGGAGAAGCCGATCAGGCAGAACCTGGTTTTGTCCGCCACCACTGGATCCGTGCCCACCGCGGCGTGGAGCTGCGCCAACCCGTCGTTCAGAGCGTCCAGGTGATCAGTCATGGAATACGACTGGTCGCACACGACGTAGAACGGCAAGATTTGTTCTGGCATTCTTTTCTCCTCCTGCTTGCTCGGGAGGATGACGTGCACACCCGCACCAGATCTGGATCAGACATGGACTTCAGGTTGTTCGGCCCGTTCGAGGTGTGGCATGACGGCGTCCAGCTGGACCCCGGCGACCACCAGCAGCGCCTCGTGCTGGTGATCCTGCTGCTGAACGCGAACCACACCGTGACGAAGGAATACCTCCAGGAAAACGTGTGGCGTGGCCAGAAGAGCCCTCGGTCGGACCTGGTCACCAGCTACATCGCGCGGCTGAAGAAAGTTTTCCAGGATGTCGAGGGGGTCGAGTTCGACAAAACCCCGACAGGTTACGTACTACGCGTCGACCAGAACATGATCGACATGTTTCGCTTCACCCGTTTGTCCGAACAGGCGCGGCGCGCGAAAGACCCACAGTTGTTTTATACAGCGCTGGATCTGTGGCGCGGCAGATTTCTGTCCGACATAGACATCGACCGCGTCGGCGGCCCTGCCGTCGCGCCACCCGCGGAGATGCGGATCGACGCCCTCGTGGAGCTGGCGAACCTGGAGCTGGTGGCGGGCCGGCACCGCGAGATCCGCGACCGGCTGCGGCAGGCGTGGGAGGAGGACCGCACCCAGCAACGCCTCGCGGTCGCGTTGATGCGTGCGCTGATCGCGGGCGGTGACCACGTCCGCGCGGTCGAGGTGTACCACCAGACCCGTGAGGCGCTGAACGAGCACGGTATGGAGGTGTTGCGGGACCTGCGGGACATGAACCGGCTGGCCCAGTACGGCGACCGGCTGTCCTCGCTGCCGATTCGCCCGCAGCGGTTCGTCGGCCGCGCCGACGAGTTGGCGCTGGTGGATTCGGTCGCCCGCGCCGCGGTCGAGGACGGCCCGGCGGTGCTGTGGATCTCGGGCATGCCCGGCGTCGGCAAGACCGCACTCGCCGTCAGCGCGGCCCACCGGCTGTTCGACGTCTTCCCCGACGGCCGCCTGTTCGTCGACCTCACGGGCTTCACCCCGAACGTCACCCCGAGCACGCCGGACGCGGCGCTCGAGCGCCTGCTCACCGACCTGGGTGTGCCGCCGGAGGCCATCCCGCAGAGCACGGCGGCGCGGGCGGAGTTGTACCGGAACACGCTGGCCGACTCCCGCACGCTGGTCGTGTTGGACAACGCCGCGTCCGAGGAACAGGTCGAGCCGCTGCTCGGCGCCACGTTCACCCTGGTGACCAGCCGCGACCAGGGTGCGTTGGTCCCCACCGACCACATCCGTCTGGAACCGCTGCCCCAACACGAGGCCGTGGACCTGTTCCGGTCCCTGATCCGGCCAGAACGGTTGCACGGCCACGTCGACAAGGTCCGCGAGGTCGTCCACCTGTGCGGACACGTGCCACTGCTGATCCACCTGGTCGCCGCGCAGTTCCGCCGACACCTGAAATGGCCGGTCGCGCACCTGCTGGAGTTGCTGCACGACGCGTCCCCGGTCAGCCCGGACGCGCACTTCCCCGAACAGGCCTACGTCGCGTGCACCGTGTCCTACGACCACCTGAGCGAACAACAGCGCGTCCTGTTCCGGTTCTTCGCTCTGGCCCCCGGTCCCGACCTGTCCGCCGCGGGCGCGGCCGCCCTCATGGGCGTGCCCAAGGCCAGAAGGCTGTTGGAGGACCTGCACCGGATGAGCCTGCTGGAGGAGACCGCGCCGGAGCGCTTCCAGATGCTCGACCCGCTGCGCGACTACGTCCTGGCCGCGCATCCACCCGAGGACCCGGGGACCGCGGTCGACCGGCTGCTCGACTTCTACCTGGTGTCCACGGCCGCCGCGGTCTCCGTGCTGTTCCCGCTGGACCGCGACCAGCAACCCGAGGTGTCGGCCACGTGTGCGGTGGTGCCGCCGTTCCCGAACCCGACGGCCGCACGCATGTGGCTGGACGAGGAACGGATCAACCTGGTCGCCGCGGTCCACTACGCGGCCGGCCACGATCGCCCCGACCACACGTGGCAGCTGGCCGTGCTGCTGTGGCGGTACTTCTACATGGGCGGGCACCTGCGCGACTGGAACGAGACGCTGCGCACGGCCGCGGACGTGCTCGCCGGTTCCGGGAACACCCGCGGACTGGCACACGTGTGGTTACGGCTGTCCAACGCGCGGCGCCGGTCCGGCGCGCTCGCCGACGCCCGCGCCGTCGCCGAACGGGCACTGCCGCTGTGGGTCGAACTCGGCGACCTGCGCGGCGAGGCCGACTCACTGGTCAGCATCGCCCTCGCCGCCTACAAGCTCGGCGACTTCCCGGCCGCGACCCAGCAGTTCGGCGCCGCCCTCAAGCGGTACGAGCAGCTCGACGACCATCGCGGCCAGGCGCACACGCTCGACCTGCTGGGCGTGGTCAGCGAGCTGCGCGGCGACCTGCCCAGCGCCGAACGCCAGCACCTCGCGGCCGTCACCCTCCTCCGCACCCTCGACCACAAGATGGGCCTCGCGCACTCACTGGACAACCTCGGCTGCGTGCGGCAACGCCTCGGCCGACTCGACGAGGCCCTGGCCGACCACACCGAAGCGAGCGAGATCGCCGCCGAGATCGGCGACCGGGCCAGCGAGGCCTACGCACTGAACAACATCGGCAACACCCACCGCCTCGCCGGCCGCCTGGCACTGGCCGCCGAGTACCAGCAACGCGCCCGCAACGTCGCCGATCTCGTCGTCGACCCCAACCTGCGCACCCAGCTCTACCTCGACCGCGGCGAAACCGCGCGGGCCGCGCACGACGAACGAGCCGCCCTGCACGCCTACCGGGCCGCACTCGACCTGTCCGCCGGCACCGGCGAACGGGTGCAACGCGCCCGCGCCAGCTACCGGGTCGCCGAGGTCCTGCACGCCTCCGGACAGCACCTGCCCACCCAGTGGGCCGACGCACTGACCGAGTTCACCGAACTCGGCCTCCCCGAGGCCGACCAGGTACGCGCCGAACTGGCGACGTTCACCTGCGGCTGCGTCAGTGCAGCATCCTGATCAGTTCCTGCCGCAGGTCGACGGCGACGCGGTGCGTGTGCCAGCGACCGAGCGTGCGGGACAGCTCGCGCAGGTCCTGCCGGATGGTGGCCGAGTCCACCTGCGCGGTGTCGGCGAGGACCTCGCGCGCCGCCACGCAGGCCTGGTCGATGTCGCCGTACTGGGCGTGCGCCAGCGCACGGCGCATGCCGAACCGGGCGCGGGCCCGCCGCGCGGTCGACGGGATGACGATGAGCTGCTGGTCGAGCAGTTCGGCGGCGTCGCCGGGGCGGCCGAGGTCGTACAGGGACCAGCCGCGTGCCAGCGCCACCTCGTCCGGGACGCTGGCGGAGCCGAGAACCGGCCCGTAGTGGTCCTCCGGGATCGCGAGCAGGCCGGCCGCGCGGTCCAGGGCCTCCTCGTAGCCGCGGATGTCGCCGGCAAGCGCATGCCCCTGCGCCTCGCAGCGCGCGGCCAGGCCGAGGATCCGCGGACCGGCGTCCTTGTCCTGCTGCGCGCGTCGCGCGAGTTCGACCGTCTGGTGGGCATCGTTGCGGTACAGCGCGATCTCGGCGTGCCGGAACAGCGCGAAGCTGGGGAAGTGCGGATCCTGGGCGGCCACGGCCCTGGCCGCCCAGTCGGTCCAGCGAACGGCGTTGACCTCGTCGCCGGCTTCCTGGCTCATCCACCCGGCGAACTCGGCGACGCGGGCGGCGAGCAGCATCAGTTCGGAGCGCGCCGGCTCCGGGTTGCCGTTCGCGAGGGTGCGCAGCGTGTGGACATGTGCGATGACCTGTGCGAGCACCACCAACGGGCTTGTCATGGTGCCGAGGACCCGGTAGTGGTCGAAGGAGGCCCGCAGCGCCGCGAGGGTGGGGGCGTCGACGACCGGGCGGGCGTTGCGGGTGGCGGCGTACCCCAGCAGGGCGCCGGCGCCGGCGAGCACCTCGCGGCGTGACACCTCGGTGAACCGGAGCGTGCCTTCGTCGAGTTCGAGTACCCAGACGTCACCGGATGACGTGGCGTGGTTCGCCGCCGCCGTGGTCTTGGCCGGCACCGCCGCGGCGAGGCGCCCATCCGTGCCGAGCACGCGGTCGCACTGCTTGGCGAACATGGGGCTGGGTGGCTGGTGCCCGTTCTCGATCCTGCTGAGGTAACCCTTGCTGTACTTGATCTTCTGCGCCAGCTGCCCCAGCGAGACGCCCGCCTCGAGCCGGCAATTCCGCAACAATGCGCCGAACGACTCCGCCATCGGCACCTCCCCAGCAGGGTCCAACCTGGCGAGTACACCATCAGCACAATGCATCTGGCAACATTCCTGGCGCCGAGTGACCACTCGGCGCCAGGAATACCCCTCAGTCCGACCAGTCGTGCCCGTTGGTGGTGGCCGTCGTCGACGGCGGGGGCGGGGTCGGGTCGGCGCCGGAGGTGGTGGCGGTGCCGAGCAGCGGGATCGCGACCGCGACGGCCGCGGCACCGGCGACGGCCACGAAGCGGGCGGTGAAAAAGGCAGCACGAGGCCTCGACATGATTTCCTCCTGGATTTTCGAGAGACGCTTTGTTGCGCCTACCAGAAGAATTCATGACGAAGATGTTCGCGAACAATATATTGTCTGTTTCCTAATTAATCAGGAAACAGGAAACACCGCCTTCAGAGCAGGCCGCGCACCTTCGCGACCAGCACCGCGAAGGAGCTGCCGGCGTGCGGGAGCTTTCCGTCGAGCACCATTGCGACCAGCTCGTCGGCAGGCAACCAGTGGACCTCGAGATCAGCCTCTCCCGGCTCGAGCTGGCGTACGCCGCGGTCGGTGAGCCCGGTGGCGAGAAAGGAGTGGTCGCGGTGGTTGGTCAACGAGTCGGCGCAGTTGATGGTGCCGAGCGGGCACCAACCGGTGGCGGAGTACCCGGTCTCCTCGGCCAGCTCGCGCCGCGCGGCGTCCTCGGGATCCCGGTCGATGTCGTCGACCCGCCCCGCGGGCAGCCGCCACTGCGGCTCGCGGTGGGTGTAGATCCACTGCCGCGTGACAGCCACCCGCCGCAGCCCGTCCACGGCCAGCACCGTCACGGCCGGCGGCGCTATCACGTGGTCGTAGACCCCCCGCGACCCGTCCGGCCGCAGCGCGTCGTCCCGCCGCACCTCGAACCACTTCGAGGCGAACTGCACCTCGGTCAACAACGCGCGCCACCCACGCCCGTTCCACTCGTCCGACACACGGCCAAGTACACCACGCGCACCCGGCTCAACCAGCCGATCCAGCAGGTATCCGGCTAGAATATGCCCAATCGTCCGAACCCCGCCGCCATGTTTCGCCGATCATGGAACCGTCAGCTGCGGTCGAGCCACGGGATGCTCACCTCACGCAGGATGAGCAACGCCGCCGCGGCGACGGGGATGGCCAGGAGCGCGCCGGCCACCCCTGCCAGCACGCTGCCGACGAGCACGGCCACCACGGTGACCACCGCCGGCACGGCCACCACCCGGCCGATCACCTTCGGCAGCAGCAGGTAGTCCTCGATCACCTTGTAGACCGCGAGCACCGCGAACACGCCGAGACAGGTCGGTACGGACACGGTCAGCGCCACTGCCGCGACGGCGACCGCCGCCACCAGCGTGCCCGCGACCGGCACCAGGTCGAGCACGGCGACCACGATCGAGAGCAGCAACGCGTACGGCACCCGGAACAACGCGAGGCAGGCGAAGGAGACGACGCCGGTCACGAGGGACACGAGGAGGTTGCCGAGCAGGTAGGCGCCGACCCGTGCGTAGATCTGGTCCCCGATGAGGATCGCGCGTGGCCGCCGGGCCGCCGGCACCAGCCGGTACAGCACGGCGCGGATGCGGTGGAAGTCGGCCAGGAAGTAGATGGTGAGGACCAGCACCAGGAACACACCGGTCACCGCCTCGACCGCGGTGACCGCGCCACCGCTCACGATGCCACGCAGGTGTTGGTCGAGGTGGAACTGGGCGTTGAGCCGGCCGAGCAGCGAGTCCTGGTCCCGCGTGGCGTTCGCCAGCCGCCCGAGCTGGCCGGCCAGCCGGTCGGCCTGGTCGATCAGCGGGAACAGCGTGGCGGCGAGGAAACCGGCCAGCGACACGACGATCCCGAGTGCCACGGCGGCGGTCGCGAGTGGTCGCGGCAGGCCACGGCCGGCGAGCCAGGTGACGGCCGGGTGCAGCCCCACCGCGAATGAGAACGCGATCAGCATCAGCACCAGCACGTCCGCGGCCCGCACCACGAGGTAGGCCGCGAAGACCGCGACCAGCACGCCGGCGGCGGCGGTGAACCCGACGAAGAAGGCGGAGCGGCGGTTGATCGGGCGACCAGGCGGCCCGAGCGGCAGGCCCGGGGCGCGGAGGGCGTGGGCCTCCTCCTCGGCCCGTGCGACTGCCCCGTTCTCACCGCGCGGCACCGGCACCCGGTGCGACCCCGCCGACTCGCCCATGTGACAAGCGAAGCACGCTGCGCGACGAGTGTCGCCGCACCGCGGGGCGAACTCTTCAAACCACCCATTCGAGTTAACCAGTCGCTGCGGAGCGCACACAAAAAGTGCCTGCCATTCGCCGATAGAACATCAATGGGGGATAACAACGTTCAGAAGTATTTCGGCGGTGGATCGTCCGAACGCGACTTCGCTATGGTCGCGTCCCGGTCGAACAAGATCGGACCAAGACCGAGATTTGGTAGAACAACCGAGGGATATCCCGAGATGATCAAGAAAGTCGGCTTCGTCGCGGCGGGTGTGTTCGCCGGCATGTCCATGCTGGGCAGCTTCGCCAGCGCGGAGGGTGTCCACGTCGGCCAGTTCCCTGGCGGCGAGGGAGACGAGACCCAGACCGGTGTTGTGAACGTCAACAACGTTGACGTGCTGCACAACGTCAACGCCACGGTCGGCGTGTGCGACAACAACATCAACGTGCTCGGCGTCCAGGTTCCGGTCCAGCACACCCTCAACGGCATCAACCTGCCGCTGTTCTCCCCCACCGGCGAGGACGGCGAGCACGAGGCCGTCGGTGCGACCCCCGAGAACTGCGCCGTGTCCGCAGCCGAGGACGGCGGCACCGTCCAGTCCAACTGAACACTGGCTCCCCGGGTGGCGGATCCTCCGCCACCCACCAACGAAAGGTTCGAACTTCCGTGCTGAAAGAGTTCATCGCCGGCGCCGCCGCGATCGCCGCTGGCATGATCCCCCTCGCCGGTCAGGCGTCCGCCCAGCCCGGCTACGCGCCGAGCGGCGGCGACGACTACGAGACCGGCGTGCTCAACCTGTACAACTTGGACCTCGCGCACAACGTGAACGTCACCGGTGGCGTGTGCGACGACAACATCAACGTCCTGGGCGTGCAGGTTCCGGTTCAGGACACCCTCAACGGCCTCGACGTGCCGATCCTGTCCCCGGGCGACAGCTCGGCGACCGGCGCGACCCCGGAGAACTGCGCCTACAGCCAGAACACCGACGGCGGCACCTACCAGGGCGACTGAGCCCTTCTTTTGTCCCTTTGGGTGGGTAAGAGGCAGGACCGGCTTCGGCCGGTCCTGCCTTTGCTGGCTCTTCAAGCGAAGTAAGACTCGACAGAAAACAGGGTGCCTCACATGTCAGAGGACGTCTCCGCCTTCCCGCTGCGGCTCCGCGGCTACGATCGCGAAGCGGTCGACCGTGAACTGCACGAACTCCGCACCGCGCTCGAATTCGCCCACGCGGAACGGGACCGGGCGGTCGCCCGGGCACTCTCCGTCGAGACCGGCGACCACACCAACGCGCAGACCTCAGCGACCGTCCAGTGGCTGATCACCACCGCGGAGCAGGACGCGCAGCGCATCCGTGCCGAGGCGCACGCGGCCGCCGCGGAGCACGTCGAACGCGCCGAGGAGTTGCTGCGCCACCGGGTCGAGCTGATCGAACAGGCCCAGCACGAGGCGGACGTGTGCCGCGCGCAGGCGGCCGAGGAGGCCCGCGCGGTCATCCAGGAAGCGATCGACAAGGCCGGCGCCCTGCTGCGTGGTCTGCGGGAGAGCGAGCAGGGGCTACGTGAGATGTTCGACAGCGGCGTCCTCGCCCGTCGCATGCCGCCGCCGCGCCTTTCCTCGGAGCAGACGGGTCCGATCCCCACCCAGGTTCCCGAGCAGGTTGTGCCGCAGTCCATGGGCGCTCACCACGCCGCTCACCAGGCCGCTCAGCCCAGCGGGCACCAGACCGAGCTGCACCCGAACTAGCGCGGGACGTTGTCCCGCGATTCCACGGCCGTCGATGTTCCTCTTCATCCTGGCGGTTGGTCTGCCATGCGAAGTTCGCTCAGCATTCGACGAACCTGCGCTCGCCACGCGCGGCGACAGGTGGAGGTCCGTGCTCCAGTGAACTGGGATCAGATCTACCGGGAGCACGTGTCCGCCATGCTGGCCGTAGCGGAGCGGTGGACACGCCTGCGCCCCGACCTCGACCCCGCCGACGTCGCACATGAGGCGTTCGTCGTGGCCATCAGCGACCCGCCGGCGGATGAGCCGAACTGGCTGGACTTCCTCACCCGTCTCACCGCACAGGTGGGCGCCGAGCTGGCCGGCCCGTTCCCCGACGAGCCCCTCAAGCCCGTGGAGGACACCGCGATCGTCGCGATGCGCCGGGTCGACGCGAACGAGGCGCGGCAACGCATCCTCCGGGTGATGAACTACATGACCGAACGGCAGCGCGAGGTGACGCGGCTGCGCCTGTTCGAGGGCCTGAGCGTCGGCGAGATCGCGACCATCGTGCGCACGTCGTCGTCGAACATCTCGCAGATCGTCATCCGCTGCCTGACCAAGCTCGAACCCGTGCTCACCCACTTCGACACGTTCGACCACCGCGACCTCGAGCAGGTACGCCCGCCGCGCCGCGTGTACTAGCTGGTCCGCCTCCCCGCCCTTTCATGTGTTGGTTGCCTTTTCGGCCATCGGTGCGGGTGCGGAGGTGGATTGTGGCTGGGTGTCGTCAACTTCCCCTGAGCTAACTGTTGCGTGAGTGCGCACCGCTGCTCAAAGATCCTTCACGACCCTGTGGCTCTGGCGACGTTTTCGGCGGTGCAGTCGCATGAGGGCGGTCGCAGCAGCGCACACGTCGACGCGTGCCGGTCCGCGAGTCCACGCCGCACCCGCACCGCTCGCCGGGTGTCCGGGGTGAGCAGTCCCAGACGCGCACACGCGACCGCGGTCTGCACGGCGGTGGTGGTGCCGAGGACGTCGGCGGCCCGGCGCAGCCGCATCGACACGGCCGTCATGCTGATGCCCAACCGGGTCGCGACCTGCTTCGTCCGCAGACCGGCGGCGAGCAACCGCACCACCGCGAGTTCCTTGTCCGACAACGTGTTCTCGAGCAACGAAGCGTGACTCACTCTGTCTCCCAAGAGGAAGGCGCCGGCTCCCTACGGGGCGTGGGGAGCCGGCGCCATGATCGATCTCGTTCGTCAGTTCAGCGAGCCGGCCCCACTCTCGGTGTCGGCGACCCAGGCCCCATCGGCACCCGCGGCCGCGCTGGCGGACTCGTGGTGGGCACCGGTCCCGCCGTTGCCGTAGCCGTAGCCGCCGTACTGAGCCGCACCGCTCTCGGTGTTCTGGGCGTAAGCGCCGTTGCTGTCGGCAGCGGCACCCGCGATCTCGTAGTAAGCGCCAGCCGAGTCGTCATTGAGACCGTAGCCCGACTCGATGCCGGTCGAGTAGGAACCGGACTCGGTCGTGCTTACCCAGGCACCTTCCGGACCAGCACCCGCGGAGGCGTCCTCGTAGCCGGCGCCGACAACGTCGTTGTCAGCGTTCACAACGTCGTTCTCATCAGCGGCAG
Source organism: Actinophytocola sp. (assembly GCF_045807065.1). Classification (GTDB taxonomy): domain Bacteria; phylum Actinomycetota; class Actinomycetes; order Mycobacteriales; family Pseudonocardiaceae; genus Actinophytocola. Next base: position 6,185 of record NZ_JBJMIE010000084.1, on the reverse strand, counting down.
CGTTGGTGTCGTCAGCGACAGCGTTGGTGTCGGTGACGACGTTGGTGTCATCAGCGACAGCGTCGTTGTCATCGGTGACGACGTTGGTGTCGTCGGCCACAGCGTTGGTGTCATCGGCGACGACGTTGGTGTCGTCAGCGACGACGTCGCTGTCATCAGTCGCGACATCCTGGTCGAGCGCGACATCGTTGTTCTCGGCCGTGATGTCGTTGTTGTCACCGATGATGGCGTCGCTGTCGTCAGCGGCCACGTTGTCGCTCGTGGCGGCGTCCACGCCGTACATGGGCACGACCTCGGCGTCGTGCGCACACGGAGTGTGGTCGCCGTAGTCGCTGTCGTAGTAGTAGTAGTAGTCGCTGTCGTAGTAGTAGTCGCCGTAGGCGCCGTCGATGTCCTCGTCGTCATTGCAACCGCAGGGGACGTGCTCGCCGTACGCGCCGTCGACGTCGTTGGCGTCGCCGTTGTTGACGTCGTTGCCGTAGCCCTCGACGTCGTTGTTCGAGGCGTAGTCGACGTCCGTGTCCTCGTCGACGAGAACGTCGTCGTCACTCTCGTTGTTGCCCGCGACGTCGTTGTTGTGGATCCCGTTGATCTGGTAGACGACCTGGTTGTCGTCGGCCTCGAAGCCGTTCTCGTTGTCCGTGTCGTAGTTGTTGACGTGGATGTTGTTCGGCCAGTGGTGCGCCACGGACCCGGCCTCTTCGTAGGGGGTCACCGTGGCAGCCTGTGCCTGATCGGTCACCGCAGCGCCCGTTCCCTCCGCGGACGCGACCAGCGGTGCCGCCACCATGGCGATCGGCACAGCGAGGGCCGCGATAAACACACCGCGACCAGCCAACTTCGGCATTGTTGTCTCCTTCGTGATCGTTGGACGATCTCGGACGTTTGAAAGTTACCCCCGAAAATCGGTGCTCAATTCACAAGCAACCCGAAAGAGACAGCGCGCCACTCCATCGCGTCACGTGAATTCGGAGTGTGATTTCGCGTCGGGAGAACGGCGCCTCGGTAACGGGAACCAATCCCTCTGTCGGGCGTAGGACCGGACCACTCGGTGACAGAGCGGACAATCGTGCCCAAAACCACCGTTTCCGGTGATTAACACCCAAGGCAAACCTACCCACGCCATAGACCCATGCGCAGACGTAACAGAACTTCACCCGAACGGTATCCCTGATCAATACAAGGGTGCTTACTTCACACAAAGTGGCCACTACCCACCACCACCGGGAGACCGCACCCACCATGTAATAACCCGAAAACGCGAAAAGCGCCGGCAAACGGTGACGTACCGAAATCACCGCACCGACGCGCTGCCCCCACACACTGGCGCTCAAACGGGAAAAGAGGTGACGATTACGAGACGAGACCCACCCCAGCCCCAGGTGGGGTTTCAGCGAGAACGTAAACGCCCAACCACCGAGCCCAAGGCGCCCACCACTAGCCACCAAGCCCTGACACGAGAACTGAGGGCGGCGGGAAGCCGGCCCAGCGCCGCAGGCTTACCGTGCACCCACCGGAAGCGCGATGCCCATGACGGCCTTCAACATCACCGTCGAGCGCAGCGCCGACGCAGTAGTGCTGCGCGTCCGCGGCGAGCTCGACATCGCCACGGCCCCCACCCTACGCGAGTCGATCCTGCTGGCACTGCACGGCGGCCCGAAGATACTGGTGATAGACCTGTCCGCGGTGACCTTCCTGGCCGCCGCGGGCCTGGTAGCCCTGACCACGGCGAACCGCAAGGGCACGGACGTCCGCGTGGTGGTGGCCTCCCGCCCCTGCGAACGCACCATCCACCTAACGGGCTTCGACGCAATCCTGACCCTACACGGAAACCTGACCGACGCCCTCCGCTGACAGTTTCATTATGCGCGCTATCGCCACCTATAGCCAAGAAGCATATTCTCACCGTGAGCCGGCCGCCGCTTTCCAAGTATTCATTTCCAGAACAGCGGCCGGCGCACGTTTCACCACTCTTCGGACCGCGTAGCCGGCGGCGCGGCCGCCGGCCCAGCGAGCTGATCCCCACGCCGCCCTCGGCGCACCAACCCAACGAGCCCAACCAGCCCGAGGAGCCCCAGCAGTCCCCAGAGCCCCTGGTCGTCGTCCCCACTCTCGTGCTCCCCGGACTTCTGCACGGAGGCATAGGAAACGTCCGCCTGCGCGTGCGCCACGGACCCAACAGACCCCGCAACAAAGACCAACGCGAACAGCAAAGCCACAACGCCGTTCCGAACCCCACGCTTCATGAACGTTCGACCTCCTCGCGTGCCTACTCGGGCACCCCAGACTTCCCACCCACAAGCAAGCAGAACAACCAACCAAAAACTTCACCCGATCAGTCACCAGAAGGTGATGGAGCGCAACTGTAATAGCCTGAAAGGCTCATACGCCGAACCTCCGGCGGCCACCCTTCTGGCTGATGCGGTGGGAGTATGGAAACCGCTCCGCCGCCGGGCGGCCCCGTTCACCGCGACGGCTGAGCCAGTGCTCGCTGCCTGCGCGACCACCCAAGGTTCCACGCTGAGGGGAGTCGTGGCGAGGATGCCGTCGATGGCTGCTGCCTGGTTCGCGACAGGCGCATCGGCGGCCGGGTCGAGGCCGTGCGCACACGCTGAAAGACGCGTTCGCCTCGACCGACTTTCCGCTGGGAATCGGACTCGTACACGGGTCGCGAACGGCGTTAGAAGGAGAACGGAGCGCAGTCAGGTCCGGTTGCGGCGTCCCGCATCGCGTCGGACACCGTGACTCCGGCGAACGGGTCTGCCGCTCGGGTAGCGGCATCCGGCCATACCTTGCCGATTACCTGCCCGAGCCGCTCGTCGCTGGCGACCCCCATCGAATACGAAGCAATCATGACCACGCCAGCCAGCCAGGCTGCGTGACTACCACTGTCACCTACTCGTGCAGCAGACCCCAGCTCGCTGTGACAAGCAGCGCTACCAGCCCAAGTACGAGTCGGCTCATCGCCGCCGTTTTCTGAGGATGGGACGCGGCTCTTCCCACTCGTCCTCGTTGTCCGAGCGTGGCCGGGAGCGAGATCTCGGCGGAGTGGGGGCAGCGGCCTCCCGACTGGCGTCCTCGGCGAACTGCTCTGCCTGGCGCTCGTGCTCGGCGCGCTCGTCGGCCGACAGTTCGTGATACCAAGCTGTGAACCGGCCGACCTGCTCGTCGAGCACGGCGGTGGCCCGTGGGTCGACCAGCGCGCCGCGCAGGTTCACGCGTCCGGACAACACGTCGCGAGCCAGGTCGCGCAACTCGGGGTGGCGGGTCTGCTCGGCGAGCAGGTCCAGCTGTTTGCGCGCGGCTGCCTTGTGCGTCGGGGAGAGGGCGAGGTCGGCTAGAGGGTCGAACGGGCGAGTACTCACAGCTCTCCCTTCTGTCGGGGCCGGGCCGGTTCGGGTGCGACCCCGAGGTGGTCGTAGCCGACCACAGGCATCGGCAGCGGAGTGATCTCGCGCAGAGTGATCTCGTCGGGCGAGGTGGCCATCCCAGCGAACCCGGTGATCAGCGTCTGGATGGTGGCGATCGCGGAGCTGGCCTCGCCCCACAGCTTCAGGATCTGCGAGCACTGCCAAGCCGCGACGCTCCAGGAGATCCCGGCGCCGATCCCGGTCCAGGAGAGTGAAGCGCGGCCAACACGGCGAGCCCGGCGACGAAAGCCGCGTCCATGATGGCCTTGATGATGTCGGCAAGCGTCTTCGAGCACAGCCACACGTCTCGGGCGATGTCCACGTACTTGTCGTGCAGCGCACGGAATACATCAGCGTGGCTGTGCAGTGCCTTACCGGCATAGTCGAAGTAGTACACCGCCGCATCGCCAGCTTTGCCACGCCCAGTCCGCGGCCAGCCAGCGCAGCCCGTTGTCCAGGTTGTCGCCGATGTCATCAGCCGCGCCGGCGAGTTGGGGCCACATGGTCCCGCACCGGGCGAAGCCCTTCCAGTCACCGACGACGAGCTGGTTGACATATTCCATCGGATTCACACCGATGGTGTCGTTGAGCACCTGGTTGATCCACCAGGTCGGGCTGAGGTAGTCACCCAACGTGTTGAACAAGGCCATTGGATCGCTGAAGTCGGGTGGGTTGCCAGGTTCGGTCAGGTGGGTCAGCGGATTGCGGATGTCGTCGCCGGCGACCGCCTCGGTCGGCCCCTGTTCACCCGGCCGCTGCGAGCTCACGGGTCCGGGTTCGCCGACCGGCGGGCGGGGCGAGGCGGGGTAGGCGTTGTCCAGGTTCACCGCCTGGGCCTGGTCGACCGAGCGGGTAGGACGCGGCTGTGCGAGCGAGTTCGTCGGCGCTCGCGCCCATCTGGTTGAAGCCCTGCGACAGGCTGGTCAGCATCCGGTCGACGGTCTGTGTATGCGCGTCGAGCAGATGTTGGATCCACAGCCCTTCGGTGTTCTCCAACCGTGACTCGCCGGCGAGGTGGACGTTGGTCAACGACAGATTGATGCCGTTGCGTTCAACGAGTTTCGCGTAGGCGTCGAGCGCCTCCGGTCGGACGAAGAAGGCCACGTTACCCACTGTTTGGTCGCGCTGCGGTGTTAGGTTCGCACAGTGGGTGATGCGATGCGGGAGGAATCGGCTGGTCTGTGCAGTTTGTCGCCCCGTTGGAGGATGCGGTGAGCGGTGATGTGTGGGGGCCGCTCCGGAATCGCGTGGCCGTGATCACCGCAGCGGGTGGGCCGCTGTTCGCGGCCTACGTGATCACTAGCAGTTCCACACTGGAGGGAGTTGTGGTTGGGGTGCCGTTGATGGCTGCTGGCGGGTTCGCGATAGGTGCGGTGGTCGCCGGGGCCGGGCGGCGCGCGGTCGAGCGGGTGTGGATCGCGCTCGCGCTGGTGGTATTCGGTGTAGTGGCTTCGGTCGTGTTCGCGGCGCTGGGAGTGTGATCATTACCGGCTGACGCGACCTCAGGTTGTGGCTCCGTCGGACAGCGCCCGGATGATCGACGCTGTGATGACCCGGTAGCGATTGCCGACGCGAATGACCTTTGCCGGGAACTCGCCCCGGGTGATCAGTTCGTAGGCGTGGCTGCGCGAGATGCCGAAGGCTGTCGCGGCTGGTGTCATTCGATGCTGTGCCAGTGGGCCAGGTCGGCCCTTGTGGTGGCGGTATGGGGGTGGTGGGTGCCGAGGACCCGTTCTTGATCGGTGAGGAGGGCTTCCAGTTCTGTTACTGCCGCCGGGATGTCGCCTGCCTGGCCTAGCATCGATGCGATCAGGCCGCGGGTGGTGAAGGTGTGGGGGTGGGCTGGGCCCAGGACACGTTGTCGGTCGGTCAGGACTTGTCTTAGTTCGGTTGTCGCGCGGTCGTGGGCGCCGGTCATGCCGCGCCACAGTGCGAGGTTGTGGCGGTTGGTGAGGGTTTCGGGATGGTTGGGGCCGAGTACGCGTAGGTGGTCGGCGAGGAGGTCGGCGAGTTCGCGTATTGCGGTGTCCCGGTCGCCGGATTCGGCGCGCCAGCGGGCCAGGTTGTGGCGGGTGGCCAGGGTTTGTGGGTGGTCCGGGCCCAGGATCCGGTGCCGGTCGGCGAGCAGTGTGGTGAGTTCTGTGATCGCGCCGGTGGGGTCGCCGGCCTCGCCTCGCCAGCGGGCCAGGTTGTGGCGTGTTGTCAGCGTGTGTGGGTGTCCTGGGCCGAGGATCCGGAGGCGGTCGGCCAGGAGTGACTCGAACTCGGCCACTGCCGCCTTGGGGTGGCCGGTCTCGCCTTGCCAGCGGGCGAGGTTGTGGCGGGTGGTGAGTGTGTCGGGGTGGTCGGGGCCGAGTATCTGTTGGTGGTCGTCCAGCAGTGCCCGTAGGTCGGTCACGGCTTCATGTGCGTCGCCGGCTTCACCGCGCCAGTAGGCCAGGTTGCCGCGTGCGCTCAGTGTTGCGGGGTGGTCGGCGCCCAGCACGCGCACGTGGTCGGCGACCACTGCGGTGAGTTCGGTGACGGCGCCGGCGGCGTTGCCTGCTTCGCCGCGCCAGTAGGCCACGCTCTGCCGGGTCGCGAGCGTGTCGGGGTGGTCGGGGCCGAGGTGTTCGAGGGCGCGGTCGCGCAGTCGGACCGCGTGGTTCGTGGCCGTGGTGAGCAGGCCGGTCTCCCCGCAGGACCGGATCGCGCGGAACAGCACTGGGTGCACGCTGCTGGCCAGCAGATGGTCGGCGGCGTTGTGGAACAGTGTCTCTGTGTTCGCGCGCAGTG
>NZ_JBJMIE010000083.1:0-2983 GCF_045807065.1 Actinophytocola sp. | reverse complement strand
GCCTCGGTCAACGCCGCCACATCGTCGTCGGTGGCCACCGGCACCCACGACGGGGAAGACTCGGCCCTTGCCGGGGAAAGCTCGACCCAGTCCACCTGGAACAGCGAGTCGGCACCCACCGGGGCCGCACCCCACTGCTCGGCCGGCGCCGGCCGGAGCACCACCGAGTCCACGGTCACGACCGCGCCGCCGGTCTCGTCCGCCGCCTCCAGCGACAGGCCGTCGGGGCCCGCGGGCAGCACCCGCACCCGCAGCGCGGTCGCGCCGACGGCGTGCAGCTCCACCCCGTGCCAGTCGAGCGGCAGCCGCGGCTCCTGCCCGCCGAGCAACACCGGGTGCAGTGCCGCGTCCAGCAGTGCCGGGTGGAGGCCGAACCCTCCCGCGTCCACCCCGGCGGGCAGGACGACCTCGGCGAAGAGCTCCTCACCACGCCGCCACAGCGCCCGCACCGCCTGGAACGCCGGCCCGTGCCGGAACCCGCGTGCGGACAGGTCGTCGTAGAGGTCGGCGGCAGCGAGGTCGACCTCCCGCGCACCCGGTGGCGGCCAGGCGGTGAAGTCGAACCGGTCCTGTGTGGTGGGTGCGGCCGACAGCAGGCCGGTGGCGTGCCGGGTCCAGGTGCCGCCGTCGTCGGCGTCCTCGCGCTGGGAGTACACGTCCACGGTGCGCGAGCCGTCCGCCCCCGGTCCGCCCAGCGCGACCTGCACCCGCACGCCGCCGTGCGCGGGCAGCACGAGGGGCGCGGAGCTGACCAGCTCGTCGAGGACCGCGCAGCCGGCCTCGTCACCGGCCCGGACGGCCAGTTCCACCAGTCCGGCACCCGGGACGACCGCGACGCCGCCGATCTCGTGGTCGGCCAGCCACGGGTGCGACCGCAGCGACAGCCGCGAGGTGAACACCAGGCCTGCCGATCCCGGCAGCCGCACGACCGCACCCAGCAGCGGGTGGTCCGCCCCGACCAGCCCCACCGACGGCGCGACCGCCGCCGCGGCCGGGTGGAGCCAGTAGTGCTGGTGGTCGAACGCGTACGTCGGCAGGTCGACCCGGCCGGGCGTCGGCGGCAGCACGCCGCTCCAGTCGAGCGGGACACCCCGCACGAACAGTTCCGCCATCGAGGTCAGCAGGCGCCGCGGGCCGCCGTCGTCGCGCCGCAGCGACCCGGTCACCACGGCGTCGACCTCGGTGCCGTCCACGATCTCGCCGATCGGCGCCACCAGCACCGGGTGCGCGCTGACCTCCACGAACACCCCGTGCCCCAGCGCCAGCAGGTCCGCCACGGCGGGGCCGAAACGCACCTGGTCGCGCAGGTTGCGGTACCAGTACCCGCCGTCCACGACACCCGCGTCCGCGATCCACCCACCGGTGACGGTCGAGTAGAACGGCACCACCGGCGCCCGCGCGGTGATCCCGGCCAGTGCCTCGGCGAGGGTGTCGCGGATGTCCTCCACGTGCCGGGTGTGCGACGCGTAGTCCACCGCCACGCGCCGCCCGGACAGGGCGGCCACCGCCTCGTCCAGTGCTTCGGCGTCCCCGGCGACGACCACCGACGACGGTCCGTTGACCGCGGCCACCTCGACCCGGCCCGCCCACGGCGCCAGCCGGGCGACCGCGTCGGCCTCGCTCAACGACACCGACGCCATCCCGCCGCGCCCGGACAGCTCCGCGGCGATCGCCTGGCTGCGCAACGCCACCACCCGCGCGGCGTCCTCCAGCGACAACGCACCCGCCACACACGCCGCCGCGATCTCACCCTGCGAGTGGCCGACGACCGCGTCCGGCACCACGCCGACCGAGGCCCACACCGCCGCCAGGCCCACCATGACGGCGAAGCTCGCGGGCTGGAGCACGTCGACCCGGTCCATCAGCCCGGCATCGGTCTCGCCCCGCAGCACGTCCACCAGCGACCAGTCGACCCACGGCGCCAACGCGGCCGCGCACTCGGTGACCCGCTCGGCGAACACCGGAGAGGTGTCCAACAGCTCCCGGCCCATGCCCACCCACTGCGAGCCCTGGCCCGGGAACACCCACACCACCTTCCTGGCCGCACGCGCGCTGCCGGTCACCACACCGGCCACGGTCTCGCCGCGTGCCAGCGCCCCGAGCCCGGCCAACGCCTCCTCCGAGGAGCCCGCCACCACCACGGCCCGGTCGCCGAGCACCGCGCGGGTCGACAGCAGGGCGCCCGCCACGCGGGCCAGTGACACCTCGCCCGCGTTCCCCAGGAACGCCGCCAGCCGCCCGGCCTGCCCGGCCAGGGACCCGGTGCTCCGCGCGGACACCACCAGGGGCACCACGCCCCCAGGCGGTGCCTCCTCCGCGGCCTGGTCCTCCTCGGCAGGCGCCTCCTCGATGATCAGGTGCGCGTTCGTCCCGCTGATCCCGAACGAGGACACCCCGGCGCGGCGCGGACGGCCGTTGCGCGGCCAGTCTCGTGGCCCGGTCAGCAACTCGACCGCACCGGCCGACCAGTCCACCGCGGTGGTGGGCGCGTCCACGTGCAGGGTCGGCGGCAGGACGCCGTGTTCCAGCGACTTGACCATCTTGATCACGCTCGCCACCCCGGCGGCGGCCTGCGTGTGCCCGATGTTGGACTTCAGCGAGCCCAGCCACAGCGGCTTCCCGGGATCCCGGTCCTGTCCGTAGGTGGCGAGCAGAGCCTGCGCCTCGATCGGGTCGCCCAGCGACGTGCCGGTGCCGTGCGCCTCGACCACGTCGACGTCCGCCGGGGCGAGGCCGGCGTTCGCCAGCGCCCGGCGGATCACCCGCTGCTGCGACGGCCCGTTCGGCGCGGTCAGACCGTTCGACGCGCCGTCCTGGTTCACCGCACTGCCCCGCAGCACCGCCAGCACCTGATGCCCGTTGCGCTGCGCGTCGGACAGCCGCTCCAGCAGCACCAGACCCGAGCCCTCAGCCCATGTCAGGCCGTCCGCGTCCGCCGCGAACGCCTTGCAGCGCGCGTCGTGAGACATCCCGCGCTGCCGGG
>NZ_JBJMIE010000082.1:0-5768 GCF_045807065.1 Actinophytocola sp. | reverse complement strand
CGCTGCGGTCGGCGTCGCCGGTCGGCGGGTACCTGGCCGTGGCCAACGTGACCGCGAGCGCGCGGCGTCTCGCCGTGGCCGTGACCCCGCTGGTGCTGGCCGTGACGATGGCGTCGGTGCAGCTCTTCGCGCAGTCGACGGTCGCCGCGGAGGCCGAGGACCAGGCGGACAAGGGCGTTGTCGCGGACCTCGTGGTGTCCGCGCCGTCCGGCCTGGCGCCGTCGGTGACCCAGCAGGTCGCGTCCGCGGACGGGGTGTCCTCGGTGACGCCCGTGGTGCGCAGCCAGGTGTTCGTCAAGCACCTGCTGGCAGGCACCTGGGAGGTGACGCCGTTCGCCGCGCAGGGCGTGTCGCCGGCGCACCTCGACCGCACGCTGGACCTGCAGCCGAGGGAGGGACGGCTGAGCGACCTGAAGGGGGAGACGGTCGCACTGAGCACGATGGCCGCCGAGACCATCGGGGTGGACGTCGGCGAGACGATCGAGCTGAACCTCGGCGACGGCACGGTCATGCGGCCCCGGGTCGTCGCCACCTACGGTCGTGGCCTCGGCTTCGGCGACCTGACGCTGCCGCACGACGTGCTCGCCGCCCACACGACGACGCGGCTCGACCAGTCCATCCTGGTGTCGGCATCGGACGTGCCCGCGGCCCGGCGGGCACTGTCGGCGCTGCCCGAGGTGACCGTGCTCGACCGCGCGGCCCTGACGGCGGCCGGCCAGTCACAGCGGGACACCGAGACGTGGGTGAACCTGATCGCGATGTTCGTGGTCCTCGGCTACGTGGCGATCGCCGTGGTGAACACGCTGGTCATGGCCACCGCGGCCCGGTCACGGGAGTTCGCCCTGTTGAGGCTGGTCGGCACGGGCAGGCGACAGGTGCGGCGGATGACCCGCATCGAGGCGTTCATCGTGGTGGGCATCGCGGTGGTGGTCGGATCGCTGGCGGCTGTCCCGCCGCTGGTCGGGGTGAGCATCGGGCTGACGGAGTCCCCGCTGCCGGCGATCGAGCCACTGCGCTACCTCGCGATCGTCGTGGTGACGGCCCTGCTCGGCCTGCTGGCAATAGGAATCCCCACTCGGCTCGCGCTGCGTGCCCGCCCGGTGCAGGCCCTTGGCTGAGGGTGGTCGGAGATGGTCGGCCAGGTTTTGCCGGTGGTGCGCTCTCGGACACGCACCATCGGCTTCGCCGTTGGTGAAGGTTTCTGTTGGCGATGATCATGGCGATGCGATCGGGGTGGTGGCCTCGTTCATGGCGGTAACGGGGTGCTCGAGTTCAGCGAGTGGCCGGGCGGCGGTGATGGGGATCGGCGGAACGGACAGGACCAGTTTGCGATGTGGAGGTTGGTGTCGGGGGTCTCGCTGGCTCGCTTGGGTGAGGAGGCGAGGTGCTGGGGTCGTGTGGCGAGCGACACGGCGGTTACGGCTGGTATCTGGGGTGTGTGCGGAGTTTGACTGTGAGGTATGTCGAGCGGCACGAGCCGGGTTGTGGGGTCGGGGCGGTCGCTTCGGTTGTTGCAGTTGGGGTCGTTCACCTCGCAGTTCGATCGGCTGATGATCGCGCCCATGCTGGTCGTCATCGCGGCGGAGATGGGGCGGTCGGTCGATGCTGTCAGTCGGGCGGCTGCCGTCTACTTCCTCTGTTACGGCGTTGCGCAGGTGGGCTGGGCTGTGGTGTCCGACCGGCTTGGGCGGGTGCGGACCATGCGGCTGGCGCTTCTCCTCGCCATGGTCGGCGGGCTCGGCTCGGCTGTGGTGCCGGACGTGGAGTGGTTGGTCGCCGCCCGAGGGGTTACCGGGGCTTGTTTCGCCGCGGCGATTCCCGGGGCGCTCGTGTATATCGGGGACACCGTTCCCGTGAGTGAGCGGCAGGCGCCGCTCACCGATCTCATGACGAGCTCGGCTGTCGGCATGGCCATGGCCACCGTGACGGCCGGGGCCATCGCGGACTTCGCCAGCTGGCGGGTCGCCTTCGCGTTGACCGCCGTGATCGCCGGGGTCCTGTCGTTCCTCCTGCGTGCCTTGGTCGAGCCGCGGCTCGGAGCCCCGGCCCCCGTCTGGTCCTCGGTCAAGGGCGTGCTCACCAACCGGCTGGCGTTGCTCGTGCTCGGGTTGGTGTTGGTCGAGGGGCTCGTTCTGCTGGGACCGTTGACGTTCCTTCCTGTCGTGTTGCATGCCTCGGGGCTGTCGGTCACCGTGGCGGGGCTGCTCACCGCCGCCTACGGGGCTTCGGTGCTCGTGTTCGCGCGGGTGGTCAAGGGCCGCACGCGGACGACCGCGCCCTGGGTGCTGATCCTCGTCGGCGGTGGGATGGCGGTGCTCGCGTACGTCCTGATGGTGATCTCGCAGGGGGTGTTCGCGGTGGTCGTCGGGGCGGTGTTGCTCGGCGGGGGGTGGGCGTTCATGCACTCGACCTTGCAGACGTGGGCGACCGACATGGCGCCCGGCCACCGCGCCATGGCCGTGTCGCTGTTCGCCACGAACCTGTTCATCGGCAGCGCGATCGGCGCCGCCCTGTTCGGGCCGATGGTCGACGCGGGCAGCTTCACCGCCATGTTCGCGATCACGTTGGCGGTCAGCGTGCCGCTGGTGACGATCGCGACCCTCGGGCGGCGCCGGTACGCGACTCGTGGTGGTTGACGGGGACGGGCGAGATTCGAACATGGGTTCAGATTACGCCGAATGGAGCAACGGTCGAGCCGTTGGCGGGTGCTTCACTCGATCGGGGTGCCGGTCAGCTCCGCGCACGTCGCCAGGAACGCGTCCTGCAGGGCCGGATCGCTGGCCGCCGGATGCGTGTTCGCCCTGGTCAGGTGGTAGTAGTAGGCGCCGGTGCCGCCGATCTCGCCCAGTGCCAGGCGGACCTGGGTGACGTGGCCCTGCGACAGGTCGTCCGGGGCGCCGCGGCCGCCCATCCGCGTCGCCACCCAGCCCGGGTCCACCGCGTTCGACGGGATCGACGGCCAGCGGCGGGCCAGCGCGAACGCCAGCACCACGTCCCAGAACTTCGAGTCCGAGTAGGCCTGCGACCCGTTCCAGCGCCGGCGCTCCCACCGCAGGTCGTCCAGGGACGGGTCGCCGCCGCGGTGCATGCCGGAGCTCAGGTACACCAGCCGGGACGGGCGTGCCATCGACGCGGTCAGCAGGTACGGCGCCAGGACGTTCACCGCGAACACGTGCGCGAAGCCGTCCTCGGTGAGGATCCGGCGCCGCTCCTGGTAGCCGACCGCCACGTTGTGGATGACCGCGTCGAACGGGCCGAGCTCGTTCGCCTGGGCGGCCACCGAGCGGATCCCGGCCATGCTCGTGACGTCGCCGAACACGACCTCGGCGATGCCGGGATCCCGCGACCTGTCGCGCGCGTGCAGGACGACCTCGTGGCCCTCCTCGAGCAGGAGCTGCCCGGCCATCAGGCCGAGGCCGCTGGAGGAACCCGTGATGAGGACGCGTGCCATACGAACATCATGCAGGAACGATCCCGCGCGGTGGGGCGGACAGCGCCCTTCGTCGACACGTCAAGGCGGCGGACACCTTGGGCCGCAGGGGGTTCAGTCGGCGATGTCGCTCGGGCGGATGCGGAACACCTGCAGGGTCAGGTTGTAGTACTTGTCGGTCTCGCCGACCCACGACATGCCGAGCCGTTTCGCGGTGCCGACCGCGCGGGTGTTGGCCGGGCGGGCGACCGCGAACAGCTCGTCGATCTCCTGGGTGAACGCCCACCTGATCAGGGCGCTGCCCGCCTCCGAGGCGTAACCGTTGCCCCAGGCGTCCGGGCGCAGCTGCCAGCTCAGCTCGAGATCCTCTTCGTACGGCGGCAGCAGGCGGATACCGAGGCCGCCGACGACCTCACCGTCGTCCTTGCGCTCGACCGCCCACCGGCCGCGCGGCGGCATCATGTTCGGTTGATCCTCGATCCACGCCTGCAGCACCGCACGCATGGCCGCCTCGTCCGCGACCTGCCCCATCGCCGGCGTGAGCCACCGGGTCACCGTGTCCGCACCGTAGATCGCCAGCGCCGAGGCGGCGTCGTCGAGCCGCCATTCCCGCACCACGAGCCGGTCGGTCGTCAGCTCCTCGCCCATACTTCGAGACTACTCAGTTCAGGGATGCCGGCGATGTGATCCGTGCTGGCTGGTCGGCAGCGGCTCAGCGCGCACGCAGGCGGCGGAGCATGCGGGCGTCCTCGAAGCCCACCGCGTGCGCCGCCGACTCGACGGTCGCGCCGTGACCGATCAGGTGCTCGGCGCGTTCGAGGCGCAGCAGGTGCTGGTAGCGCAGCGGGGTCAGGCCCGTCGCGCGGCCGAACAGGCGCGTCACCGTCCGCGGGCTCACCCCGGCGGCGTCGGCCAGCGCGGCGAGTGTGAGCGTGCTGGTGAAGCGCGTGTCGATGAGGTCCTGGACCCGGTGCACCGTGTCGTCCACATGCGACCGGTGCCGCAGCATCGCGCTCGCCTGCCGTTCGTCGCCGTTGCGCCGCGCGTACACCACCATGGACCGCGCGACCTTCGCCGCCGTCGCGGGGCCGTGTCTGGTCGCCACCAGGTGGAGGGCCAGGTCGATGCCGCTCGCGATGCCGGCCGATGTCGCGACCCGCCCGTCCACCACGTAGAGGACGTCGCGGACCACGGTGGCCCGCGGGTAGCGCCGCGCCAGCTCGTCCTGCAGGCCGTGGTGGGTCGTACAGCGACGGCCGTCGAGCAGGCCCGCCTTGCCCAACGCGTCGGCGCCCGCGCACACGCTCACCACCATGCCGCCGTTGTCGTGGTGCGCCTTGACCCGGTCGAGGGTCACCTGGCCGAGTGCGAACGTCGCGGCGAGTGATGGCGAGTGCCAGCCGGGCACCACGACCAGGTCGTCGGCCGCCAGCTCCGGCCACGCGGTCCGCGCACGCACCGGCAGGCCTTGCGCGGTGGTCACCTCGACGTCCTCGGCCACCCAGTGCAGGTCGTAGCCGAGGAGTTCGTCGTGGAACACCTGCGCCGGCCCCGCCAGGTCGAGCAGGTGCACGCCGGGCGCGAGGACGAAGACAACCTTCACGATCTGGTCAGCGTACCCGTCACCTCCGCCACTGTGGCCACCGTGGCGAAACCGCGGTCGGCCAGCACCCAGGCAGTGTGTGCGACGACGTCGTCCGCCTGCTTGGTGCGCGGGTCGGCGAGCACCTCCGCGACGGTCCGGTCGGCCGGCGCGTCCGGGTGCGGCATCGGGAAGGTGGCGGTCGCGTCAACGACGTAGGTCATCTGGTAGCCGAGGTCGTGGCCGATCCGGGTGGTCGTCTCCACGCACTGCTCGCTGCGGATCCCGCACACCCGCAGCTCCCGCACCCCGTGCGTGGTCAGCAGCTGCGCGAGGTTCGTGGTGGTGAACGCGTTGACCGAGGTCTTGACGAGCAACGGTTCGCCCTCGCGGTAGTCCAGCTCCGGCAGCAGGCGCACGAACCCGTGCGCGGGGTCGAACACGCCGTCGCCGCCCGGTTCCGCGTGCAGCACCCACACGACGAGGTCACCGTCCGCGCGGGCCGCCGCGACGAGCGCGTTGACGTCGTCGGCGATGTCGGGGTTGTTGACGGCCTGCCATGCCGGCCGCTGCCGGAAGGACTCCTGGACGTCGATCACGATCAGTGCTCTCCGCATGCCGCCAGCCTTGTGCACGCCGTGGTGGCCCGGTAGGCACCAACCCGACAGGGTGCGGACCGATCTGGTCAGCGACACTCGGTCGGGTGACTATCCGCTGCGCCGTGTTGGACGACTGTCAGAACGTCGCGTTGTCGAT
>NZ_JBJMIE010000081.1:0-15933 GCF_045807065.1 Actinophytocola sp. | reverse complement strand
GGTGGACGCGCTGGCCGACGTCGCGAACACCCTCGCTGATCTCTATCACCTGGAGCGCCCCGAGGAGTTCCCGCCGCGATCCCTCGCCAGTGCGGTGACGCAACCACCGCACCCACCCATGGCGCTGGAGGAGATCATCGAGGTGACCGGGCTGCCCGCCTCGCGTCTGTGGCGTCCCGCCGCGGTGGGTGGCGCCGCAATAGCGTTGACCGGCGATGACCGCTACGACACGGGTGTCGCCGCGGCAGAGGCCGCGCTTATCCGACAACTGCGGATCGGCCTGATCGCCCGCGACCACGCGGACGAGGTCCTGGCCCGGATCCGCAACGGCGACCGGTCCGTGTTCGGGTTCGACCACATGCCCCTACCCGTGCACGTCGACCAGGTGACCGGCGAGATCACCGAGTTCCGGATCAACCTGATCGGCCAAGTCGAGCTGCGGGGCACGACCCCGACCGGGGAACCGCTGGTCATCCTCGCCGACCCCCAAACCCACTGGCACCCGGACAGCACGGCCTTCACCCCGCCACCCGACCGCGACCTCCACCTCGTATACAACGGCGCTGAGCTGCTCGTGCCACGGCGACGCACCTCACCCCACCACGCCACCGCAGCCACCGCAACGACGCCCGCCAAGCCCGGCCCGCCGTCTGGCGGCGACAGTGCTGCTGCCGACGGCACGGCTGCCAATGGCACAGTGACGGTCGAGGCCGGCGACGATGGCTTGTTCCCGGTGTCCGACTTCGACCGGACACCGCCACGCCCGCTTGACCCCGACACCCAGGTCAGCCTCGTGAGCCAACAGCGCACCGCTGACATGCGCCTGCTGTCCCCGCAGGAGTTGGAACACCGTTGGCGTGTACTGATCAGCCACGCCCGGGTGTTGGGGCGCGAGGTCGTCCGCACTGGTGCGATCAGCGGCAGCCACTTCGACGAGGACGGCAACATCGCGGTCCAAGCTGGCATCGATCCACGGTCCGCGATCACCCAACTCGAGGACGCCATCATCGAGCTGGTCGGCGGCCCGATCGAAGTGGGCCAGTACGACGCCCGCATCGCTCAAGCGCACCAGGACGGAACACTGCCGAGCATCGCCGAGTGTCTCACCGGCGAGCCGCTTACCCCACCCGACGGCAGCGATCCGAATGCGTTGGTCCGCTGGGTCCTCACCAGCCACCGCCCATGGCCGTTCCACTACCAAGAGAAATACGAAGTGTGGAACTCGCTGATCATGGCCGTGTCCGGCGCCGGCTTCACCGAGATCGAGTCCACCACCGGAACCGTCGAGGTCGACCACGACCGGGCGTTGATCTCCATCCCGAAATTCTGGACCAGCCTGTCGAACCCGGCAGCCGCGGACGCGGTCCTGGCCATGGCCACCGCAGTGGCCCACGCCCACACCACTCGACACGAGCACATCCGCACCGGCGCCCGCGACCACGGCACGGCCCAGACCCCAGACGCCGGCCTGTGGCAGCAACGCTGGACAATCCTCCTGCGCCAAGCGACTCACCACGGCCTGGTAATTCCACCCTCCACATCAGACGACGCAGGGCGCGTGGATGACCCAGCGACCGAGCAGACGGCCGACCTCGCCGGGAACCTGGCTGACGGGCAGACGATCACGATCGCCGACAGCGACAGCGAAGCACGCAACACGCAGGGCCAAACGTGGCGACTGGACACCGCCCTACCGTTGCGGGACCGGGTGATCTGGCTGTCCCGACGTCTCGCAGCTGACCCGCCGCCGGTCCCACTCATCGAGCCGGACGAGCGCCGGGAAGCGCAAGCCAGCAGGGTCGCCGAACTGGACGCGAACCAACCCCACCTGCCGTTCCTCACCGACCTTCCTGTGGCAAACCTTCCCACCACAGGACGTGACACGTCCCCAGACGCGATACACAGTGCTGGACTCGGTGATCACCAAGCCTCGGTCGAACACCCAGCCGGCCCCATCCCACCCGATGACCCAACAGCGGACCAAGCACAGACCGATGTGGACACCCCTGCCTCCAGCATCGACGACCCCGTCGTGGCGCGCCCCACCGAACCACAGACGACTGCCGGGACCGACGCATCGGCGGGCCCCGCCGACCACACTGAGACCGATCACACCCGTACCGGCCACGGTGACACTGCGAGCCCCGGTAAGCAGGACGTGGCGAACAGTCCCTCCCAAACCAGCCTGTTCGACCTCGACCTCACAACTACCACACAGGCGCGGAACCGTCCCGCATCCGCCACCACGGACAGCCCCTCAACACCAGATGCGGCTACTGGCCTGGCGCCCGCGTCGGGGTCAGTGCTGGAGGTCCCTCGTGAGCGAGGACTGGAGGTGTTCGAAGCGGCGGTCGCCGAAGCAGGTCGAGCGCTTGCGGAAACGGCGGCTGCCGGGGGACACAAGCCCACGGCCTGGGTGCGTTTCTCCGAGATGACGCGCACCGATCCGCGCACCGGCATCGACTACTCGGCCACCCAGCCTGAATGGGAGCCGGTGAGCCAGTGGTGGATCCAGCAGGCTACCGCCGCGCTCGCCGACCTCGGGTATCGCGTCGACATTCGCCGTAACGAAGGCCGTGGCCGCTACCGTGACCATCAAATCGAGGTCGACCACACAGCCAAGCTGGTTATCGCCGACGCTGCCCTACCCGCCGGCACCAACGCGTTCAACCTCGTACAGCAGGTTGCCGACCTCCGCGCCGAGGCCGACGCCGAAGCGCACGGCACCGCTGAACGTCGGGCCACTGAACAACCGGTCACCGAAGAAGCGGCCACCCACGAAGCGGCCACAGTGGACGATGGCGAGCCGGACATCGATGAGCTGTACCCGATCGAGCAGTACCCCCGCATCGACGGGCTCACCGGTGTGGCGGAGCTGTTCACCACCCACCACTGGACTCTGGTCGAACAGGAGGCCGTGGAGATCGGCGGCCTGTACAGCGAACACTGGCGCCGCCATGACGTGTCCGCCGCCATCGGCGTCCTCCCTGACGGCCAGGTACTGGGACGGCTGTTCATCCGCCACGGTCCGTGGGAGTCAGACGCGTGGCACGAGATCGAGACCGACTCGGCACAGTTCCTACGCGATCTGATCAAGCAGGCCGGACTCCACGGCGTGGCACGCCCCGCGCGGCTCCCCGGACTCTGGCGCGTCGAGGACTTCGCGTTCGCCGCCGACGCGGCCACCGAGCACGCCAACGCCCGCAAGGACAACCCCGAATGCCGACTGGTGACACGCCCTGCCGACTCTGTCATCGGCGAGTCTCGTCAGGACAGCAGCGATGACGACGGGGGTGGCTGGCTATTCGTCGACAACAGCACCCCGGTGCCGCTGGCGCCGCCACTGCCGCAGATCACGCTGGACAGCCGCACCGATGTGCTCAAGCACGTGCTCGGCGACCGGCACAGCGACACAGAACTGCGTCGCCGAGTGCAGGTCGTGTTGTCCGGCCGCACCAACAAGGGCCTGTCCCTCGTCGAGGCGCAGCGGCAACTCGCCACCGCGGAACCGGAGATCTACCGGCACGCACTCACCGCCGCCGCAGGACGACCCCACAAAAGGGGTGAGCAGTTCGACCTCAACCGCGCCCAGCAAGCGCTGGAGCGCCTCGCCGAGGGCGACCCCACGCTGCCACTGAACAGCATCGGCCAGTACATCGAGATCACCGAACCCGACCCGGAAGCCAAGAGCGCGCCGCTCGTCGGACCGGGTCCAACCCACAGCGTGCGCGGCGTGGTCGTCGAAGTGACACCCGAACCGGGAAACCGGCTCCGGGTGATCATCGAACGCGACGTGACCAGCGTGACCGGCGCTCCCCGCGCCGTCCAGAACGTCCCGGTCGACGCCGTGCTGTCCTGGCTCGACCCCGCCCAGCGGCCGAGTGCCGAGGAGTTGCGGGCGGCGCGGGAGGCGATGGTGCCCGCCATCCGTGAGCGGAAACAACAACTCGACCTGCACACCATCGCCACGCCGGCCTCGGTCCACGACACGGACGTGATCGACCAGACCACGTCGAAGACTGGTCACCTACCTGCCGAGCAGCCGGAGCCGACGGAGTTGACCGCAGGCAGCAAGGCGACCGTGCCCGACCTGCCCAGCGATGCCGCACCGACCGACCTCGACGCCCCACCGTCGGTGACACCCGCCGGGGCGGATCCCACCAGCGACGCGAACACGTCACAGAACCGCCAGCCCGCCCCATCGGCGCCGCAGACCACCCCGCACGACACGGACACCGACGGCGACCAGGCCGACAGCACCGCCGACACCGTCACTGCTGACACGACGAGGAACCCGATCGGTGACCCGGCTACCACCATGGCCGAGGACATGGCTGCGGCCGCCTTGGCGTGGTGGGACGCCGGGTGCAGCGTGGTGCGGATCGAAACCGACGGCTCGAAAAGGCCCTACCCCCATCAGTGGCAGCGCTTCCAGCAGCAGCGCGCCACCCGCGAGCAGGTCGCCACCTGGTTCCAGAACGGTCATCCCGGGATCGGGATTGTCACCGGCACGGTGTCCCGCGATCTTGAGATGTTCGAGTTCGAAGGCCGCGCACTCGACGAGGGGCTCTATCTCAAGATGCGGGACCGGCTGACCGCAATGGGGCACCTGCGGCTGTGGGAACGCGTGATGGGCGGCTATCAGGAAGCATCCCCCTCGGGCGGGATGCATGTGCTGTACCGGGTCCAAGGCGGCGTGGAACGCAACACCAAACTGGCCCAACGCGAGGCGCGAGACGACGAACTCACCGACCAAGAGCAGCAACGGTTACGCGACACCGGGCGTCGCCCGCCACGGGTGCTGATCGAAACCCGCGGCGAAGGCGGGATGGTCGTGGTCGCACCCTCGCATGGTCCGGTGCACGACAGCGGCCAACCGTGGCGGACGCTCACCGGTTTCCCGTCGACGATCCCCACGATCACGGCCGCCGAGCGGGACCTGCTGCACATGGCGGCCCGGGACCTGGACCAGATCCCGGCCCCGCCGCCGATCCCCGAGCCCGCGCCACGCGCAGCCCAGGAATCCGGGCGGCGGCGACCCGGTGATGACTTCAACCAACGGGCCACCTGGCACCAGGTGCTCGAGCCCCACGGCTGGGTCGCCGTCGGCGGCGACCGTACGCGTACCTACTGGCGCCGCCCCGGCAAAGACCGCGGACTCTCGGCCGTCACCGGAGGCGACCGCGGGGACTACCTGTGGGTGTTCAGCACCTCCACCACGCTGCCCAACGACGCGGCCTTGTCCAAATGGCGCACCTACGCCCTGCTCAACCACGGCGGGGACTTCTCAGCCGCCGCACGGGCACTGTCCCACGCCGGCTACGGCGACCAAGTCAGCCGCACACCGGTCGGCCCCCGATCGTCAACCGACAGTCAGGCTCGACGGCGTTCCCACGCTGCGGACGCAAGCCCAACCGATCACCCCCCACACGAACAGGACCTCGACCAGCCGAGCACCACCACCACAACGTCCACACCAGACTCCGTACGCCCGGCAGGCGGGACCGCGTCGCCATCCGTCCCGGACCGGGACCCGCGCGGCCCGTACGTGCCGCAGGTCCTGGCCACTGTCGAGCCAACGGGCCCTGGCGACGCCGACACCATCATGAGCCTGTCCGGAGTCCGCTCCGAGGTGGACCTCATCTACGGCCTGCGGGATGGCCACCGGAGCCGGCGGTCCGGCTGGCAACCGGTCACCCTGCTGGTCGACCGAGACGGAAGCGGCCACCACCTGCACATCGCGGCCCGATCCCTCGTCCAGGTGCGTGAGGCGACTCGACGGCTCTGGCCCGTCGCCACCGCGTACGGTCTGGGGCTGGACGCCGCGCTCGACCCGGACACGGTGGCCGCCGCCGCCGGTGCGGGTGTCATCGTGCACCTGCCCCGACTCGCCACACTCGACCGCGACACCACCGCCGTCGTGGCCGCGTTGGACGGCTTCCGCGCACACCCGGACCCGCTGCCCGGCACCACACCTATCGCGGGAGCCGTGTACCACCGGCATACCAACGCATCCGAGCCCACCCCACCACCAGAACGTCGTACCCCTGCCACGACCGCAGCAGACACGACAGCGCGCACCCGTGCCGGTGACCGAACAGGTGGTCACCCCAGCGGTGATCCTGGCAGCGACCAGATGTTCTCCGTCATCGTCGACACTGTCGGGCGCACGCTCGACCTCGTCGATCTCCGTTCGATGCAGACCGTCACCCGGTTGTTGACCGAGCCGGGGAACCGGGAACGCGCGATGCAGGACCTCTGGGCCGGGATACCTGTCACGGCTGCGCGGTTTCCCATCCCAGTGTTCGAACTCCTGCGTGACGTGCTCTACGGCGTGACCTGGCGCGAGCCTGTCGATCCCGACCGCCGAGCCCGCGCCGAGATCGCCGCCGGTCGCGGCCGGCCCATGGCAACCACGATCGCGGCGATTGCCTGGGAACTCGACCAGCGGAGCCGCGGTGACGACACCCTGGCCGCGGTCCTCCAGCAAACCGACGCCGCCGAGATCGTCACCCAACTCAACGCCATCGCCGACCGGATGGCCGTGCACGGGGAGTTCGTCGTACCGAGCCGCCCCAACTTGCTGATGCGCCAGGAATCGCTGTTCGACGTCGACGACATGGCCACGGTGGGATCTGACACGCCAGATCCCGGTGCTGTTGACGTTGTCAGCCCAGCCGCGGGTGATGTGGTGCCGCTTGCCTCCGGTGAGGTGCTGGTCACCCATGCACAGGGGCTGGCTTTTCCGGGGTTGGTCGATGTGTGGGGGCCACTAGCAACCGCTGACGATGGGCAGCCGGCTGAAGGCTTCCAGGAGGTGGAGGTTCGTTTTCGTCGGTCCGTTGTGGACTGGATGGGGGTCTACCTCGAAGCGCGATATGGCGGGAACCAGATCCGCTACGCGTGGCACGGCGACGTGCTGGCCATTTATGACGGCCCAGAGGGTGCGCCGGACCTGCCGCGTCTGGTCCCCCCGGACAGCGACGGCCGGTACCTGTTCCGTGAGCGGTGGTTCGGGCTCACCACCGCACAGACCACCGCCGTCCAGCAGCACACGGACGCATTCGCCACACTCGCAGGGAACGACCCGGTGCATGAGTCGGAAGCGATGGCTCGGTATCTGTCTCACGGGGAACGGGACCCGCTGTACCGCGATGTTCAGGAGGTCATCCGACAGCGACTCGACGCTGCCCCTGACGACGTTGCCCCTGCCGATGGTGACGTCGACGTTGTCGACGAGCCACGAACCGGTGCATCGGACCCCACGGGCGAACAACCAGACAGCACGCGCGAACCCGCATCTGTTCGGCATCAACCCGCTGCGTCCAGCCCTCCGCACGACGCCGCGGCAGCGCAAGACCTGGCCGAGATAGACGGCGCTCCCGATGCGCCCACCACACCACCAGGTCCGATCACGCACCGACACGAGACATCGGCGGACGAGACCCTAGCCGGCGAGACGCCGGCCACCGAAACCGCGGCGATCGGAGCCGCCAACGATCCTGAGGGCGACTCGATCAAGGACACCGTCAGTGACCTGGTTAGCGACCCGGCTAGTGAAACGGTCGGTGACACGGTGCACCAGATGGGGCCCGGCGAGGTGACGGGTGAGGTCGTGTCGCTACCCGATGGCGAGATGCTGGTCACGCTGGCATACGGGCCTGCGTTCCCGGGGGTGCTCAACGAGCCTTTGCCGCTGTTGACCATCGACGACGAAGTGCCACCGGACCTCTTTGGACAGACGCGCCGCCCCGACGTGCGTGTCCACTTTCGCCGGTCTGTCGCCGAGTGGATCGGAATCTACTTCGAAGCCCAGTACGGCGGGAACCAGATCCGCTACGAGTGGCGCGATGACGTGCTGGCCATCTATGACGACCCGTGGGATGAGAACCCGGACGAACAGCCACGCCGCGTCTATCCGGACAACGAGGGCCGCTATCTGATTCACGTGCCCTGGCTGGCGCTCACCACCACGCAGACCGCCGCGTTGACACAGCACGCGGATGCGCTGGCGATCTTGGCGGGGAATGAGCCCGTGCAGGAGTCGGAGGCGATAGCGCGATATTTCGCCGATGGCCCCGGACGGGATCACGTGTATGGCGCGGTTCAGGAACTCATCCGCGAGCGACTCGACAACCCGGGCCGGAGTGTCCCGGACGCGGGTATCTCGGGTGATGGTGTCGTCGACGGCACGCGGAGCGGTGAATCGGAACTCGATGTCGAGCATCCAACCGGCACACGGAACTCCGCCTCGCCTAGGCAGCAACCGCACACGACTGGCGCGACCACCGATGACCGTGGTCGGGTAAGGGACACGGCATCTGAAACCGAGACCAGCGCGCAGGCTGGACCGACCCGGGACACCGCTCCTGAGCCGATCGAGCCGCAGCCACCCCCTCATGGCCCGCGCGCCGGACGTCCCGACACGTCGTTCGAACCGACAGCTGTCGCCGACCACGAGCTGGCCGCTCAGACCTCGCCCGTGACCTCACCGCCACCATCACCATCGCCATCGATGCCGAGGTCCTCCCCAGCGGCGCCGTCGTTGCCGGTGGTGGAGATCTTGCGGAACCGGCTATCCGCGAGCAAGGTGGGCTGGCCCAGCAAGCTCGGCGCCTTCCTGAGGGCGACCGACCCGTTCGTAGCCCAAGATGTCTTGCGCGAGATCGCTCGCGCCACCGACAACGATCCCCACATCCAAGTCCTGGTGGCGATGGCATGGCGGGCGCATCACGGCCAAGCGACCGAAGCCGAGGTCACGACGTTCGCCGACCGGTTGATCGAGGACGACCCCAGCATGGTCGGCCACGCGGTAGGGCGCACCATCCGAGATCCACATACCCGCCAGGTCCGGACGGTGCACGCCATCCGCGCCGACATCGACGGCCGGCTCTTCCTGCACGGCAGGCTGGCCGACAGTCCTACCACCACGTTGACGACCTTGGTGGACCCCGACGCCTGGCTCAACCCCATCGGGCACGAGATCCTCCCGGCGGTCGAGGCGTTCCCCCTGTTGCAACGCTGGAACCAGCTCTGCGAACTCGCCGCCACGTACGGCTACACCGTCCACTTTCAACCGGACACATCTGTCGTGCGCCACGATGATCAGCGCATTGTGCTCGGCTCTGACCCACTGCCCGAGCTGGTCAACCAGCTCACCGGCCTCACAGAGCAGATCGTTGCGCTCCACGGTCCAACCCCGACCACCGCCGCGGTGAGCACCACGGCGACCGGCGCCCTCTCCGGTTCAGTCGCCCCAGCTGCGCCACCGACAGGCGAGGTACAGGCACCAGCAGTACGGACGCCTCGCTCCGCAAGTGCATCCGAACCCGCGCCGCGTTCGCTGGGGAGGTCCCCACGTCCAGACGGCATCGACCGCATCACTCTGGTGCCTGCCGACGATCCGTCCACAGAGCCGCTGGCTGACCAGTTGGCCATAGGCCGGCACAGTGCACTGCGCTTCGACGAACCCGCGCGCCTCGCCCTGACCTACGTACACCAGATCCTGCGCGGCCCGGCCGAAGACGCCACTTTTCTCGCTCAAACCGTGATCAACGTCGGGCAGCACGGTGAGGCCGAACAGGTAGCCATTCGCCTCATCAAGATCGCCGACAAGATCGACGGCGCTGGGTTCGCCACACCGGTCACTGGTGAGCCCGCCGTCCTGCTCACCACTCGCTTGCGTGCTATCGCCCAGCACGTGCTCGCCCGCCTCACCCCCGCCGGCACCACGCTGCCGGCCCCCGGCACCGCGCCCGCAGCCGGCACCGCCGCAACCGTTGACCACCGGGCGCCCGCCGGCCAGGACCACGTGGGTGAACCCAGCCCTGCGTCGGCGGCAACGCCATCCGCGGACAGTCCCTCGCACGAACGCGCCGCCACCCAACCCGACAGCACCAGTCACGACGTCGCCCACAGCCGGAATCGTCGCGGCGGGACCCCGGTGACGCCAGATGGCGAGGACCGTGAAGCCCTCACCGACAGGAAACCCCGCGAGCAGACCGTCCGGGACGGAGTGCCCGGGGCAGAACCTGTGACCGGTCGGGAGCGTGACCGCCCAGCCTCATCAGACCATGTGCTCACCGAGCCGCCGATCGCGAACGGGTCGCCGGCCACCGCCGCGCCGGCACGGCTCGACTCTGCTCCTGGAAGCATGCCGACCGCATCCCCAACCAGTGATATCTCATGGCCTACCGACGACCCAGATCGCCCGCGCACTCGGCGATCCGCCGGCGATCCACCACAGGATCCCGCACGAGAGCCACTACTCGGCCAGCCAGCGGACCGCATCCCCGCGCCAGTTGTGCCGGCGCCGGTCCGCAGCTCGACCACACCGAACCGACACGACAGCACCGTCAACGGCTCCGTTAACGGCGCGGTCCCGATGGGATCGGACCAGGACAGCACGACCAAGCAGTGGGTCCAGTTGGTCGACCACGCAAGCCACGCCGGCTACGCGGTCGTCACCGCCTACGACGCGCCTTCGGCCGTGGACGAAACCAATCGCGTCATCCGCATCGACGGCAACCAAGAGCCGCTCGTCCGCGTCGTGGACCTCGCCCACAAGATCGGCCTCATCGACGCCACCGTCACCACCACTGGCGGTGACGCTACCGACCCCGAGGCCACTCACAGACACACCCCAGCATCGGCCCACCCACCAGGGCGACGGCGCGTCGCCGCAGTCACAGCAGCTCAACCGTCACCGCCGCTGCCACCCAGCATGAACCCAGTCTTCGACGAACTGGTACGCGAGCTGGGCTGGGCCCCCGACCCGCCCAACAGCCAGCAGCAGCGGGCCGTGGCGTTCCGACCGGCCGAACCACAACCAGAGCCCAGCCCAACGCCCGTCTTCGACCAGCTCATGCATGAGCTGGGCTGGCACCACCACACCACCAACACCCACAACCCGGCGATAACGGCGGTCGTCAACCCGGACAACCAGCCGCCGATACCGACCCACAACGGCACCGCCAACACAACCTTCAACGGGACACCGAACGGACGACCGGACGGCAACCGTCCATCCGCGACGCCCGCGCGACCACGCGCACACGACGAGCCCGCCGTGACGGCGGGACTGACTCAAGGCCACCGACCGCACATAGCCGGTGGCTGGGGACTGGAGACCGCAGGCACAACCAGGGGGAGAAAATGACCACGACCCATCACACGAATGGCCATACCGTGCCAGGCGAGAACGGCGGACCGGCGCACGCCGATTCGCCCCACCGCGGCTACATCCTCGCCGTGACCGAAGCGCTGTCGTTGCGCGGGCTGTCTGTCACCGTCGCACTCGTCGGTGGTGTGGCCGTCTGGCACGCCGACCTCGAACTCGCCACCGTTGATCGGCAGACCGCGGTCCTGCTGCGGTGGGACGAACTCAGCGGCTGGTCCTGCCAAACACGCGGCGCCCAGTCCACGCCAGCCATCTCGTTCGGTGTGAGCGCGGTACCGCTGCCGACACAAGTCGCTGTCTGGGTCGAATCCGTCCTGGCACACCCCGAATTCCGTCCACGTCGCGCCCAGGGCCTGTTCCTCACACCGGACCTGACTGCCCGGCTCGGGCGCTACCAGACCACAGCGTGACCTAGCGGAATCGACGCAACGCCAGGGGGAAGCCGTTCACTGGGGGAACATGATCATGGGGGATCGCTATGTCCGCGACACGAAGTCGGGACAGCCATCGAGGTTCGTGTCTGCGATCGTCGGCGCGGTGGCCGTCGCTGTCGCAACCTTCGCGGTAGCGGGCTGCTCGTCTGTCGAGCCAACAACGACCGCCACCACAAGCAAGGCGGATGCGGTGCCGACGACCGTGCCGCCGGATATCCAGCAGGTGTGCACGCGGTTCGTCACCACGGCACTGAGCATGGACACCACCACCGATCGAGGCCCCGCCGACGCCCGGACTCGTGCCGCCCGCGCCTACGGCGTTCCGGAGCTGGCTGCCCGGTTGCAAGGCCACGGTCAAGACCCCGAGTGGTCGCTGCTGGTCGCGCACCACGCTCGCGTGCAGGTCTCCACCCAACCCGTCGGCGACGACCCACCACCGACCAGAGACGACGCGGCTGCTGCCGGAGTGCACGCCATCCGCGTCGCCGTCGGCGCCGGCACCTGGCGTCAGCAGCTGTCCGACACGGTGGCCTACTGCTCCCTACGACGCGGACCAGAGGGCTGGAAGATCACCGATCTGTCCTTCTCCGACTCTCCCAGCACCACCGGAGCAGGGCGATGAAAAGCAAAGCCGGGCTCATCGCGGGGCTCATCGCGGCACCGTTCCTGCTGATCATCGTGCTCATCGTCGTGCTGTTCGCCGGCATCGGCGCGGTGCTGGGAGGCGACGAGAGCAACCGCCAGTTCGTCCGAGGCAGCCAGGAACTGATCGGCGACGCCGTCCCCGACTGGGCACGCAGCCCGCTGCTGGCGGCGGCGCAGACCTGTCCGGAGATCACCGCTCCGCTGCTGGCCGCCCAACTGGAGACGGAATCGGACTGGAACCCCAACGCCCACAACGACGAGTCCGGTGCGGACGGATTGGCCCAGTTCATTCCGGACACCTGGGCGGAGTGGGGACAGGACGGCGACGGCGACGGCCAGGCCGATCCCCGCAACCCAGCTGACGCGATCCCATCCCAAGCCGCGTACATGTGCCACCTAGTCGAGTTCGTCAAACAGCACCCCGAACTAGACGGCGAACTCGTCGACCTCGCGCTCGCCGCCTACAACGCAGGCCCCGGCAACGTCCAGGACTACCAGGGCATCCCACCCTTCCTGGAAACCACCAACTACGTCCGCACCATCCGCGACCTCGCGAACACCAAGTACGGCAAGGCGTTCACCGCTGGTGAGGACAACAGTCCTGGCAGTAACGGTGTGCTCGCCGCCGCCCGGCAGTGGATCGGCACCGACTACGCCTGGGGCGGCGGCACCCTCAACGGACCCAGCCGCGGTCAAGCACCCGACACCGGCGTCACCGGCTTCGACTGCAGTTCACTTGTCCGCTACGCCATCTACCACGGCAGCGGCGGCACGATCACCCTGCCCCGCACCTCACGAGAGCAATACCAGGCCACCAAAAACAACCCTGTGCCAACCGACCAGCTCCAGCCCGGTGACCTGCTCTTCTGGGGTAACACCCCAGGCTCCATCCACCACGTCGCCCTCTACGCGGGAAACGGAATGCAGATCGAAGCACCCCAGTCAGGACTCAAAATACGCGAAACCCCAGTACGACTAAAAGGCGACTTTCTCGGCGCGACACGCGTGATCACCAAATCCGGCATCGTTTGAGAAAGGTTGAAACAATGACGAACCCCAACGTAGAGCAGAACGTGCGCGGGTATACCGGAGCGTCGGTTGCTGAGTTGCCTGAGTCGCTATGGCAGATCACCGAGGACGACGGATACGAGGACCATGTCCTGACGATCAATGTAAGACTGGTCGATCACTACTTCCACGTTGCCGTCGAACACGCCACTGCTCTGGTCGATCGTTTGATCGCGCAGCGCCAGTCACCGACCACCGACACGACCGATCTCGACGCGATGGTCACCCAGGTAACACCGGCGGAAACTCTGGGCCAGCACGGCTACGCAGAGGGGTTTTGCCAGAGTCTTGTTGTCCAGGCGAACTTCTTGCGGGATCGGGTGGCATGGCTGGAGGAAGGGGTTGGGGCTACCGGGCGCATCGAGATCGGGGAGTTCTTGGAACGTATCGCGGGGTTGTCGCGGCCGACCGTCGACACGCTCATCGACGATCTGCCCGGCTTGGGCATCGGCGATGGCGACAGCGTCGATGAACTGTTCCGTCGGGCAGGAGGGCTCTCGAAGATCGAAGTACTCGAACTGGCCGATCAGCTCGAGTACTTCACGCGGTCGGTGTCCAGGCGGGCACAGATTCCCCTGCCCCTGGCACTGCAGCCAGCTGATCAGGGTTACGACGGTCCCCGGGAGGATGACGTTGCGGCGCGAGAGCTGGCCGTTCTCGTTGACCAGTACAGCGCGGTACGCGCCGTCCCCCACTTGGCGGGCCCCACAGCCTCGGGCCGAGCCGACTACCGTGAGCGACTCGCCGCCCGCATCGCCGCCGCAGCCACCAGCCGCCCCAGTCTGCTGCGAGAGTTGCCACCGGACCGCGTCGAGGTCATACGCTTCCTCGCCCCCGCTACCGCTAACGCTGCTGCCCTCGCTGCCGTTGCCGCCCAGAGTCCGCGCACACCCAGTCAAGAGTCACTGCCTGCGGCTGCGGCGGAGTTGTACGAGACGACCGGAGCACTGATCCGTGCGATGAACACCCCGGCCAGCGAAGTGAGCAATCGTGGCCAGCTCCTTCGACAGGTCACCGCGTTGCACGAACGAGATCCGGCGATCGCCGAACAGCTCCCGACCACCCATGCTGGCGTCTCCCGCGAGATCGCGGCCCGCTTCGGGCGTAACTCCACCATGGGCTCGCCTGTAGTCGGACAGACGATGGCCCAGACGACCGAAACGGTCGCAGGCAATGCCCACACGCTCGATCCGTCGCGTCAGGAACTCCTGGAGCCGCCGGGTACCGCCGGTAGTCGCCACGCGGCAGGGACCCGGCCTCCGGGATCAACCCGCGGGCGGTGACCACTCGTCGCCGCGACGACGGCGTCCGGCACGACCTCGCCAGACGCAGCGTTCCCTTCCATGGACTCCACCACACACCTCGATTCCCGGCAGAAACGCAGAACCGATGAGAAATCCGCCATCCACCCAATCCCGATCGCGAGCGAACGCAATCGATCCTGGGAACCGACAGGCGCTGTTGCTGACTTTTAGTTGTCCACGACGATGAACCTTCCGGCGTGCATCACGCCATAACTCAATTGGGGGAATCAGTGGTAGGCGAGCTGGGATCTGACCTGCACACGACTCCGATGCCGGATCTGGCGGTCGCGCTGCTCCGCGAACCAGACCCATCCCATGCCCCGGAGGTGCTCGACGAAATCAACCGACGATGGGCCGCGGCCGGTCGAGCGCAGGGACGCGCGATGCGCAGTGTACTGGCCGAGATGACCGGCACCGGGGAACCACCGGCGCCCGCATCCGACGACCTCGCCGCCGTCGAGGATGCCCGGCAGTTCCTGGCCACGCAGACCCTCATCCACGAACTGTGGGTGCTCCAGCAAGCCGGCGTCGCCCCCGCCGACCTGTACGCCAGTGTGGACACCCTCCGGCGGGTACACCGGATCCTCAACCGCGAAACCGCTCGCGCCGATCCCGAGTTCGGCCCGGACGGTGAGGTCCTCCGCCAACCCGACGAACTCGATGACGCCGCTGTACATCTGGCCTACTGGAGCAGGCTCGCCCTGTTCGGCCGCGGCGACCAGCTGATCGCCGACCAACTGCGGCTGGCGGGCGCCATGGACCAAGAGTTGACGCTGAACAGGTACGTGCTGACCCGGGACGCGCTCGCCGACCTGCGCGGGCCCTGGTCGCTGGAGGAACATCTGGCCAACCCAGTCGGCAAGCAGTACCTGGCGCCGCAACCACCCTGGCCTGAGATCCAGCCGCTCACCAGCCTGGAGGTAGCGCTCGGCCGCCCGCACCAGCCGCTCGCCCCGGGCGAACTCGCCCAGGCAGGCGCGGACTTCGACGCCGCGTTGCGGGACGAACGCGAACGCGTTGCCCGCGAGGATCCGCCGACCACCCTGGACCTGCTCGCCCCGTCTCACCGCGATCCGGCCTATCGCCAGCGTGTGTTGGAGACCACGCAGGGCCTGGCGGACTTCTTCGGCACCGCGCTGGAGTTGGCGACCTTGGCCGCCGATCGTGTGGTTCGAGTCGATGGCCGCCCGGTGTCGCGGGAGAACGTGCCGTGGATCATGGGCCTGCACCAGGACGGTGTCCGCCAGGTCGACGGACACGCCGGGATGATATTTTTGTATTGCGTGGTGTTGTGTTTGAGTGT
>NZ_JBJMIE010000080.1:0-4344 GCF_045807065.1 Actinophytocola sp. | reverse complement strand
CCCGGCCGACCCAGCGGACAAACCCGACGCCAGCCCTGCCGCCGAACCAACCACCCCAGAGACAGGCCCAGCCGCCGAACCAGAACCCCCGACCCAATCCCCCACCCCGCCAGCCGACCCAGCAGACACACCCGACACCAGCCCTACCACCAAGCCAACCACCCCAGAGACAGATCCAGCCACCGAACCAGGCCCTTGCCCCGCAGCCACGTCACTCGCCGGCCGAACCATGGCGCTCGACGCCGCCCCCGCAACCGGACCAGCAGCCCCGGCATCGGCGATCGCGGACCCAGGTCCCGAACCAGGCACCACCCCTGCCACCGGGACAACCGCCGCAGCGCCCACCTCACCCGAGGCGAGCCCCACCACCGAACCAACAGCCCCGCCGACCCCCACCGCCGCATCGGCCCTCGGCCCCACCGCCTCACCCACCAGCCCAACCAGCACGCCCGACGCAACCCCTGCTACCGGGACAACTTCACCAGCGCCCACCACACCCGACGCGAGCCCCGCCACCGGGACAACAGCCCCGCCAGCCCCCACCGCAGCGTCAGCCCCCGGCCCCACCGCCTCACCCACCAGCCCAGCCGGCATGCCCGACGCTGGTCCTGCCACCGAATCAACGGCCCCCAACGCATACTCGACTCCCGGACCAAAACCCGGCCCCACGACCGAACCCGCCAACCCGGCGGTCACACCCGACGCCGGCCCTGCCACGGAACTGACGGCCCCCGACATCGGCTCGGCACCTGAGCGAGCCCTCGCGGCTGGACCGAGTGCCCCATCGGCTCTCATCGTCAGCTCAGGTCCCGCGCGAGGAACCAGGCCAGCCACGGGGCTCACTACCCTGGCGACGGCAGCCGGCGGTTGCCCTGCCACCGAGCCGAGTTGCCCCGCACCACCCATCCCCGAGCCGGAACCCGGACCCGCTGACCCGGCACCCTGCGGCACATCCGAAGCCCCAGCAGTGTCCACCGACTCGGGTCCTGGACGGGTAACCAGTTCGGCCACCGGACTTCCGACGACAACCGTCCTCATTGGACCAACCGCCACCAAGTCCAACGTCCCCCCGGTGCCCGGCGCCGGCTCGGCCTCCGACGTGGACACCGGTTCCGATATCGGGCCGAACGCCCCGCCAGGCCCTGGCGTGAACCCGCCAGCCGACGCCAGATCCGTAGAGCCACCCGGATCAGTCGCTCCTGTCGCCGGGTCGAACGTCTCGGTGTCACCCGCCGTCGGCTCAGGTGTCAGGTCCACCGCCGGTTCTGGTGTGCTGGCGGCGCTCGGGGGGTCGAAGTAGACGGTCGGTCTCTCGTCGGCTGTCCAGACTGGTTCTTGGGCTGTCCCGTTGAACCAGTCCTCCACCTCGGTGGCCTGTGTCTCCATCCGGTGGGCGTCGGCGGTGTCGGGTAGGTGTTGTTGCACGACGTGGGTCAGTTCGTGGGCCAGTGCGGCCGCGCCCGGGCCGTCGTCCAGGGGGCCCATCGTGTCGGGGACGTGGGGGACTCCGGCCACGGTGAAGCCTCTGGCGTTGAAGGCTTCCGCCACTCGGTCGACGGCCGGGCCTCGACGGACCGTCACGCCCGAGGTGTCCACGCCCAGTACCCGGGTCAGCTTCGCGGACACGGCGGCTGGTACCGGACGCTCCGTCACGTCCGCGTCCAGTACCAGTTCCGCTGGTTGCGGGATCTGGTCGTCGCGGGCGAAGTCGACCGCCCGGCGCGGGACGGTCGCGGCTTCCGGCGCCGGCAGTTCTCCGGCCATCAGCTGGTCCTTCACGCGGTACGCGTTGTGCAGGAAGCTCGACGGGAGCCATGGCTGCGCCGGCGCCACCGGTGGGCCCACCGCGTCCGGTGTCATCGTCGTCAGCACGCCTCGGCTCGGGAGCTCCCTCGGCTGCGGGGCAGGCTCCGCAACGGGCTCCAGCACCGCCGGTACCGCGGTCGCCAACCCGCTCACCCGGCCGGCCGGACCCACCCCGACGTCAGCGCGCCGGTAGCCCATCGGCCGGTCGACCACCGTCATCGACGTGCCCACCTCGACGGTGCCGCCCCCCGGCTGGAGGACGGGCACCAACACCGGCACCCGCGACCACGCCGGCCGCCGCCGCACCGGCGACCCGGAACCGCCGGAACCACCGGCGACGACACCACCAGAACCAGCACCACCCGAACCGCCAGCAGCGGCACCGCCAGAACCACTGTCAGCCAACCCGGCGACAGCGCCAACCGAGCCCGGGTCGAGTCCGTCAGGCCGCCGCGACCCGCGGCGGAAGGGCCACCAACGCATGTCAGTCCTGCCATCCTGTGCGGTCCGGATCGTTGATGCGGTCGTTGATGCCGCTGATCTCGGTGATCACGCGCGCCCGGCTGAAGTGGTCCAGGTCCACGATGGACTCGACGGACCAGTGGAGGTGGTAGGCGATGTACACCACCTCCGCCCACAGCTGGTCCGTGCGCTCGTTCATGGCGTGCCCGCGACGTCCACCAGGAACTCGTGCCGGCACTGCGGACACGCCACCTCCGCCTCGGTGTGGCCGCGTTGGTTCACCCGCCGGTACAGATCCTGCAGGAACGCGAGGTCCGACGCGAACAGGTGCTCCACCACGAACCGGTCCACCTCGGCGAGGGTGCCGAGGCGGGTCACCGTGCGCATGATGAGGAAGACCGAGAGGTAGGCCGCGTTCTGGCGCACCATCGGCTCGTTGTGCGCGGTGAGCTCGTCCCGCGCGGTCGCGAGCCGCAGCAAGCCGTTGCGGTGGACCGTGCCCTGCTCGTCGACGTACCCGCGGGGCAGCACGAACGGGTACTCGGTGCGCAGGACGGGCTCGGCGACGGCGGTCACTGCGCCCCACCCGTCGCCCCGATCGCCGCCCCGCCCGGGGCCACCTCGATCATCTCGCACGTCAGCGTGACGGTGGCGATGATGGCCTCACTGCCACCCGCCTTGAACCCGCCGAGCTCCAGTTTGGACGGCCACGCCATGTGCAGCGTGTAGAACTGCTGCGTGGCTCCCGCGGAGTCCTTCAGCATCAGCGTGCAGCCCCGGCGCGCGTCGGGTTTGCCGGCGAGGGCGTCCGCGTGCCAGGCCCACAGCGTCATGTCCTGGTCGACGCCACGCTTGAGTACGACGGTCGCCGGCTTGGTCTTGCCGAACTGCTTGGCGAGCGTCACACCGTTGGTGCCGCTGCTCATGTACTCCGCCACCTCGATCTCCGACGTGATGCCACTCATCTCGGAGAACGTGATCTCGCCGTTCTTGCCGTCCTTGTCGAACTGGACGACGAACCGGGCCGCGCTGACCAGTCCGCCCGTGCCGGTGCTGGCGTGCGTGCTGCGGGGAAGGCCGGATGTCATCGGTCACACTCCTGTCGTGATTCCTGAAAGGACGGTCATTCCTCCAGCGCGCCGCCCTGCGGCAGCTGGGAGATGCGGAACACCACGAACTCGGCGGGCTTCACCGGCGCCACCCCGATCTCGACGACCAGCTGCCCGGAGTCACGGCTGTCCGGCGGGTTGTTCTCGGCGTCGCACTTGACGAAGTACGCCTCCGCCGCGGCGTTGCCGACCAGCGCGCCGGTGCGCCACACCCGGTGCAGGAACGAGCCGACGACCCGGCGCACCGCGGCCCACAGGTACTCGTCGTGGGGTTCGAACACGACCCAGTTGGTGCCGTTGAGGATGGACTCCTCGATGAAGTTGAACAGCCTGCGCACGTTGAGGTAGCGCCACTCCGGGTCGGACGACAGCGTCCGCGCGCCCCACACCCGGATCCCCTGGCCGGGGAACGCGCGCAGGCAGTTCACGCCGAGCGGGTTCAGCAGCTCCTGCTCCGCCCTGCTGATCACGGTCTGCAGCGACACCACACCACGCAGGGTCTCGTTGGCCGGCGCCTTGTGGACACCGCGGCTGGCGTCGTTCCGCGCCCACACGCCAGCGATGTGCGCGCTCGGCGGCAGGCTCACCTTGGTGCCGGAGCCGGGGTCCATCACCTGCACCCACGGCCAGTACAGCGTGGCGAACTTGCTGTCGTAGCCGGCGAACTCGGTCCGCCAGTCCCGCACCTGCTGGGAGTTCATGCCCGGCGGCGTGTCGAGTATCGCGACCCGGTCCGACATCCGCTCGCAGTGCGCGATCATGGCGAGCTGCACGGCCTTCACCACGTCCGCGTCGACCAGCCCGCGCTGGTAGGCCGACATCAGGTCCGGCATCGCGATCATGGTGATCTCGTCGATTGCCTCGAAGCCGCCGAGGCCGGTGCGTTCGATCGGGTCGCCGACGTAGGAGGTCGCCGACAGCTCCGCCTCGGCAGGCAGGCTGGTCGCGAACGGCACGACCGCGTCCT
>NZ_JBJMIE010000079.1:0-8435 GCF_045807065.1 Actinophytocola sp. | reverse complement strand
CCCCGCGAACCGGCGCAACACCTCGGCGGCGGAAGGGCGCTCGTGCGGCTCGGCGAAGAGGTCCGCCACCCGGGCGTTGATCAACGGCACCGCCGACAGGTCCGGCCGCTCCACCCGCGCGGGCTCGCCGGTGAACACCTCGTAGAGGAGCCGCCCCGCGTCGGGCAGGTCGTCCGCCGGCCCCGCGGCGGCCCCGGACCGGCCGGTGGGCGGCTCGCCGAAGAAGGCGGCGTGCTCGAAGCTCACGATGGACAGGGTGGTGCCGGCCAGGTAGATGCTGCCCAGGCCAAGAGCGTGGTGGGCGACCTCGACCAGCGCCATCCGTGCGAGTGCGTCGAACAACCCGGTCACGACGTCGAGTTGGCCCGAACTGAGCAGTCCGCTCACCGCCTCCCGCGCCGGCCGGCCGCGGTAGTCGCTCACGAGCGCCCACGGGTCCAGGCCGTCCACGTCGTAGCCGACGAGCACCGGGAACGGTGACCTCTCCTCGTCCGGGAACGCCCGGGTGAGCCGCGCCAGCGCGCGGATCTCGTTGTCCAGCGACCAGAAGGCGGGATCGCTCGCGCCGTCGCGCAGGCTGCGCCGGACCAGCGTCGTGCCGTCGGCCAGCCGTACCCGCTGGGTCACGAGCGCCGAGGAGGGCAGGTCGACCAGTTGGTCGGCCTTGACCGCCCACGAGCTCGGGCGACCGGCCAGGTCGCATCCGACGAGCGTGGCCGCGTCAGCTATCTCTGTCACGAATGTCGTCCATCCGGTCGTCGGGTTCGGTCACCACCGGGTGCTCGTGCACCACTCGTCCGCTCGCCAGGGGAACCAGCCGCACCATGCCGACGAGGTCGGTGTCCGTGGTGACCACGTCCAGTGGCGCGCCGGTGGCGAGGAGAACGCGCTGTGCGTGCGCCGGCGCGAACCGCAGAACGCGGGTGTCGTGCCAGGACACGTTGAGCGCGCGGATGTCGCCGGCCTCGCAGAGTTGCGTGAGCTCCTCCCGCCCGTCGCCGCACAGCACGCGGCGTCCGTCGTCCGATCGGCGCCACAGCACGCGGCTGAGCGACTCCCGTGGGGCGGTGCCCGTGATCATGGGTGGTTGCGCGTGCACGCTGTGCGCGTCGAGGAAGGCGTGGTATTCGGTGAGATCGCGGCGGGCGGTGTCCGCGAGCCTGGCCGGGTCGGTGGTGAGCGGGGTATCGGTGCCGATGGCGTGCAGGTAGTCGGCGAGGGCGCGCATGGTGAGCTCGACCAGGTCGCCGTGGAGCACCGAGAGCAACTCGGCGGCGACCGGGCCGTGGGCGGTCGCGCCCTGTGCGCGGTCCCTGGTCACGCGGTCGGTGTAGAGCCGCGCGAGTTCCGTCGCACCCGAAGCCAGGAGCAGTGCGGCGTCGGCCAGTCGCCTGCGGTGCTCCCAGGTACGCACGTGGTCGCGCACCTGGTCGTCCACCAGGGCCGTCGCGCGCGTGAGCAGGCGGCGGACGTCGGCCAGCCGCAGCCCACGCAACCAACCGGTGGTGACGTGGCGCCACGCCAGGCCGGTCGCGCAGACCGCGGCGGCGAGCGCGATCCCCACCCCGGCCACCACGACGCTCGTGGGCGGCGCGACGGCCCAGGGCAACCGCGTGCCGACGTAGGCGGCGCCGCAGAGTCCCAGCAGCATCGCCACCGCGACCCACCCGGCCCGGGCCGCGCCGGCAGGCGGCAGGCCCGGCAGGCGGAACAGCAGCAGGGTGGTCAGCACCACCCACACCAGACCGACGGCCACGCCGACGGGGAACGACGAGGACAGCCAGGCCGCCGCCGACCCGGTGAGTGCCGCCGTGGCGGCGACCGGGGCCATCGGCGACGGCCACACCGCCGGCGGCGTGGGGGCGCGCGTCGCGCCCGGCACGCCGTTCCGCATCGACGCCACTTCCGCCCGTGCCGCCGCGGTGCCCTCGGACACGGTCTTGTTCGCGACGCCGCGCAGGTGGACGGCGAGGTCCCGCAGCGAGTGACCGGCGCCCAGGCCTGTAAGTACCGACCTGCGGAGCACCTCGGCGAGGGTGGGGTTGTCCGAGTGGTCCGCGGCGGGGACCCCCAGCTTCCGCAACTGGTCCGGTCCGCCCTGCCCGGTGGCGTGGCGGTCCAGCTGCGCGAGCAGCTCGTCGACCCGGTCCAGGTGCGCGTCCAGCGCGGCCGCGACCACCGTCGGGTCCACCCGTCCCCCGCCGAACACCATGGTGCCGAGCCGGGGGAGCTCCGCCGCCGCGGCCGTCACCTCCTTGACCGCGCGACCCGACTCCCGCCGGCTGCGGCCCAGCGGGGAGTCGGTCGCGATCACGTCCCGGACCGGGTCGACCGGTTCGCCGTCGCGGGGTGCGGCGGGTGCGGGCGGCCACGCCGTGGTCGCGGTGGTGTGCTGAACCAGGTCGTCGAGTGCCTGGGTACGCAGGAACCGCAGCTCCTCCGCGCTGACGCTCGGGTGCACGACCGCGAGACCCGGGCACACGGCCTGGTGCGGAACCTGCCGGACGGTAGTGAAGACCTCGTCGAAGACCCGCGGGCTGGAGAGGACCGCGATGAGGTCCGGCAGGGTGGGCGTGCCGTCCGGGGTGATCGGCCGCGGCCGCTCCGACCCCCCGGCCCACCTGCTGCCCCACTCGTCACCGACCCACAGGGTGACACCGGCGGCCGCGAACGCCGCCGACTGCCGCAGCGCGATGTCACCGCCGCGGGCGAGCGGCCCGACCGCGACGCAGATCACCGCGCGCACGTGGGTGAGGGAGACCAGCCGCTGGTACCGGATGTGGTTGTCCATCAGGGACTCGGTGCGGTCGATCACCACGACGCGGTCGGTGAGCCCCTCGCGGTGTGCGGTGGACTTGTCGAGTTTGTCCAGCAGCCACAGGTCGGGACCGTCGTCCCGGATGTCGAGCACCCGGACGGGTGCACCGGCGCCCTCGCTCACCGCAGCACCCACTCGTACAGGTCCGCGAGGTTGTCCTGGTGGGCGTCTTCGGCGCCGCGGAAGCTGAGGGTCATCGCCTCCTGGAAGGTCTCGGCCCAGTACTCGTGCACGGAGACCAGGCGCCGCCGTCCCGAGGCGCGGTTCTCGGCCAGCAGTTTGTCGGTCTCCTTGCGTTCCACGTCGGCGAGCGCCACCAGCGCGCGGAACAACCCGGACGGCGGGACCAGGTCACCGGTGAGACCGATGGGCTTGATGTCCATCAGCCGGTCGCAGAAGTCCTGCCTGATCTGTTCGCCGTCGGCGAGGACCCAGCGTTCGTACTCGGCGATCAGGCTGCCCCAGCTGGACAGCCGAGCGTACTGCGTCAGCTCCAGCTGCATGTTGATCGACGAGTCGCCCAGGAACAGGTTGATGCTCTTCGGCGAGTTGATGTCCCCGGTGAACCGGATCGAGCCGTTCCACGCCGCGCAGAGAATGTGGTGCAGGATGCGGGCCCGGTCCTCGCCCGTGGCCGCCAGGTATCCGAAGCGGTATCCGGTGCGCTGCCGCCACTGGAGGAAGTCGTTCTTGCGCCCCTCGGCGACCGCGTCCGCCCAGTGCATCAGGATCTTCTGCACCTCGGGCACCTCGGTGAGCCCCATCGAGGAGCGGAACAGCACCACCGCGATCGACTCGGCGTCGATCGGCCGGAACTCCGGGATCGAGTCGATCTCCCGTGGCAGGTTGACCTCGCCGCGGAGGAACTTCTCCAGCTCAGGATCGCGTTTCCCGGCCGGGGAGGGGTAGGAGAAGAGGATCTTGAGCCGGCCTCGCCCACCGGGCGCGAACCCGGCCGGCACCAGCCCGGCGAGCTTCTCCCGGAACTGCGCCAGGTCGTCGTCGTTGATGACCCCCTTGGTCCCACCGGCCGCCGCGACCAGCAGGTCGTGCAGACTCGCCAGCAGCGGTTGGTGCGCCTCGTCGCGGTACCGGAAGGTCCGCATGACCTCGGCCTTGATCAGGTCCCGGATCTTGCCGACCGCCCGCCCCGGCCCGTCGACGACGCCGTGCTCCTGGAACAGCTTGACCGCACCGTTCCACCCCTGCTGGCCGATGATCGCGTTCACCACCATCGAGGGCGTCGCCGTGGCGTGCAGGCGGTGCTGTGCGACGTAGACCGAGATCAGCCGGCGCAGGGCGGCGGCGTAGAAGGCGGGAAGTTGCCCCTGGCGGGGCAGCAGGTAGGAGACCCCGACACGGGACTCGTACAGGGCCTTGGCGCGCCGGGCGAACCTCGCGTCCTCGCTGCGCGCGTGCTGCTGGAACGCCTCGACCAGTGCGGTGATCTCCCGCTCCACCAGGCGCAGCTTCGGCTCCCAACGCGGGGCGTAGGTGTTCCACGCCGCGTGCCAGGCCCGCTGTGCCCGCCACGTGAACCAGTCGTCCTGCTGCTGTATGGCCGCGCGCACCTGTGGGTCCGCGAACCGGACCTTGCGCCACCACCGCTTCTTCCTGATGTCGGGCACCGGCCCGGACAGGTTGATTCCCTGCGGCGGCGCCGGTTCGCTGCGCCTGCTTTCGACGAGGTTGAGGAAACCGATCTGGCTGACGGCATCCGTGAGCGACTGCTCGCCGAGCAGCGCCCTGGACGCGCGGAAGGCGCCGATGTCACCGACGGCCATCGTGACCGCCCGCCGCGGGTCGAACCGGGTGGCCATCTCCGGCACGTCCTGGGCGAGGGTCTGCTCCAGCGCGCTGATGCTGGACTCCATCGTGCGCTTGCGGGTGTTCAGCATCGCGAGGATCGCGTCGCGGCCGTCGACGGCGGGCACCGAGGCGATCGGCAGCGGCGTGCGTTGCAGCAGCCGGTCGATGTTGGCGTCCTGGAACAGCTTCATGATCAGTTCGCGGTTGTTCTCACCGGCGCTGTCCCCGGGGGTGACCATCTCGGTGATGGCGTCCGCGAGCAGCCGTGAGCTGACGATGTCGGCCAGGTCCTCGACCGGGACGGTCATGGACGCCACCGCGCTGGTCGACACCCCGCGCTTGCCGATCCCCGTCGCCGCGGACACCCCGCGCTCACTGGCGCTGTTGATGAAACTGTCCGCGAAGGACTGGAAGTTGCGGTCGAGGTACTGCCCGTCCTCGTTCTCCGCGGGCAGGTCCGTGCCGATCAGCGAGAGCAGCAGCGACACCACCGACCGGTGCAGGTCGTCGCGGTGCATGCCGGCCGTCAGGCTGAACAGGAACGCGGTCTGCACGGTCGAGGCACGCAGACGGATCTCGTCGCCGTCGGGATAGCGCACGGCGAGCGATCCCCTGATCCCCTTCCGGTCCAGCGCGGTACCGGCCACCTGCGAGTTCTGGTCGTCCACGAGGCGGAACAGGTCGAGCAGCGCGCGGGCGGAGTTGAGCTGCGCCGGCCGGCCGCCGCCGAGGCCGTCCTCGAACGCCGACGGCATCAGCACCAGGGGGAAGATGCGGGACTTGAGCCCCTGCTCGGCCAGCGCGTCACCGATCAGGTGCAGGTAGTCGTAGAACAACCCCGCGCCGGTGCCCCCGGCGACGGAGAACGCGACGAACACGTCCACCGAGTCGCGCAGGCGCCCACCGAGTCGCGCGAGGTGCCCGCCCGAGTTGCTGATCTCGCCGATCGCGTTGTTCAGCGAGGTGCGGGCGGGGGCGAGCCCGGCCCGGAACGTCTCGAACAGGGCCGCGCGGCCGACCGTCGGCAGCTGGCCGGCCCCCTTCGCGAGTGGACCCACCCTCGGCTCGTTCTCCGGCGGCGGCAGCCAGCCCTCGACCACCTCCGGTGCGCTCAATCGCAGGCTGCGCGCGACCTCCGGGTAGGTGTCGTAGGGCGGCACGAGCTCACGCACCATCGTGTAGGTGCGCTCGGCCGCGGGCAGGTGCACCCGGTCCGGCACGGCTCGGTTCTCGATGTGGCTGAACTCGTCCTCGGCGAGGTCCGCGTACACGAACTGGAGACAGCGGGGGAGCTGGTAGGGCAGCAGCTGTTCGTTGCCCGGGATCCTCTCCCGCAGCGCCATCCCGTCCGGTCCGCACAGCTCCTCGCGCAACCGGCGCTCGAGCTCCGCGCCGATCCGGCATCCCGTCCCGCCCAGGCCCACGAACAACATGGGCTGGTAGATCTGCATGTTTCTTCCTCCTGCCAGGACATCCCCGAGACGTCTGTGAAAAAGAGCGCGCTCACATCAGCGGATCGCGCACCGGCTCCTGTGGACTCGACGAACCGGGCTCGCCCCAGTCCGTGGTGGACGCGGCGTGGCTGGCCATGGCCCCGGAGTCGTCGCTGTCATGGTCCGGTGAGACCGTGATGACGAGGTCCTGCTCCACCTCGACCGGTTGGTCCAGCTGCGTCGTGTGCCGCGCGCCGTAGGGCGTGACGAGCCGCAGGCCGGCACGCGACCTGGTGAGGGCGAAGGCCGTGACGTCGTCGGGCCGGGCGACGTCGAGGCGTGGCACCGCCTCGTTCATCTCCACGGTGAACCGGAAGACCCTGGCCTTGCGTGCCTCCGTGTGCAGGTAGGTCCGGCGCCCGTTGCGCACGGCCTGCACGACCAGCCCCTCCACCTCCTGCGAGTGGCGCCGGGACACCAGCCACAGCACGAACAGGATCAGCGCGAGACCGGCGGCCGTCGCCAGGAGCCACCACAGCCACGGGAAGGGCGGTGGCGGATAGCCGACGTCCACGGTGAACGGCTTCTCGTGGAGAACCCGGGCCGCGCCGTCGCCGTCCACCACCCGGACGCGTCCCGATGCGACGCCCTCCGGGGTGTTCGCGCTGACGTTCATGCGAAACGAGAAGGTCGTCGTACCCGGATCGACCTCGTGCACCGCGTCCTGCGGGCGCACCGTGATCCCCGCGCGCCGGACACCGGTGATCTGGACGCGGACCCGGTGCCGCTCGTCGGAGTTGTTGGTCACCGAGACGGTCGCGGTCAGCGTGCCGCCCGGCGCCACCCTGGTGGCGATGGTGGGCAGGGTCGTGGTGGCCAGGATGGCCGGTACGGTCGGCGCCAGCCGGGTGACCGCCACCGCGTCCGCGGCGCTGATGCCGAGCCCGCTCACCGTGCCACGGAAGGTCACCTCGCGGTCGACGTTTGTCGGCACGGTCAGCCGGCCGGTGTAGGTGCCGTCGACCGCGCCGTCCGGTGCCCGCCCGTCGTCCTGCAGCGCGATGGACTGGGCCGGCAGGTCGTGACCGCTCAGCTGTGCGGAGAAGCTCAACCCGGTGAGGAGTTGGGGATCGGTCACCAACTTCCCGCCGCGCAGCACGAGCTGCAGCGATACCGTGACCGGCTGGCCCACGGCCGGCGAGGGTGGGTCCACCACGAGCGCGGCCTGCGCGGCGCCGAGCCAGGTGACCGTCGTCAGCACGTCCTGCGTCGGGATGTCCGGAGTGGACGTGATCCGCACCGTCCACCTGCCCGGCATCGGTTCGACGATGTGGAGCACCTCCACGGGGCTGGACTCGCCGCTGACCTGGAAGGCCCCGCTGGCCGACGTGCCGGACTTCGGTACGGGGTTGCCCTTCGGGTCGACGTAGTCGACGCTGATCCGGCCGTCGTGTTTGACCACGACGATCGAGCCGTCGGTCGCGATCGGCGGGATGGTCACCGGGACCTCGACGTGTCCACCAGGACTGATGGGCCGCTTGTCGATCGGGCCGATGCCGGTGCAGCGACCGGCGCTGAACGCGCGCAGCAGGGCGTCGGCGACATCCGCCGAGCTGGACACCACCGTCGCCGACGGCTTCGGCACGTCGGGCCCGCACGAGTTCTGGTACCCACCGGCCGCGAACCCCCGCAGCGCGGCGACGTTCACCTTCCCGAAGCCGAGCGGCCAGATCTGCACGCCCGCGTCCCGCGCCTCGGTCAGGGTCTGGTCGATCACCGCACGGGCGGCGTCGTTGCGCTGCTGTCCGGTCTTGTCCACGCCGTAGCGCGGGCTGTCGGAGACGTCGAGGACGCCGTCGGTGAGCAGGAACACCAGTTTCGGCCCCTCCTCCGGCGACCCGTCCCGCAGGTAGCTCATCGCCTGCTTCAACGCCTCCGCGTGGTCGGTGCCGCTGCCCTCGCTTTCCGTGCGCTTGCGCAGGTCACCCACGCACCGCGAAATCCGCTCTCGTTCGGCCGCGCCGGACAGGACGATGGGCGGGCACACGACGTCGACCGGCGAGTGGTTGCCGTTGTCGCTGGCGAACCCGACGATCGAGACGGTCGACCGATCGGACAGTTCGGACTGTCCGATCAGGCTCGCCGCATCCTGCTCACGAACCATGTCCTCGGGTCGGATACTTCCCGACTCATCCACGAGAATCACGATTTTGGCCGGCTTCAACGCGATGTCCTGGTTTTGTCCAGTCGTCGTGGCCGGCGACCGGTCGGTGGCGGAGGCGAAATCACCCGAATGGATCAGTAACCCCACGAGAAACACCGCGGCCACAATTCGGATCAGTGCAGGTCGCGCCCTGCCCGGCCTGCTTTCGTTG
>NZ_JBJMIE010000078.1:0-12876 GCF_045807065.1 Actinophytocola sp. | reverse complement strand
TCTGCGAGATCTTCCCCCCGGACGACTTCCCCATCTACTTCTACCGGTTGCCCAAGGCACCCGATCTGGTGATCCACGAGCACGAGCTGGCTCTGGACGCCATCCGCGCCGCGCGGATCCTGTGGGTGACGGTGACCGGGCTGTGCGAGGAGCCGAGCCGCTCGGCCACGCTCGCCGCGGTGCGGGCCCGCGCGCCGGGGTCGCTGACCGTGTTGGACCTGGACTACCGGCCGATGTTCTGGAAGTCCGTCCAGGACGCCCGGCACTGGGTCAACGAGGCACTGCCACACGTCACGGTGACCGTCGGCAACCTCGACGAGTGTGAAACGGCCGTCGGCACGCGCGTGCCGGCGGACGCCGCGAAAGCGTTGCGTGACAGGGGTGTCCGGCTCGCGGTGGTGAAGCAGGGACCCAGGGGCGTGCTCGCGGTGGACGACACGGGCGCGGTGGAGGTCCCACCTCATCCGGTCGAAGTGGTCAACGGGCTCGGCGCCGGCGACGCGTTCGGGGGCGCGCTGTGCCACGGCCTGCTGAACGGCTGGTCAACGGAACACACGATGCGGTACGCGAACGCGGCCGGCGCGATCGTCGCGTCGCGACTGTCCTGTTCGGCCGCGATGCCGACGAGCGACGAGGTGGAGGCAGTGCTCGATGCTGACTGACCGGCAGCTGGCCAGGATCACCACGACCCGGGCCCGGTCCCCCGAGAAGATCGCCGAGGCGGCGCAGGCCCGCGTCCGGCCGAACTCCGCGTTCGACGACGACGAGCGCGACCTGATCATCGCGGCCGACCACCCGGCGCGTGGCGCGCTGCGGGCGGGGGCCTACCCGATGGCCATGGCCAACCGCCGTGAGCTCCTCAGGCGGTTGTGCGTGGCGCTGGCGAGACCGGGGGTGACCGGTGTGCTCGGCACGCCGGA
The DNA here is from genome assembly GCF_045807065.1 of Actinophytocola sp. Classification (GTDB taxonomy): domain Bacteria; phylum Actinomycetota; class Actinomycetes; order Mycobacteriales; family Pseudonocardiaceae; genus Actinophytocola. The sequence goes on along the minus strand of NZ_JBJMIE010000078.1, from coordinate 11,956 downwards.
CGTCCTGGAGGACCTGCTGCTGCTCGGCGCGCTGAACGACCGCAGCGTGTTCGGCTCGATGAACCGCGGCGGCCTCGCGGGGGCGACCTTCGAGCTGGACGACCGCTTCACGGGTTACGACGCGCGCACGATCAGCCGGTTCGGGTTCGACGGCGGCAAGATGCTGCTCCGCATCGACTACAACGACGAACGCACCGCGTCGACGCTCGCCGCCTGCGCGGCGGCGGTGACGGACCTGGCGGAGGAGAAGCTGACCGCGATGGTGGAGCCGTTCATAGCGCGGCGCACCGAGGAGGGCCAGCTGTGGAACGACCTGTCCGTCGAGGCCGCGACGACGGCGGTGTCCATCGCGTCGGGCCTGGGCGCCACGTCGGCGTACACGTGGCTGAAGATCCCGGTCGTCGGCGACGGCGGCGAAGCCATGGCGGCCGTGCTCGGCGCGACCACACTGCCCACGCTGCTGCTGGGCGGCGAGGTGTCCACCGACCAGGAGGCGACGTACGACCGGTGGCGGCGGGCTTTGCGCCACCCGACCGTGCGCGGCCTGGTGGTGGGCCGCTCGCTGCTGTACCCGCCGGACGGCGATGTCGCCAAGGCCGTCGACATCGCGGTGGGGTTGCTGTGAACGTCGTGGTCACCCCGGCGACGGCGGGCTGGACGTACAGCGGCCTGACGGTGGTCACCCTGGCCGCGGGTGAGTCCCACGCGCTCTCGACGGGACCCGCCGAGACCTTGGTGTTCCCCCTGTCGGGCGGTTGCACGGTGACGGTCGAGGGCACCACGTTCGAGCTGGCGGGCCGCCCGTCGGTCTTCGAGGCGAAGACGGACTTCGTCTACCTCCCGCGCGATGCCAGCGCTTCGGTGGTCAGCGCGGCCGGCGCGAAGCTGGCGTTCCCGTCGGCGGTGTGCGAGCGCCGGCTGCCGGCCCGGTACGTCCCGGCCGCGGCCACCCCCGTGGAGCTGCGTGGCGCGGGCCGCTGCAGCCGCCAGGTGAACAACTTCTGCACCCCGGCGGCGTTCGAGGCGGACAGGCTGATCGCGTGCGAGGTCCTCACCCCGGGCGGCAACTGGTCGTCCTACCCCCCGCACAAGCACGACGAGCTCCGCGAGGGCGAGTGCGAGCTGGAGGAGATCTACTACTTCGAGGTCGCCCGCGACGGCATGGCCTACCAGCGGGTCTACGGCACGGAGACCCGCCCGATCGACATCCTGGAGGAGGTCCGCACCGACGATGTGGTGCTGATCCCCCACGGCTGGCACGGCCCGTCCATGGCAACCCCGGGCTACGACCTGTACTACCTGAACGTCATGGCCGGCCCCGACGACACCCGCGAATGGCTGATCAGCGACGACCCGGCCCACACCTGGATCCGCGAGACGTGGGAGACCGAGGAGCTGGACCCCCGCCTCCCGTTCTACCGCTGACCAACCGGGCTAGAAGCGGCCGGCGAACAGGAGCTGCGCCACGTGGGTCACGGTCTCGCGGCCGGTGTCGTAGTCGCCCTGGCCGCGGAGGTTGTTCATCGCGGCCAGGGTGTAGCGCTGGTCGGGGCCGACGAAGCCCACGGTGTTCATCACCCAGCCGCCCTGTTCCTCGGACCAGCCGTCCTTGTTGCCGGGCTGGGCGGCCGGGCCGGCGCCCCACACGCCCCACTGCTGGTCGGCGGCCACCGAGCGCAGCTCGCCCACGATGTAGCCGCGCTCGTCGGCCGGCAGCTCGGTCAGCACGTAGTGGATCAGCCGGTCCAGGTCCTCCGGGGTGCACTTCTGGAAGCCCCAGTACGGGTAGTACTCCGAGAAGCCCTTCTGCGGCTGCAGGGACGTCATCCCGTAGGCGGGGAAGTTCTTGTTGAACGCCATGTGGTCGCGGCCCGCGTAGCGGTACCACAGCGTGTCGGCCGCGTTGTCGTCCGACGAGTGGAGCATCGACTCGATCAGCGCGCGGTCGGGGTCGGTGAGCCTGATCTCGCCGTCGCGGTCGCGGGTGAACAGGTCCACCACCATCGCCAGCTTGATCGTCGACGCCGTCCACGTGGGGTCCGTCGCGTGGTTGTTCTCCCACACGGCGCCGGTGCGCATGTCGCGCAGCACCACGCCCGTCGTGCCCGGCCGGCTGTCCAGGTAGGTCTGGACGGCCGTGATGCGGCTCTGGAAGTCACAGTCGAAGCCCGGCACCGGCTGCGCGCACTGCGGCGTCCCGGCGGCCCCCGAGGGGGTGGGCGAGGCCGGCACGGCAGGCGCGGACGAGGAGGAACCCGCGGACGACCTCGGTGCCGCGTCGGCGGACCGCGGCGGCGAGCTGCAGCCGGACATGCCGATGGCGGCCGCCGCGACGAGCGCGGCGACCGCCATCAACCGGAGCTTCACAGCTTCTTTGACGGGTCCTCCTGGGACTTGGCGACCGAGGTGCCCGTCTCCGTCCCGCCGGAGCCGGACTCCAGCTCGGCGGCGTGGCCGTGCTGTGCGGCACGCGCCTTGGCCAGCGCGGCCGTCTCCTCAGGCGGGTCGTGCCGGAGCAGCGAACCGGCCACCGGCGCGCCGGCCGAGCCCAGCTTGTTCATCTTCTTCGGCACCGGTGTGCCCTGGTACTCCAGCGCGATCGGGTGCCCGTGCTCGTCCAGGCCGGCCAGCGGCTGGTGCACCTCGATGAACTCACCGTGCGGCAGGCGCTTGATGATGCCGGTCTCCACACCGTGCTCGAGCACCTGGCGGTCCGACCGCTGCAGGCCGAGGCACAGGCGGTAGGTGACCGCGTACGCCAGCGGCGGCAGGACCAGCAACCCGATGCGGCCCATCCACGTGGTCGCGTTCAGCGAGATGTCGAACTTCTCGGCGAGCACGTCGTTCGCGGCGGACAGCAGCGACACGCCGAAGAACGTGATCGCCATGGCGCCGAGGCTGGTGCGCACCGGCACGTCACGCGGCCGCTGCAGCAGGTTGTGGTGCGCGTAGTCCTTGGTGAACTTCTTCTCGATCCACGGGTAGACCGCCGCGATGCCCGTCAGCAGGGGCAGGCCCATGATGAACGGGAAGAACGGCGCGGGGATCGTGTAGTTCCCGAGGTAGACCTCCCACGCCGGCCACAGTCGGATGAGACCGTCGGTCCACGCCATGTACCAGTCGGGCACGGTGCCCGCGGACACCTGCGCCGGGGAGAACGGCCCGAAGTTCCACACCGGGTTGATCTGGAACAGGCCGCCGAGCAGTGCGGTCACACCGATGACCACGGCCGTGAAGCCGCCGGCCTTGAGTGCGAAGGTCGGCATGATGCGCACGCCGACGACGTTGGTCTCCTTGCGCCGCACCCCGGGGAACTGCGTGTGCTTCTGGTACCACACGAGACCCACGTGCACACCGATCAGCGCGAGCAGGACGCCCGGGATCAGCAGGATGTGCAGGGTGTAGATGCGGGGGATCAGCTCCGTGCCGGGAAACTCGCTGCCGAAGAGCAGCCAGCTGGACCACGTGCCGACGACCGGCAGCGACTCGATCAGACCGGCGGTGATGCGCATGCCGGCGCCCGACAGCAGGTCGTCCGGCAGCGAGTAGCCGAAGAGGCCCTCGAAGCAGCCCATCAGGAAGATCAGGATGCCGATGACCCAGTTGACCTCACGCGGCCGGCGGAACGCGCCGGTGAAGAACGTGCGGAACATGTGGATCGTCAGCGACAGCATGAACAGCAGCGCCGACCAGTGGTGCACCTGGCGCACGAACAGGCCGCCGCGCACGTCGAACGTGATGTACAGCGTCGACTCGTACGCCCGGGACATCTCCAGGCCGCGCAGGTTGTCGAACGAGCCCTGGTAGGTCACGTGGGCCATCGACGGGTCGAAGAACAGCGCCAGGTACGTGCCGGACAGCAGCAGCACGATGAAGCTGTACAGCGCGATCTCGCCGAGCAGGAACGACCAGTGCGTCGGGAAGACCTTGTTCAGCTGCCGCCGCAGGCCGCCCGCCATGTGGTACCGGTCGTCGGCCCACTTGGCCGCGCCGCCGGCCGCCCGCATGACGATGTTGTCGGGCTTCGTCGGAGTCGTGAGTCCACTCATGACCTGCGCTCCCAGTAGGCGGGACCAACCGGCTCGATGAAGTCACCGGTCGAGATGAAGTATCCGTCCTCGTCCACCGTGATCGGCAGTTGTGCCAACTTTCGGGTGGCCGGGCCGAACACCGGCTTGGCGTAGTGCAGCGCGTCGAACTGCGACTGGTGGCACGGGCACAGGATGCGGTTGCTGCGCTGCTCGAAGAGCGAGGTCGGGCACCCGAGGTGGCTGCAGATCTTCGTGTAGGCGTAGTAGTCGCCGTAGTTGAAGTCCTCCTGGCCCTCGTGCTTGACCACCTTGGCCGAGTCCTGCGGCCGCAGGCGGATCAGCATCACCGGGCTGTCACCCTTCAGGGTGACCTTGACGAAGTCGTCCTCGGAGTCGGTCTTCCGGTAGGGGAACACCGTCTCCATGGAGCCCGCGTCCATGTCCTCCGGCCGCACCAGGGAGACCCGGCCGTCGCCGGTGATCCGGCGCAGGTAGACCTTCTCGCCCTTCTTGGTGTGCAGCCACGGGGTGTGCAGCAGACCGGCCGCGTTGCTCGACTGGGCGTGCGGGTTGCGGAGCAGGCTGCCGAGCGGCATCGCGACGAGCGCGAGGCCGAGCACGCCGCCGCCGAACCCGAGCGTGCGCTTGATCAGCGGCCGGCGGGCGATCGTGCTGCGGTTGCCCGAGTCGGCCAGCTCGGCCAGGATCGTGGCCTTGTCCAGCTCGTTCGAGCCGCCGTCGTGCCGCTGCTGCACCGCGATCTCGTGCGGGACGAACTTCCTCGTGTAGTTCAGCACGCCGATGCCGATGGCGAGGATCGACAGGCCCAGCGTCAGGCCGATGACCGGGGTGTACAGCGAGTACATGAAGTACCCGTCCTGGTCCGGCGCCACGTACCTGGCCGGCCACCAGATGAAGGCGACGACGAACGCCAGGCCGGCGATGCCGGCCAGGGCGAACCAGAACGCGACCTGGCGCTCCGCCCGCTTCTCCGCGCGCGTGCCCTTGACCGGCCACGGGTCCGGGTACTCGACCAGCTCGACGCCGTCGAGCTTCGCCCCGAGCGTGGCCAGCTCGTCCCGGGACATCTGCGCGAGCTCCTCCTCGCTCGGCAGCTCCTCAGGCTTGTCCGTGCTCATGCTTTAGCCCCGATCCACAAGGTGATGCCAAGCAGGGCGACGATTCCCACGACGAAGGCGATGAAACCCTCCGACTGCGGGCCGAGCCCGCCGATGGGGCTACCACCCGGGTTGTTGTTGCCGTTCGTCACCGACTTGACGTAGGCGATGATGTCCTTCTTCTCGTCCGGCGACAGCTGGCGCTCGGAGAACCGCGGCATGTTCTGCGGGCCCGACAGCATGGCCGCGTAGATCTGGTCCTCGGTCGCGCCGTCCAGGCTCGGCGCCTCCTTGCCGGACGACAGCGCGCCGCCGCGGCCGGTGAAGTTGTGGCAGGACGCGCAGTTGAACCGGAACAGCTCGCCGCCGCGGGCCGGGTCGTCGCCCACCAGCGCCGCGCCCTTCTCCTTCGGCATCTCGACGCCGCCGCCGTTGGCCTGGACGAAGGCCGCGACCGCGTCCACCTCCTCCGGTGAGAGCACCCTCGGCTTCGCCGGCTCCTGGGCGGACTGGCCCATGGCCGGCATGCGGCCGGTCGAGGTCTGGAAGTAGACGTTGGCCTCGCCGACGCCGATGAGGCTCGGGCCGCGGTCCTGGACGCCCTCGAGGTTCGCGCCGTGACACGTGATGCAGGTGTTGGTGTAGATCCGCTCGCCCTCGCGCACGATGGCCGGGTCCTGCTGTGCCTGCGCGGTCTGCGGTTCGGGCACGAGCACGCTGTAGGCCGCGCCGACGCCCATCAGTGCGAAGGCCAGCGCCAGCAGGCCCGCGACGCGGCGCCGGAGCTTGGAGCGAGCCTTCATTTTCTTGGTCATTGTGCGGCAACCCCTGATATCAGTTCGGACCCGGCGAGTCTGCAGACGCTCCGCGTCACGGCACGAAGTAGATCACGGTGAACAGACCGATCCAGACGACGTCCACGAAGTGCCAGTAGTAGGACACGACGATCGCGGACGTGGCCTGCGCCGGCGTGAACTTGCTCATCTTCGTGCGCGAGAGCAGGTACACGAAGGCGATCAGACCGCCTGTCACGTGCAGTCCGTGGAACCCGGTGGTCAGGAAGAAGACCGTGCCGTAGGCCGAGGACGGGATGGTGAGGCCCTCCTCGATCAGCGACCGGTACTCGTTGGCCTGGCCGAGTACGAAGAACAGACCCATGAAGAGGGTCAGCGTGTACCACCGGCGCAACCCGTACACATCACCTCGCTCCGCGGCGAACACACCCATCTGACAGGTGAGGGACGAGGCGACCAGCACGATCGTGACAACGAGCGCGTAGGGCACGTCGAGGTGGTAGGGCGGCGGGGGCCAGTGGCCAGTGCTGTTCTGCGCCTTGACCGTGAAGAACATGGCGAAGAGACCGGCGAAGAACATCAGCTCGCTGGCCAGCCACACGATCGTGCCGACGCTGACCATGTTGGGCCTGTTCAGCGAGTGCACACGTTGACTGATGGAAGGCGCTGCTGTCGTCACGCAAGGCATTATTGCCTGCCCTTTCACCGGTCAGCAGATCGGGTCCGGGCGTGTCGGGGATGGTTCACCCCGTGTCGGGCACCTGCGAGCGGTCGACTCGTCCCGGATAACATCCAGGTGTCCCGACCTGCCTGATTTCCCGCCGGAGGCACTGCCATGAGCTCCCCGCTGAAGATCCTCGTGTTCAGCCACCGGCCGGAGGTCCGGGAGAGGATCGTCACAGCCGTCGGCCGGCGCCCCGCCGCCGACGTCGGCCGGGTGACCTACCACGAGTCCGCCACGATCGCCGACGTGCTCATGGAGATGGACTCCGGCACGGTCGACCTGGCGATCCTCGACGGTGAGGCCCAGCCGACCGGTGGCATCGGCCTGTGCCGCCAGCTGAAGAACGAGATTACCAACTGCCCCCCGATCGTGGTCGCCATCCGGCGCAAGGACGACCGCTGGCTCGCGACCTGGTCGCAGGCCGACGCGGTGCTCGTGCACCCGCTCGACCCGCTGGCCGCCGCGGAGACCGTCGCCGACGTGCTCCGGAACAAGTCGCTGCCCGTCCATCAGGGGTGAGCTCCGTGACCCAGACCTGGCCCGGCCTGCTGGGCCGGCTCGTCGCGCGTGCGGACCTGACCGCGGACGACACGTCGTGGGCCATGGACCAGATCATGTCCGGCAGCGCGACCGGTGGGCAGATCGGCGCCCTCGTGGCCGCGCTCCGGTCGAAGGGTGAGACGCCGGCCGAGGTGGCCGGCATGGCGGAAGTGATGCTGTCGCACGCCAGGCGGGTGTCGCTGGACATACCGGCCGTCGACGTCGTGGGCACGGGCGGCGACCAGTCCGGCACCGTGAACATCTCCACGATGAGCGCGGTGGTGGTGGCGGCCGCGGGAATCCCGGTCGTGAAGCACGGCAACCGTGCCCAGTCGTCGCGCTGCGGAGCGGCGGACGTACTCGAATCACTCGGTGTGGTGATCGAGTTGTCCCCCGAAGCGGTGGCCACATGCGTGCGTGAGGTTGGCATCGGCTTCTGCCTGGCGACGGCCTTCCACCCGGCCCTGCGCCACGCCGGCCCCACCCGCAGGGAGTTGGGCATCCCCACGGTGTTCAACATCATGGGCCCGCTGACGAACCCGGCGCAGCCGACGTCCGCGCTGGTCGGGTGCGCACACGCGCCGCTCGCGCAGGTGGTCGCCGAGGTCCTCGCCGGCCGCGGCTTCTCCGTGCTGGTCGTGCGGGGCGATGACGGCCTGGACGAGATCACGACCACGACCACGACGTCGGCCTGGGTGGTGTCCGGTGGGACTGTCCGTTCCGAGGTGATCGACCCCGGCGCACTCGACGTGACCCCTGCCGCGCCCGAAGCGCTGAAGGGTGGCGACGCGGCGATGAACGCCACCGTCCTGCGGTCGCTCGTCGCCGGCGACGCGGGCGCGGTCCGCGACACCGTGCTGGTCAACGCCGCGGGCGCGATCGCGGCCTTCAGGGGCTTCTCCGAGGACCTGACGGCCGATCTGCGGGCCGGGATGGCGACCGCCGCGGAGGCCATCGATTCCGGCCGGGCAGCCAAGCTCCTGGATCGGTGGATCACCCGCAGCAAGGAACTCGCCTGAGACAACCCGAAAGGGCCCCTTCGAGGTGACTCGAAAGGGCCCTTTTTCGTGCCTGAGAACTCAGTCCGTGGCGTTCGGGCGGGTGTGGTACTCGAAGACCAGGCCGGCCACCGCGCCCAGGATGCAGATCAGCGCGACGACGAGCAGCCAGATCTGCATGAAGGCCAGTGACAAGGCGGCCAGGCCGCCGGAAGCGGCGATGGTGACCGGCCAGTAGCTGCCCGCCGAGAAGAAGCCGACCTCGCCCGCGCCGTCGCTGATCTCGGCCTCCGGGTTGTCCTCCGGGCGGCGGGCGACGCGGCGGGCGACGAAGTGGAAGTACGAGCCGATGATCAGGGACAGCCCGCCGGTCAGGATCAGGCCTACCGTGCCGGCCGGTTCCCTCGACCAGACCCCGTAGACGACGGCGGCCAGGAAGAAGAACCCCGTGGTGATGTCGAAAAGCCTGGCTTCGACCCTCATGACTTCAAGTCCTCCGGTCAGTTCGAGGAGGTTCGGGCGGTGCGGTCGCTGTTGAACGGCGACGTCTCGACGGCGTACGGCGAGCAGAGCTGACCGCACGACGGGTCGTCCCTGCTCATCTTGGCCAGGGCCTCCGCGGCCGTGTACGGCTTGCCCGTGGCCTCGTTCGTCGTTACCCGCAGCTCCATGTAGTCGTCGAACCGGTTCTGGTCGAGCGCCCTGACCTCGAAGTTCATGCCCGAGTGGTAGGTGCCGCACAGCTCGGCGCAGCGGCCGACGAACGCGCCCGGCCGGTCGATCATGTTCTGGAAGGTCTCGTCCTGGTTGTTCTTCTCCGGGTTCGGGAAGACGTCCCGCTTGAAGTTGAACTCCGGGACGAAGAACGAGTGGATGACGTCCTTCGAGTGCAGCCGGTAGTGGATGGTCGCGTTCGTGGGCAGCACCAGCAGCGGGATCTCCGTGGTGCTGCCGGTCGTGGTGACCTTCGCACCGTCGGGCGTCTTCGGCACGACGTGGTGGCCGTCGGCGTCGATGTACTCGTTGTAGGTGAACTGCCAGTTCCACTGGAAGGCCAGGACGTCGACGTTCGCGCCGACCTTGTCCGTGGGCTCCTCGGCCAGCACGTAGTTCTGCGTCGTCACCGTGAAGTAGAACAGGACCACCACGATGATCGCCGGGAGGCCGGTGTAGATGACCTCAAGGAAGTGGTTGTACTGGAACTGCTTGGGCAGCACGTCGCTCTTCTTGCGGTGCGCCACCACCGGCCACAGGATCAGCGCCCAGACGATCACGCCGACGATCAGCGACGCGATGACCGCGCCCGTCCAGAAGTCGCGCATCCGATCGGCCTGGGGCGTGACGCCCTCTGGCCAGCCGAAGCGCAGCACCGCACCCCCGGAGCAGCCGGTCGCGGTCAGCGCGACCAGCCCGACGAGCCCAGCGATCCTGGTCAGTCGCGTTGCCCGAGAACGACGCGTTCCGCCCACTGCGCGATCCCTCCTAGTAAGACCGGTGATCACAGCGTTGGAGCCTAGCCGAGAGGCGCGGGCCACACCGCTCAGGGGCACGCTTGGACGAGACAGCCATACTTGCCCGTGACGTGCACTCGACAGGGAAGGTTGTGCCGACCGTGTGCGGTCTGCTTGGTGTGGTGTGCCCGACCGAACAGGAAGCAAACGCGACGAGGGACGCGGTCGCCAGAGCCATGCGCTGCCAGCGGCACCGGGGTCCGGACGAGAGCGGCACGTGGGCCGGTGACGAGGTCGTCTTCGGCTTCAACCGGCTGTCGATCATCGACGTCGACCACTCCCACCAGCCCCTGCACTGGAGCCCCGAGGGGGTCCAGGAGCGCTACACCCTCCTGTTCAACGGCGAGATCTACAACTACGTGGAACTGCGCCAGGAGCTGATCGAGAAGCACGGCGCCACCATGCGCACCCACGGCGACAGCGAGGTCATCGTCGCCCTGTATCACTACCTGGGCCCTTCCGCGGTGCAGAAGCTGCGAGGGATGTTCGCGTTCGTCATCTGGGACTGGCGCCGCCGCGTGGTCTTCGGGGCGCGCGACCCGTTCGGCATCAAGCCTCTGTTCTACTCCGCGGGCCCGGGCGGCGTGGCGTTCTCGAGCGAGAAGAAGGCCCTCCTGGAGCTGGCACCCCGGCTGCACGTCACGGAGAAACTGGACCGGACGGCACTGCAGCACTACCTGACCCTGCAGTACGTCCCGGAGCCGGAGACCCTCCACCAGGACATCCGCCGCATCGAGTCCGGCCACTCGTTCACCATCTCCCCAGGCGGCGAGGTCCGCACCGACCGCTACTTCTTCCACACGTTCCGCCCCACGCCGGTCGGGGACGAGCCGGAGAAGCTGTACGACGAGATCGCCGAGGTCCTGCGCGACTCGGTCGCCAAGCACATGCGCGCGGACGTGACCGTCGGCTCCTTCCTGTCCGGCGGCATCGACTCGACGGCCATCGCCGCCCTGGCCAAGGACCACAACCCGAACCTCGTGACGTTCACGACGGGTTTCGAGCGCGAGGGCTACTCGGAGGTCGACGTCGCGGCCGAGTCGGCGGCCGCCATTGGCGTGAAACACGTGGTCAGGACGGTCAGCGCCGAGGAGATGATGGAGGCGCTGCCGCTGATCGTCTGGTACCTGGACGACCCGGTGGCCGACCCGGCGCTGGTGCCGCTCTGGTTCATCGCCCGCGAGGCCCGCCGCCACGTGAAGGTGGTCCTGTCGGGCGAGGGCGCGGACGAGCTGTTCGGCGGTTACACGATCTACAAGGAACCCATCTCCCTCGCGGCGTTCGAGAAGGTTCCCGGCGCGCTCCGCAAGGCCATGGGCTCGCTGTCGACCAAGCTGCCGGAGGGCAAGCGGGGCAAGGACCTGCTGCGCCGGGCCTCGCTCTCGCTGGAGGAGCGCTACTACGGCAACGCGCGGATCTTCCGCGACGACCAGCTCCGGTCGGTGCTCAGGACGTTCGACCCGGCGATCAGCCACATGGACGTGACCGCGGTTCCGTACCGCGAGTCGGCGAACTGGGACCCGGTGACCCGCATGCAGCACGTCGACCTGTTCACCTGGCTGCGCGGCGACATCCTGGTCAAGGCCGACAAGGTCACCATGGCCAACTCGCTGGAGCTGCGCGTGCCGTTCCTGGACGCGGAGGTCTTCAAGGTCGCGGCGAAGATCCCGGTCGAGGAGAAGATCACCAGGGAGACCACGAAGTACGCGCTGCGCCAGGCACTGCGGCGGATCGTCCCGGGACACGTGCTGAACCGCCGCAAGCTGGGCTTCCCCGTGCCGATCCGCCTGTGGCTCAGGGACGAGATGTACGACTGGGCGCGGCAGGTCATCCTCGGCTCGCAGACGGACGAGGAGATCGACAAGAGCGCGGTGCTGAAGCTGCTGGAGGAGCACCGCGCGGGCACCCTGGACCACAGCAGGCGGATCTGGGCGTTGCTGGTCTACATGCTGTGGCACGGGATCTTCGTCACGAAGAGCATCCAGCCACGCATCCCGGAGCCGCAGTACCCGGTGAAGCTCTAACTCCTCTGGAACCGCCACGTCTTGCTGTCGAACAGGAGGCAGATGCTCGGCGACATCACGACGACGCGGAGGGTGCCGTCCCGCTCGTCGTAGTCGATGCCCTCGACCTCGAAGGAACCGGAGCAGCCGCTCTGCAGCGGGAGCTGGCCCAGGGACGTGACGCGCCCGGTCACGTCGGCCGCGCCGACCGGCGCGGCCAGGTCGACCTGCAGCAGC
>NZ_JBJMIE010000077.1:0-16745 GCF_045807065.1 Actinophytocola sp. | reverse complement strand
TGCATCCCGTCGTCCGGGGTGATCGCCCGTCGAACACGCGCACGGCCTCGTCCGGCCGCCGGCTCGCCGGGCGTTCCTGCTTGGGCGCTAGCGTGCTGTCGCCCAGGTCACCGCCGCATCGAAGACGTGCACGGTCTCGTCGGCGACCAGGCCGCGTAGCAGGCCCTCGTCGCCGAGGTAGAGGCCCACGCGGCGGGCGGGCGCGGTCAGGCCGCCCAGCAGTGGGGCACCGGTGTCGAACCCGAACACGGTGGCCCGCGTTGGGTCGCCGGGCATCGTCGCGGCCACGGTCGCGCCCTCTGCCGGGACGGCCCAGCGGATGCGGCCTTCCTGGCGGTAGACCTGGACCGGACCGTGCAGGCCGGCGGACAGGGGCGTCGTCGCGTCGGTGAAGTCGACCGTGGTCGCGCGGAACTGTTCGCCGGACGACGTGGCCATCCCCATGTCGTCGTAGACGAACGCCTCCCACGCGATGACCGGGACGGCCACGTCGCGGAACTTCGCGCCCACGTCGCCCGACGCCACGCTCGAGGACACCACCACCAGCGCCTCGCCGTCGGCGGAGGTGGGGTCGGCCGACGTGGCGAGGATCGGGTCGACGGCGAACCCCAGGTGTTCCAGGCGGTCGCGGACGTCCTCCTCGCCGGGGGCCAGGCCCGCGGTGCCGGGGTTGCCGTCGTCGCCGTGGACCAGCAGGGCCCGGTCCGGGGCGCCGATCATGAGGTTCACCGGCGCGGAGCGCACGACCGCGCCGGTCGCGTCGGTGACCTCGACGACCGTGCGGGCGAGTCGTCGGGGCGCGCCGTGCCACACCACGGTGTACGGCGCGGTGGTCGCGGTGCCGATCACCTCGTCGCCGACGAGGTAGCGCACCGAGGTGATCGGCACGTCACCCGACCGCACCCGGGCGGTCAGGGTGAGGTCGTCGCCGGGGGTGAGTGGCGTGCCGGGAGTCGGTGTGGACAGTGTGACGAGCCGGCTCGCGGCGCCGGCGCGGTCGAGGAACGGGTCGAGCACGCCCGGCGCGAGGGTCTGCGGGATCGCGTCGCCCGCGGTGACGGACTCCTCGAACACGACCCGCTGCCGCCAGGCCGTGGTGAGGTCCCCGGCCTGTTCGGCCGTGAGCGACGCCACGATCGCCGCGCCCGCGGTACCGAGGTGTTCGGCCTTGCGCAGCCAGGGATCCGCCGACGCCACGAACGCCGGGCCGTCCAGGTCACCCGACACCCCGGCCAGTGCGGTGCGGGTCGCGGCCAGCGCGGTGAGTTGGCGGGTGAGCAGCGCGGCGGCGGTGGCGGGGTGGCCGGCGGCGAGGGCGGCCTCGAAGTCGGCGATCCGGGCGCCGAGCACCGGGGCCGGCCACGGCTCCAACGGCGAGGTCCGGTTGGCGTCGGCGAACGCGGCGAGCGACGGGGCCAGGGTGCGCAGGGCGTTCGCCCAGGAGCGGTTCGGGTCGTACGCGGCGGGGTGCCACGCGTAGTCGGCGACGGTGGCGAGCGCGAGCTTGGACGGCTCGGCCTGCGTCATCGGGTTGGCCAGCAGGCCCGAGGAGCCGGGATGCGGCCCGCGGCCGGTCAGCGGACCGAGGTAGAGCCGGTCCGGCTGGCCGTCGTTGACCGGGTAGTTGTCCCACAGCACGAGCGGGTGGGCGTAGAGGTCGCGGGCGGCGGCGACGTCCGCGTCGGTGATCGTCGGCGAGATGACCTGTTGTCCGGTCCACAGCACGTGCACCGCCGGCGGCACGAGCGCGGCGAACCGCTGCTTGTAGGTGCTGGACGCGGTGCCGTTGTACTCGGTGGGCACGGTCAGCAGCGGACCACCGCCCGGGTGGGTGGCGAGGAACTCGGTGGTGAACCGGCTGAGCAGGGAGGCCTGCGCGGCCGCGGTGGGAGCGGGGTCGGCGCCGAACCGCTCCACGTCCGCCGGGCAGGTCAGCTGGCCCGCGATGTCGTCGAAGAACAGGGCGAAGGACCGCACGCCGGTGTCGTACAGCGCCTGCGTCTTGGCGATGAGGAGGCGGAAGTCGCCGTCGTCGCTGTAGCAGATGTCCGCGCCGGGCGACAGCGAGAAGACGAGGTCCACGTGGCGGTCGGCGGCGCGGGCGGCCAGCTCGCGGAACTCCGCCAGCCGCGCCGCCGGGTACGGCTCACGCCAGCGGTCGCGGTGGTACGGGTCGTCCTTCGGGGCGTAGACGTAGGTGCCGAGCTTCATGCGGCCCTGGAAGTCCAGTACCCGCAACCGGTCCGCCTGTGTCCACGGGGTGCCGTAGTAGCCCTCGACGGTGCCGCGGAACGGCAGCGCGGGCCAGTCCACGACGACCGACCCGGCGAGGTCGTCGGGGCCTGGACGTGGCTGGATCAGCTGGCGCAACGTCTGGGCGGCGTAGTACTGACCGGCACCGTCCACACCAGACATCAATACTGTCCACTGTCGACGGTCGCCTTCGCTCGCGAGGAGGTACCCGCCGGCGGGCAGGTGTGACACGCGGTGCGGGTCGGCCCCCGGCACGCCACGGTTGTCACCCGGACCGCCGACGTACACCGTCATGCGGGCACTCGCGCCACGCACGATGTCCCTCGCGCCGGCCGAACGCAGGAGCGCGACCGTCTCGCGCACGGCCGCCGGGTCGCTGTGCCGGCCGGTCACGAGCCGGACCCGGGACGGGACCCGCACCTGCCCGGACGTCCGCACCACCGACTGCGGTGTCGGTGAGATCTGTGGCAGCGGCGGCGTCTCGGCAGCGACGGGAACGACCGGGGTCACCACGGACAGGACGAGAGCCACTACCACGAACGCCGTGCTGCGCATGCTGTTCTCCTCGATGCTCGGACACGTGCATTGTCGCGCGACGAATTCGTGTGCCGGTGATGAAGGCTCGTGGCACCTTTGTCACCCGCGCAGGAATTCGGCGAATACCGGGTCCTCGTCGAGCGGGCACGCGTGGCCCGTCCCACGATGAAAGCCGTGACCACGAGTAACAGTTCAGCGCGGCCGGGTATGCGCCGCCGTGATCTTCTCATTCGGGCGGGGCTGGTGGGGGCGGTTGCCGCGGTGGGTGGGCTCTGGCCCGCGCGGACGGCGGCCGCGGACGTGCCGGAGGTGTTGGCGCCCCTGCTGGAGCAGGTGGTCCAGCCGGCGCTCGACCTGCTCACCTACGACACCTACGCCGGGCTCGCCGTGTTCGGGGTGCCCGGGCCGGACCGCTACTCCGTCGCGCAGGCGCTCACCAGCCCGGCGCCGGGTGGTGTGGAGGCGCGGTCCCCGGAACTGATCCAGCACACCCTCGACTTCTTCCTGCCCTGGCCCGACGCGTACGTCCAGGCGCTGACCGCGGCGTTCGTGACCGGCGCCAGTGAGGTTCCCCTCCCGGACTCGCTGCTCACCGGGCCGCTCGCACCGCTGGAGGCGGTCGGTGCCACTCTCGACGACGTCCTCCAACTGGCTCTGCG
This sequence comes from Actinophytocola sp., assembly GCF_045807065.1. Classification (GTDB taxonomy): domain Bacteria; phylum Actinomycetota; class Actinomycetes; order Mycobacteriales; family Pseudonocardiaceae; genus Actinophytocola. The sequence continues at coordinate 13,296 of NZ_JBJMIE010000077.1, read as the reverse complement.
CAACGACCGCACGCTGCCGGTGTCCCTCGCGCTGGCGCTGCTGTTCAACCTGGCCGCCACGCAGGTGCGTCCCACGGCCGTCGTCGGTCCGATCGCGGGCTCGCCGTTCGCGAACCTGACGCACCCGGAGAAGGCGCGGGCGTGCCAGCGGATCGAGCAGGCCGACCCCGACCTCGTCGCGTTGATCGACGCGCAGCTGCCGGAGCCGTTGAACGAGAGCGCGTCCGGACTGCTGCGGTACGCCGGCGGTCTGCTGCTCACCCTGTCCACGTTCACCGCCTACACCGAGTTCGGGGTGTTCGACCGCGCCACGCGGACCGCGGTGCGGCGACCCGTCGGCTGGGACCTCAGCCGCTACATGCCCGGGCGGACCACGCCGGCCGACGGCTGGGCGGAGTTCCTCGGCTACTACCAGGGACGGCGTGCGGTGAGCACCGCCCCGGAATACGGAGGCGCGTGATGCGGGACGTGATCATCGTCGGCGCGGGTGGCGGCGGAGCGGTCATGGCGAAGGAACTCGCCGCTCAGGGCCTCGACGTGCTCCTGCTCGAAGCCGGGCCGTTCTATCGGGATCCGGAACGCGAGTGGTCCCGGTACGAGAACGACTGCAACAACCCCGCCGACGGCTACCTCCGCTTCGGCCCGGCGGACCGGTTCGACCAGCCGCCGTGGTTCCGCGAGCTGCCGCAGTACTCGTACGTGTTCCAGCTCGCCGGTACCGGTGGCACCACCCAGCACTACTTCGCGAACTCGCCCCGGGCCATGCCGGGCGTGTTCGCCGACTACACCGGCGCGGACCGCGACGCCTACGACGTGGCGCACCGGTTTCCGTTCGGGTACCGGGAACTCATCCCGTACTACGAGTGGGTCGAGGCGACGCTGCCCGTCCAGACCGCGGCCATGGGCACCAAGGAGGCCGTGTTCTTCCGCGGCTGCGAACGCGTCGGCCTTCCCGTCAACGCCACCAAGGACATCCTGCGCGACAGCTTCCGCCCGCAGGAGAACGCGATCCTCCAGCCCGGTGGCACGGCCGGGCGCACGAACGACGACGCGCACCTGCGTTACCCGGAGGCCACCGGCTGCACGTTCTGCGGCTACTGCTTCCAGGGCTGCTTCGAGCCCCGGCAGGCGCCGAGGAACCTGAAGGCCAAGCGCCAGACGGACAACTCCTACCTGCCGATGGCGCTCACCGCCGACCTGTGGGCGGTCGGGGGCAGGCGCGTGACGCTGGTGCCGGACGCGTTCGCCACCCGGGTGCTCACCGAGCAGCAGGCCGGCCGCACGGTCGCGAAGGGCGTGCGCTGGCGCGACACCCGCACCCACGAGCAGCACGAGGAGACCGCGAACGTGGTCGTGCTGTCCGCCGGGTGCACCGAGAACCCCAGGCTGTGGCTGAACAGCGAGCTGCCGGACCCGAACGGCTGGGTCGGCCGCGGCTACACCGACCACTCGATCGACTGGGTGATCGGCGTGTTCGACGAGTACACCGGCAACTCGAAGGGCGCCTCGTCCTCCGCGCGCGCCGACTACCCCGGCCACGGCGCCATCGAACAGGTGGGACTGCCGCCCGCGCTCCAGGCACTCACCATGGGGCTGTCCGACAGCGGCGTCCGCGGCGCCTACGACAACGGCCGCGGCCCGACCGGCGCGTGGGACGGCAAGGCCGGCCGGATCATGGGTGACGAGCTGAAGGACCTGCTGTCCGATGTGGACAGACTGGTGAACGTCCTGGTGCTGACCGACGACGACGTCGAGCCGGACAACCGCGTCCTGCGCTCGGTCCTGCCACCGGACGAGAACGGCCCGATCCCCAAGGTCGTCTTCGAACACCGCAGGCGCAGCGCGAGAACCCAGCGCAACCGCGAGTTCCTGTGCAACCAGGCGGCGGCCATCGTCCGCGCCGCCGGCGCACGCCGCGTGCTGCGGATCGACTTCCCGGCGGTCCCGCTCCACGTTCACTCCACCATGCGCATGGGCACCGACCCGGCCGACTCGGTCCTCGACGCCTACGCCGAGTCCCGCTGGGTGGACCGCCTCTTCGTCGGCGACAACTCCGCACTGGCCAACTCCCTCGGCGGCCCCAACCCGACGCTGACCAACCAGGCGGTGACCACCCGGACCGCGGAACGCATTGTCAGCCGGTACTTCGGCGGGCAACCATGGGTGCGCACGCAGTCGCCGGTCAGTTCACTGGACGACCGGGTGACGAGAGGAGTGCTCGACGGCGCGCTCGAGTGAACAGCGAGCGCGCTGACGCCGACCCCCGCGCCACCACTTGACACAGGCTCGAACGTTTGTTCGACTATGGGTGGGAGCCTGACGGTGAGTGCACGAGGGGAGGGCCGACGGCTCGTTTGGGCGATTTCGGCATGAAGTCGTTGTGGAGGTGAATCACCCCGGGCTTCACCCACTAATTGGTGAGGAACCCTGGGTGGTGATCTTGCGTGCGGACTTTGAAAGGTTTGCCGATTTTCGGTCCGGTCGGCCAGTCTTTCCGCCATGCCTGACGCAATGCCCGCGGAGACGGGTCGGTGGTTCCTCGCTGAAGGCATCGACGACATTCCTCCTCGGCTGCGGCTGGCCGGGGCGTTCCTGCCGCGGCCATTGCCGTCAATGGTGCGGCTCCAGCCGCAGACCTACCGAATTCTCGCCGAGGCGGAACAGGCGGTGGGGCGGCTCGACGAGGCCGCCGCGCGGCTGCCGAACCGGGCCGGGCTCGTGCGGTTGGCGCAGCTCCGGGACGTGCACGGGTCGGGGGAGCTCGGCGGGGTCTTCGCGGCGCTGCGGGAGTTGCTGCTCGCGGACCTGCCCGGGATCGGTGGGGGGTCGGCGGTCGACGACGACCTGCGCCGCCACCTCCACGCCAACGACGAGGCGGTGGCCTGGGTGCGGGCCGGCGGCGCACTGAACCTGGCGCTGTTGAGCCAACTCGGCACGATCATCGACGGCGCGGCCGACGGGTTGGGGTTCATCGAGGGGGACGACGTGTCCGAGGTGAACTGGCGCTCCGGGCCGGCCTGGCTCGGCGGCCCCGACCCGCGCGACGCCTACCTGCTCACGGTGCCGCCGGGCGCGGAGCTGCAGACCAGCGGCATGCAGTGGTCGGCGTGGGTCGACTCCGGTTGCGAGGCGCCGCTGCTGGCCAGGGTCGCGCTCGGCCACTACCAGCTGTCGGTACTGGCTCCGGTCGCGCACGCCGACCATCTTTCCCGGTTGTACATCACCCTCGCGCTGATTCGGGAAGGCGCGCTCCGCGATCCGCTGCTGCCGGTTTCCGAATGGCTCAGCCGGCACCGCGACGATTACCGGGACCACATTCTCGATATGGTCCACAAGGGTGACCTCGACGGTTTCCTGGTGTTCTTCGCCACGGGCATCCAGGAGCTGTGCCGGAGCCAGCTGCGATTCATCACGCGGGCCGAACGAATCAGTGAGGAACATCTCGGCAGGCTCGGTAAGCGCATGGACGGAATCGTGCGGGTAACCCGCGACCTGGCCGCCACGCCGCTCACCACCAACCTGCAGATCGCCCAGCGGAACGACCTCACCGTGCAGCAGGCCGCCAGCCTCACCAAGCAGCTCATGCGGCTGGGCGTGATCAGCAGCATGAACGGCCGCAGCTACCGGCAGGTCTTCACCGTCCCGGACGTCATGAACCTCTTCGAGCTGAGCTACCCGACGCCACCGGACGGGGACGACGACGTGTTCGCCCAGTAGCGGAAGACAGGGCTCTCGGTGGCCAACAGCTCCCGCACCCGGTTCGCGGCCTCCTCGTCGACGTCCACCAGCATGGCCAGCGCCCGGCTCCACCGCCGCCTGGCCGCGCCGTGCTGGCCCTGCTCCCACCGCGTCCGGCCGCACCACACCAGGACGCGGGCGTGGGTCGCCGGCGCGTCACCGCCGGCCAGCAGGTCGTCGGCGCGGTCGAAGTACTCCTCGGCCGAACGCGGCCGGCCCGCCGCGTGCATGGTGGCGCCGACCTCGACCAGCGCGTCCGCCGTCCCGGCCGGGTCGCCCGCGGCCTGCCGCAGGTCCACCAGCCCCAGGTAGGCGTCCAGCGCCTTGCTCAGCCGACCCCAGCCGCGGTACAGCGCACCGAGCGCGCTGAGCACCGCCTGTGCCCGGTCGGTGAGGCCGTCCCGGCGGGCGACCGCCAGCGCGCGCACCCACCGCTCCTCGGCCCGCAGCCGGTCCCCGTGCGCGGCGAACGTCATGGCGCAGCCGTGCAGCAGGTCGACGAGCGCCGCCGGGTCCCGGTCGGCGATGGCCAGCGCCTCGCCGGCCTCGGCCAGCTCCTGCCACCACCGCGGGTCCCGCACCTGACCCGCCGCGGGCCACACGGCGGACGCCAGCCGGGTCCCGTTCCCGCGCGACCCGTCCCGGTCGCACGACAGGACCGCGGCCAGCACCTCCGCGTGGTGCCCGACCAGCCACCGCGGCTCATGGCTCACCGCTTCGATGAGCTCGAGGACGTGCTCCGACATGTCCGGTGTGTCACCCACCTCCGCCGACCGCCGGCACCATCATGGCCTACCGGCGGGGCGGGGACGTCAAGCGACACGGGTAGCGGCCGCACTCCAGTCCGGCTCGCGGTAGTCGACCGACGGCGGCAGGGCGAACAGGGTGACCAGGATGGACACCACGCAGGCCGCCGTCATGTACCAGCCGAAGGCCACGTCGGTGCCGGTCAGGCTGTGCAACCACACCGCGACCAGGCCCGCGGTGGAGCCGATGAGCGACGTGCCGATGTTGAAGTTGAGCGCGGCCGCGCTGGAGCGCACCTCCGGCGGGAAGCTCAGCACGTACGCGGTGTTCAGCGGCGCCGACACGAGATTGTTGAGCACCGTGAACACGACGACGGCGGCCGTGGCCAGCACGATCGACCTGCTGCCGATGGCCATGAACGTGGGCACGGTCAGCAGCACGAACAGGCCGTACCCCACCAGCAGCGGCAGCCGGGCGCCGTACTTGTCGGCCAGCACCCCGCCCCAGATGCTCGGCGCCGGCCCGACCGCGTAGGTCAGCATCGACGCGAGCAGGGCGAGTGAGGTGGGGAAACCGGCGCTGATCAGCGCGGTCACGAAGTACGCCTGGATGGTGTAGGAACCGATCCGCTGCCCAGCGCCGAGCCCGATGGCCCTGAGCATGTCGCGCCAGTAGTACCGGACCGCGTCCCGCAGCGGGGTCTGCTCGATGCGCTCGGACTTCGCGAGCGCCAGCACCTCGCGGAACTCGGGCGTCTCGTCCAGCCGCCGGCGGATGTAGAGGCCGACGAACGCGATGGGCACCGCCAGCAGGAACGGGATGCGCCAGCCCCAGCTCGTGAACGCCGCGTCGGGCATGGCCGTGGTCAGCGTGAACGCCACGGTGGCCGCCAGCAGCGAGCCGACCGAGCAGGTGGCGTTGATCAGCCCGGTGAGGTAGTTCCGCCGGCTGCCGCGCTCGTGCTCCAGCATGAACTGCGCGGCCGTGGTGAACTCGACGCTCGCGCCGAAGCCCTGCAGGACCCGGCAGAACAGCAGCAGCACCGGCGCTGCGGCCCCGACCGCCGCGTACGTCGGCAGCACGCCGATGCCCGCGGTGCCGAGGCTCATCAGCACGATCGTCAGCACCAGCACGAACCGGCGGCCCCTGCGGTCCGCGAGCGGCCCGAGGACGAGCCCGCCGATCGGCCGGACGAAGTACGACAGCGAGACGCCGACGTACGTGGACAGCAGGGCGACCGTCGCGTCCGCGCCGGGGAAGAAGATCTTCGACAGCACCGCGGCGAGCGTGCCGTAGAGCGTGAAGTCGTAGTACTCGACGATGTTGCCCATCATCGTCGAGGCGAACACCCGGCGGCGCGCGTTCGTGGTGATGGTCGCGGGTGGGGACTGGGTCGTGGTCATGGGTGTTCCTCTTCAGGGTGGTAGTGGCGTGCGGCCGTGTCGGGCGTGATCCGCGACTCGGCGAGATCCCGCTGGACGGCCTCCGGTGCTCGGTCCTCCGGACGGCCGTAGCCGCCCGCCCCCGCGGTCTCGACGGTGACCGCGTCTCCCCTCCGCAGCAGCGCGTACCCGTGGTCGACCGGGCCGGCGCCCTCGCTGAGCAGCACCCTCGCGCTCGCCCCGGGACCGCCGCCGCACAGTCCCCACGGCTGCGAACGCTGCCGGCTCGTGTCCACCCAGAAGTGGATCTCGTCGCCCTCCACCCTGACCCGGCGCCGGATCCCCATGCCCCCGCGGTGCTCGCCGACGCCGCCCGAGTCGTCGATCAGCTCGTAGGCCTCGACGAGCAGCGGGTACTCGGTCTCCAGGCTCTCCACCGGCAGGTTGGACGTGTTCGTCATGTGCACCTGGACGCCGTCGAGCCCGTCCTTGGTGGCCCGCGCGCCCGACCCGCCGCCGATGGTCTCCAGGTAGACGAACTCGGCGCCGGTGACCGGGTGCCGCCCGGAGAAGTGCACGCCGGTGTTCGCGCCGTTGCTCGCGGCGGTCACCCGTCGTGGCACCGCGGTGGCCAGCGCGCCGTGGATGAGGTCGACGATGCGCTGGCAGGTCTCGCTGCGCCCGTTGACCGCCGCCGGCAGGACGCAGTTGACGATCGAGCCCTCCGGCGCCGCGATGTGGATCGGCCGGTACAGCCCGGCGTTCGGCACGATGTCGGCGTCGATGAGGCTCTTCACCGAGTAGTAGACGGTGGCGTACAGCGCGGTCCAGACCACGTTCACGCTCGCCCGCACCTGGGGCGGGTTGCCGGCGAAGTCGAAGTGGATCTCCTCGCCCGCGATCCTGATCCTGACCCGCAGCTCCAGCTCGTCGTCCAGCTCGGGGCAGTCGAACAGGTCGGTGAAGGCGTACTCGCCGTCCGGCATCTCGGCGATGGCCGCGCGGGTCCGGCGTTCGGTGTAGTCCAACAGCTCCCGGGCGGCGTCGACCACTGTGGACGTCCCGTACCGCGCGCACAGCTCGCGGTAGCGCAGTACCGCCAGGCGGTTCGCGGACGTCTGGGCCCGCAGGTCGGCGCGCCGCTCGTGCGGCACCTGGCAGTTCAGCAGGATCAGCGACAGCACCTCGTCCTGCGGCACGCCCGCGCGGACCAGCCGCACCGGCGGGATCCGCAGGCCCTCCTGGAAGATGTGCTTGTGGCCGCGGTCGCCGAAGTCGGCGTGGTGGGCGAGCGTCGCGGCCCACGCGGTCAGCTCGCCGTCCACGAAGACCGGTGTGGCCAGCACGATGTCGGGCAGGTGCGAGCCGCCGCCGTTGTACGGGTCGTTGCCGATGAACGTGTCCCCGTCCTGGATCTCCGCGCGGGGGAAGCGGTCGAGGATGCTGTCCACGATGCCCATCAGCGAGCCCAGGTGCAGCGGCGAGCCACCCTCGTCCTGCGCGATGCCGCGGCCGTCCGCGTCGAACAGTCCCGCGGTGCAGTCCCGCCGTTCCTTGATGTTGGTGGAGAAGGCCGCGCGGACGAGGGTGCCGCTCATCTCCTCCACGATCGTCGCCAGCGCCGAGCCGATCACCTCGACCAGCACCGTGTCCAGTTCCTGCGTCACGTCGGCTCCAGCCACGTCAGCTCCTCCGGATGATCAGGTTGCGCATCGTGTCCACCTCGCAGGTGTCCGACGGCAGCAGCAGGGTCGTGCTGTCCATCTGCTCGACGATCGCGGGCCCGGCGAACCGGTGGCCGACGTCCAACAGGGCCCGGTCGTACACCGGACAGTCCACACAGGACCCGTCGAGGTAGACCGAGCGGTGCGCCACCACGGCGTCGGCGAGGGAGGCACCCGTGGGGGCCGACCGTTCGACCCGGGCGCGTGGCACGGAGCCGACGGCCTGCACCCGGAACGTCACCGCCTCCACCGGGTCGTCCTCGGCGCGGTAGCCGTACATCCGCTCGTGCGCGTCGTGGAACCGGTCCACCAGCACGCGAACCGTCTCCGCGGTCACCTCGCCGTCGGGGACGTCCACGCCCAGCTCGTAGTTCTGGCCCGTGTACCGCAGGTCGACGCCGCGGACGACCGACCGCCGCTGTCCCGCGATGCCCTCGCGGTCGAACCACGCCGTCGCCCGCGCCGACAGCTCGGTGAGCACGGCGGCGACCTCGGCGGTGGCCACTGGGGTGATGCGGGTGCGCATGAAGTCGCTCCGCACGTCGGTCATCAGCAGCCCCAGCGCCGACTGCGCGCCGGGGATCTCGGGGACGACGATGACCGGCGACCCCAGCTCGGCCGCCAGGCGCGCGGCGTGCAGTGGGCCGGCCCCGCCGAACGGCACGAGGGCGTAGTCGCGCGGGTCGTAGCCGCGGTGCACGGAGATGACCCGGATCGCCCGCGCCATGTTCGCCGTGACCACGCTGACGATCCCCTGCGCGGTCTCCTCGACGGACATGCCAAGCGTCGCGGCCAGCCGTCCCACCGCCCGGTGCGACGCGTCCTTGTCGATCTTCAGCTGGCCGTTGAGCAGGTAGTCCGGGTTCAGCACCCGCAGCACCACGTTGGCGTCGGTGACCGTGGCCTCCTCGCCGTTGCCGTAGCAGGCGGGGCCGGGGAACGCGCCCGCGCTCGCCGGGCCGACCCGCAGGTGCCCGCCGCTGTCGATCCACGCGATGGAACCGCCGCCCGCGCCCACCGTGTGGATGTCGAGCATGGGGGAGCGGATGGGCCGGCCGTCGATCTCCAGGCTGGCGGCCACCTTCGGCTCGCCGTCCCGGACCAGCGAGACGTCCGAGGACGTGCCGCCCATGTCGAACGTGATGATGTCGGGGAAGCCGGCCGCCGTGCAGATCGCGGCCGCGCCGACCACGCCGGTGCTCGGACCGGACAGCACCAGCCGCACCGGCAGCTTCTCCGCGGTGACGAACGGGATGACGCCACCGTTGGACTGCGTGACGTGTGGTTCGGCGCGCAGCCCCGACGCGGCCAGGGTTTCTCGCAGCCGGGCGAGGTAGTCCGCGACCACCGGGCCGACGTAGGCGTTGGTGACCACCGTGGACAGTCGCTCGTACTCGCGGAACTCCGGCAGCACCTCGCAGGACAGCGAGACGTGCGCCTCGGGGAACTCCGCGCGGATGATCTCGCCGATGGCCTGCTCGTGGTCCGGCCGGACGTAGCTGTAGAGCAGGCAGACGGCGATCGAGACGACCCCGCTGTCCCGCAGCCGCCGGACCGCCGCGCGGACCTCGTCCTCGTCGAGCGGGACCGCGACCCGACCGTCGTGCCGGACCCGCTCGGTCACCTCCAGGCGGAGGTCGCGGGGGATCTGCGGCAGCGGCTTGTCGGCCTGCGCGTCGTACATGTGGGGGCGCCGGCCGCGGCCCAGTTCGAGGAGGTCGCGGAAGCCCTTCGTGGTGATCAGGCCGGTGCGTGCGCCCCGCCCGGTCAGCAGCGCGTTGGTGCCCACGGTCGTGCCGTGCGCGAAGTAGGCCACCTCGTCGACGCGCCTGCCGCCGATCTGGTCGAGCAGCTCACCGAGGCCGCGCACGATGGCCTGCCCGGGGTCGGCCGGGGTGGAGGAGACCTTGCGGACGTGGATCCGCCCGGTCTCCTCGTCGTAGGCGCAGAGGTCGGTGAAGGTGCCGCCGGTGTCCACGCCGATTCTCAGGCTCATGGATCTCCTCTTCGGGAACGTTCCCGGGATGTGATGAGATGGGACTGTAGGCACGCCGGTCCACAGTGGTCAAGAGTCAGGTCAAGAGTCATCGCCGGCGAGCTGCGAACAGCAGGAAGAGTGCTTGACCGGTTCGGGACGGCGTGCGTAGGGTCCGGACACAGGCTTCGGGAACGTTCCCGAAAAGGGTGGGAGGAATGATGGTTTCGCGTGCACCGGCGGTCCGGGTGGTCGTCCTCGGGGGCGGTGTCCTCGGCGTGTCCACGGCGCACCAGCTCGCCAGGCGGGGCGCCGCGGTGACGCTCGTGTCCGACACGGCGCTGGCCGGGGACGCGTCCGGCCGGTCGCTCGCGTGGCTGAACTCGGCCGCGCCGCGGAGGGTGGAGTACCACCAGTTGAGGGTGCTCGGCATCGACCGCTACCGCACCCTGAGCGCCCGCCTGCCCGGCCTCGACTGGCTGCGGTTCGACGGCGGCCTCCACTGGGGCGCCGAGTCCGACGCCATGTTCGCCCATCAGCGGGCCGTCGGGTACGCGGCGGAGTGGGTCCACCCCGAGGAGATCCCCGCCGTCGCGCCGGGCGTCGACCCGGCCGCCGTGCCGGCGCACGGCGCGGTCTTCAACCCGGGCGAGGGCTGGGTCGACCTGCCGTCCCTGATCGACCTGCTGGTCAAGGAGCTCACCGCGCTGGGCGGGACCGTGGCGCTGGACACCGGCCCGGCGACCGTCACGGTCGCGGGTGACCGGGTGGTCGGTGCCCGCACCGAGTCCGGGCTGGTCCTCGACGCGGACGTCGTCGTCCTCGCCACCGGCGCCGCCGTGCCGGACGCGTTGGCCCGCCTCGGCCTGCCGATCGGTGACCGGACCCCGATCTCGGTGCTGCTGCGCACCCGACCCGTGGCGACCGGGCTGCGCACCGTGCTGAACACGCCACGCGTCTCGCTCCGGCCGACGCCCGACGGCGCAATCGTGCTCGACGCGGGCTGGGCGGAGGAGGCGGTCGAGCGGCACGCCGACGGCACGTTCGAGGTTCCCGGGTCCGTCGTGGACGGTCTGCTCGCCGAGGCCGCCGCCGTGCTGGCCGGCCACCCCGAGCTGCCGCTCGAGTCCGTCCTGGCCGGCCGCAAGCCCATCCCGGCCGACGGCGAGCCCGTGCTGGGGCCGGTGCCCGGCGTCGCGGGCCTGCACGTCGCGTTCACCCACAGCGGCGCCACCCTCGGCCTGATCGCCGGGGAACTGATCGCCGACCAGATCGTCACCGGCGAGGCCCACCCGTTGCTCACGACCTTCGGGCCTGGCAGGTTCGTCGCATGAGTCCGATCCGGACGGCCGTCATCGGCTTCGGCACCGCGGGCCGGGTCTTCCACTCGCCGTTCATCGCCGCCGACCCGGACTACACGCTGGCCGCGGTGATGACCCGGCGCGGCGCGGAGGTCCTCGCCCGGTACCCCGACACGCGGGTGGTGGACACCGTCGACGCGTTGCTCGGCGAGGAGCTGGACCTGGTCGTCGTCGGCTCGCCGCCGGCCACCCACGCCGAGCTGGCCGGCAGGTTCCTCGACGCCGGGGTCGCGGTCGTGGTGGACAAGCCGTTCACCGTCACCTCGGCGGACGGCCGGGCGCTCGTCGAGAAGGCCGGCCGCCTCGGCGTGCCGCTGACGGTGTTCCAGAACCGCCGCTGGGACGGCGACTTCCTGACGCTGCGGCGGCTGCTGGCGTCGGGCGCGCTGGGTGAGGTGTGGCGGTTCGAGTCCCGGTTCGAGTGGTGGAAGCCCGACCGCGGCTCGTCGTGGAAGACGTCGACGCCCGAGAGCGAGGGCGGCGGCATCCTGTACGACCTCGGCACCCACGTCATCGACCAGGCCGTACAGCTGTTCGGCGCCGCGGAACCCGTGCACCACGAGGTGTTCACCCGGGGCGCCGGCCGCGCGGACGACGACGCGTTCGTGGTGCTGGACCACGAGTCGGGCGTCCGGTCGCACCTGTGGATGAACGGCCTCGCGGCCCAGGTCGGCCCGCGGTTCCGGGTGCTCGGCTCCCGGGCCGCGTTCACCAAGCACGGGCTGGACCCGCAGGAGGCCGCGCTGCGTGACGGCGCCCGTCCCACCGACCCGTCCTTCGGCGAGGAGCCCGCGAGCGCCTGGGGCGGGGTGGGCGTCGACGGCGCTCTGCGGCCGGTCCAGACGGAACCCGGTCGCTACGCCGAGTTCTACGCCCTGCTCGCGCGGGCCCTGCGTGCCGGCGGTCCGCTGCCCGTCGACCCGCTGGACTCGGTGCGGGTGATCGAGCTGGTCGAACGGATACTGTCGGCGCCATGACCGCTCGCCAGACCGTGACCATCATCGACGTCGCGCACGCGGCGGGGGTGTCGAAGTCGACGGCCGGGCGTGCGCTCGCGGGTGCCAGCGAGGTCAGCGCCCGCACCAGGGAGAAGGTCGCGAGGGTCGCCGCCGAGCTGGGCTACCGGCCGAACAGCCTGGCGCGCAGCATGATCACGGGCAACACCGAGACCGTCGGCGTGGTGGTGCCGGACCTGTCCAACCGGTTCTTCGCCGAGGCGCTGCAGAGCATCGCCCGCACCGTCCGCAAGCACGGCTACGAGGTCCTGGTCAGCGGCACCGAGGGCGAGCCCGAGCTGGAACGCCGGTCGGTGGAGACGCTGGCGGCCAAGCGCGTGGACGGGGTCATCGTCGCGCCGCTGGACGGCACGGACGACGACCACCTGCGCCGGCTCACCGAGGACGGCACCGCGCTCGTCCTGCTCGACCGGCGGGCACCCGGCGTCGAGCGGGCGAGTTTCGTGTCCGCCAACAACATCGAGGCGTCCCGGCTGGCGCTCGACCACCTCATCGCCCTGGGGCACCGCGACATCGCCATCATCAGCGAGTCCCGCTACGACCCCGCGCTGGCCGACGCCACCGAGCCGAGCGCGACGGGCCTGCGCCCGAGCGCGATGCGCCTGGCGGGCTACCTGCAGGCGCTGCGGGCCGCCGGGATCCCGGTGCGACCGGCACACGTCGTCCACAGCGCGTACTCGAGCGCCATCTCCTACGACGCGACCCGCACCCTGCTGCGCACCAACCCGGCGGTCACCGCCATCTACTGCACGGATAACGTGCTGAGCGCGGGCGCCTTCGCCGCGGTGCAGGACAGCGGGTTGACCTGCCCCCGCGACCTGTCCCTGATCGGCTTCGACGACCACGAGTGGGCCACCCTCGTCCGCCCCCGGCTGACGGTGGTGGAACAGCCGACCGAGGCCATGGGCGTCGCCGCCGCCGAGGACCTGCTGGCCGCCATCGCCGACCCGTCCCAACCTCCGGTCACCCGGCTGCTCTCCACACACCTGGTCGTCCGCGACTCCACGGCCCCACCGCCAACCTGGCCCTGACCGCGTTCGTCACGCCTGACGTGAGGAACGCGTCCTTCAGCGCTTCTAGATGATCGATGCGGTGAAGTTGATGTTTAGTGATCGTAGGCTGTGAGTGATCGTTTGCTGGTCACGCCGGTGGTCCAGTTGTGCCAGATGCCGGCGGCCATGGCCAGCAGGCGTTGTGCGACGCGGGTGAACACGCCGTGCGGGGTTCGTCCGCCGTGTCGTTCCAGGTCGAGTTGGCCCTTGAGGGTCTGGTTGACCGATTCGATCCATTGGCGGACGCCGCCGAGGTTGCCGTTGCGGTAGGTCTCGTCCTTGCGGTCCGGGCGGAGCAGTC
>NZ_JBJMIE010000076.1:0-21741 GCF_045807065.1 Actinophytocola sp. | reverse complement strand
TCGAAATTTTCTTACATTTCCTGGCTCCAGGTGCCGTTCCCGGCGCCGGTCACGGCACCACCAGGACCGGCCAGTGGCCGGCGCGGATCAGCTTCGTCGCGACCGAGCCGGCGAAGCGGTGGCCCGCGCTCATCGACGCCCCGACCACCACGGTGTCGACCTGGCACTGGTCGGCCGCCTCGCGCAGGCGGGTGCACGGGTCGCCGTAGGCCTTCAGGAAGGTCACGGGCACGCCCAGTTCCTCGGCCATTGCGCGGGCAGTCCCGCGCAGGTCGGCGTCGAGCTCGGCCGCGGCCTCCTGGGCGGCCGCGATGCCCGGGCCGAGAGCGGTCAGCGCCGAGTGCGCGGCGACGAACGCGACGATCAGCCGGTACCCCTGCCGCCTGGCCAGGCCCACGGCGAACGCCGCGGCCCGCATCGCCGTGTCGGAGCCGTCGACGCCGACCAGGATGGCCCGCGCCGACGGCTGCGGCCTGGGACCGAAGTGTTCGGCCGTGGACTCGAAGGCGGCCGCACTGCCGCTCATCCCGCTCCCCTATCCCGCGACCGGGTCCGACACCGCCGGTGTCTCCACGCGCTTCTCGAGGTCGATGGTCGTCCGCAGCGTGATGCGCCGCAGCAGGAGCGCGGCGAGCGCGCCGACCAGCGCCACCGCCGCCGACAGCAGGAAGATGTGCGCGGTCGCGTCGCCGTAGACGGTGTGCACGACCTGCTGCACCTCCGGTGGCAGCGCCTTCAGGTTGAGCGCGCTCACACTGCCCGTCGAGGACGAGCCGGCCGGCACGTGCAGCGCCGCCGACAGACCGGTGCTGACCCGGTGGGCGAGCACCGCGCCGAGCACGGACACGCCGATCGTGCCGCCGAGCGACCGGAAGAACGTCACCGCACCGGTCGCCGCGCCGAGCTCCCGCAGCGGGACGCCGTTCTGCACGGCCAGCACGAGGTTCTGCATGGTCATGCCGACACCGATGCCGGCGACGGCCATCGCGACGTCGACCTGCCACAGCGGCGAGTCGTGGTCGACGAGGCCGAGCCCGAGGAACCCGAGCGCCAGGGTGAAGGCGCCGACCACGATGTACGGTTTGACCGTCCCGGACCGGCTGATCATGCGGCCGCTCACGGTCGAGGCGACCAGCACGCCAGCCATCAGCGGGATCGTCAGCAGACCCGCCTGCGTCGGCGTGTAACCGCGGCCGATCTGGAAGTACTGGCCGAGGAACACCGCGCCGCCGTACATGGCCAGGCCGGCCGCGACGCTGGCGACGATGGCCAGCGCCGGCTGCCGCTGCGTGATGATCCTCAGCGGCACGACCGGTTCGCGCACCCTCGACTCGACCAGCAGGGCCAGCGCGAGGATGACCACGCCCGCGCCCACCATCGCGGCGGTCTGCCACGACAGCCAGCCGAACGAGTTGTCCACGAACGAGACCCAGACCAGCAGGATGCTCACGCCGGCGGCGATCAGGGTCGCGCCGAGGTAGTCCACCCGGACGTTCTCCCGGCGCAGGGTCGGCAGCTTGAGCGTCCGCTGCAGCACGGCGAACGCGATCACCGCGATCGGCACGCCGACGAAGAAGCACCACCGCCAGCCCAGCCACGACACGTCCACGATCAGGCCGCCGAGCAAGGGGCCGCCGACCGTCGCGACCGCCATGACCGCGCCGAGGTAGCCGTTGTAGCGCCCGCGCTCCCGCGGCGGGATGATCGCCGCCATCACGACCTGCGCGAGCGCCTGCACGCCGCCCATGCCGATGCCCTGGAACGCGCGGGCGGCGATGAGCTGGCTGGTGTCCTGGCTGAACCCGCTGATCACCGAGCCGACCACGAAGATCCCGATGGCCGTCTGGAGCAGGGTCTTCTTGTTGAACAGGTCCGCGAGCTTGCCCCAGATGGGCGTCGTGGCCGTCGCCGTGAGCAGGGTCGCGGTGACCACCCACGTGTACTGGGTCTGCGTGCCGTTCAGCTCCCCGATGATGCGCGGCAACGCGATCGAGACCACCGTCGAGCTGATCAAGGCCACGAACAGCGCCAGCAACAGGCCGGACAGCGACTCGAGCCGTCGCCTGTGTTCGCTCCGGTCCACCGCCGCGTCGGACACCATGTGACCCCCTCCAATCCGGATAATACTGCCCACTGCGCAAACTTGCGCAACGAGCAGATTATTCCCTCTCGGTAGAGTTGCCCTCGTGGAGGCCGTCGACACGCTGCGGACGAGGAAGAAGGCCGCGACGCGCCAGTCGCTGCACGAGGCCGCGCTGCGCCTCGCGATGGCGCACGGGTTGGACGGCGTGACGGTCGAGGACATCGCGGACGAGGCGGGCGTGTCGCGGCGGACGTTCTCCAACTACTTCGCCAACAAGGAGGACGCGATCCTCCACGCCGACCGCGAGCGCACCGGTCAGCTCCTGTCGCTGCTCCGGGAACGCCCCGCCGGCGAGGGCGCGTGGCAGGCCCTGCGCAACGCGACCGCCGGCCTGTTCCCCGGCCGGCCGGTGCGCGACCCGGAGTGGGTGGAGCAGCTGCGGCTCCTGCGCCGCCACCCGTCGCTGCTGGCCCGTCAGGCGAGCGACCAGCAGGCACTCGAACGCGAGCTGGCGACGGCCCTGGTGGACCGCGGCGCGGACGAGGAGCTGGCGCGGCTCATGGCCGCCACCCTCCTCGCGGCCTTCCGGACCGCGGGGGCGCTGTGGCTGGAGAGCTCCGGCGAGCGGTCCCTGCCGGAGCTGGTGGACCGGCTCCTGAACCGGGTGGACCTGCGTTAGCACTTGATCGACTAGCCCGGTGTCCGGCTAGAGTGCCGGGGTGGACGCAATGAACGTGCCCGCGGAGCTCGCCCTCCTGCTGGAGACCTGGCCCCAGCCGGACCACGACGAGCAGGCCTTCCCCTTCGTCACCATCGACGAGGACGGCTACCCGCACGTGATGCTCCTCTGCACGGCCGAGCTGCTCGCCACCAACGACCGCGGCGCGATCCTCGTCGCGGTCGCCAGCGCCAACGCCCGCGCCAACCTCGCCCGCACCGGCCGCGCGACCCTGATCGCCGCCGACGGGGCCGCCGCGCACTACGCCAAGCTGCGCGTGCGCGAGAGCGAGGACCACGACCACTTCACCATCTACACCTGCCAGCTCACGCACTACAAACGCGACTCGCTCGGCATCCCCCTGCGGCCGATGGACTTCCACGCCACCACGGAGATCGCCGAGAACGAGCGCTGGGCCGGCACCCGCGCGGCACTCACCCAACGCTGCAGGGACCAGCCCGACTCCCCGCATTTCTAGGTGTGGGTGTGGGTGAGGGGCTACTGATCCTCGTCGTCGGGGATGGGACGCTGCTGCTCCTGGAAGTCGGCGGGGTCGGCCTCGATGTAGTGGTCCATCGGCCGGGGGCCGTCGTCCTCGTCGGGCAGGATGTCCAGTTGCTGTTCGAGCAGGTCCGCCTCGTTGGCGGTGGTGTCGGGGTCCATGACCGCCTCCAGTTGTTCCGGCTGCTCGCTCCAGTGCAGCAGTCCGACCGTCATCGTGAGCGCGCGCCGCACGGTGTCGAGCCCGGTCCGCCGGTCGATGCCGCGCACGGCGAGGTCCAGCTGGAACGACGCGTCGTCCGGGCTGCCGTTCAGCTCGGCCAGCATGGCGCGGATCGTGGCCCGCACGGGTGGGTCCAGCTCGTCGATGGCGACCCGGTCGTTCGCGTCGTCGCGGAGGTCCACCGCGAACGCCGCGTTGCCGAACATCCGCGCGGTGCTGCCGCGCACCGCCGTCGTCGCGACGTTGATCAGCTCGGCGACGACCTCGCGGACGTAGGGCTTCAGCTCCTCCGTCGGCTGGTCGACCACGGTCTCCAGCGTTTCGGTCAGGCCCTCCGAGTCGGCCTCGAGGACACAGTGGACCAGCTGGTGAGCGGTGGCTTGGGCTTCGTGGTCCTCGCTGTGCATCGCTCGCTCTCCTCACACGGTTTCGGGCTCACGCCGGGAATTCCCGGCCACGCACACGGCCAAACGTGCCGCTGGGCGGACGGGTCCCTGACCCGCCCGCCCGGCGAAAAGCGCTCGCACTACCAGCGATACCAGCGACCCGAGCCGCCTCCGGCAGCCGTGGATCGGAACACGAACCCGAGCAACCAGGCCACCAGCAGGACACCTGCCACGATCCACAGGGCCTTCACGGCGAAGCCGACGCCGAACAGGACGAGAACCAATAACAGGACCAGAATCAGAGGAAGCATCGATCGCGCCTTTCTCTCATCGTGCGTGCCCCACGGGGGGTACTACCCGGATACCGCCGTTCATAAACCACCGTGACGGTCGGTTTTCGCGGGCGACCTGCGGGTAACCGCCCTCAAACACCGGGAGAAAAGGTGCGTTAGCCATGGACACCAACAGTTATGTGGCGTTCCTCGTCATCGGCACCGTGCTGGTGCTGGTCGACGGGCAGATCATCTACCGCAACGGCCGCCGCTACCTGCAGCAGGCCACCCCCAAGCCGCAGGCGTCGTCCCTGACCACGCTCGTGACCGTGCTGTTCCACCTCGGCTCCCTCGGCGTGCTGGCGCTGCTGTCGACGATCGACGTGCCGGCGAACGACCAGGCCAAGGGCGTCGTGCTGCGGATCGGCATCATCCTGCTGCTCCTGGGCGTCGCGCACTGGATCGCCGTGTCCTCGCTGGCGAGGATCCGCGACCGCGAGGAGTACGAGACGGTCAACGCCGAGTGGGAGGCGCGCCGCGCGGCCCAGCGGGCGGCGGACGTCGCGTCGGTGCGCGAGGTCGGCACGTACGTGCCGGAGCCGACCCGGAACCCGGCCTACACCGGCGAGAGCGCGACCGCGATCGTCAACCGCCAGAACCAGCAGCGGTAGGCACGTCGGCACGGGCTGGACGTCCCCCGGGGACGTCCGGCCGCCTGCCGGTCCGGCGGGAGCGCGCCGACGGCGAAGAGCCGTACCGACTGTCGGTGCCGTACGCCACAATGACCGCGTGGTTGTGCCCGATCGTCAGTTCCTGCGCATGGTGGACACGCTCGCTGAGGTCACGCGGGCCCAGGCCCGCGACTACACGTCCTACAGCGTGTGCGGCAAGCGCTTCGGCTACTACTGGCCCCGCACGAAGACGGTGGGCCTGAAGCAGACGCTGTCCGAGCAGCTGGCGCTGGTGTCCGAGCGCCCGGACGTCTTCGAGGTCCAGTTCACCGCGGGCGGCTTCGGCTGGGTGGTCGTCCACCTGCCGAGGATCGAGCTCGACGAGCTGACCGAGCTGGTGTACGAGGCGTGGCGGCTCTCCGCGCCCGAGCCACTCGTCGAGGCGCACCCGCTGCGGCGTTAGAGCGGCCCGTGGTCACGCCCGCTCCGCCAGGAACCGCTCGGCGATGATCAGGTCGTGCGGATACGTGATCTTGAAGTTCTGCTGGTCGCCGTGCACGCAGCGGACCGGCACGGCCGAGTAGCGTTCCATGCAGGAGGCGGTGTCGGTGCCCACGAACGCATCGCGGGCCGCCTGCTCGTAGGCCGCGATCAGCGGAGCCGCCCGGAATCCCTGGGGGGTCTGCACCCTGACCGCCGCAGCCAGCACAGGGCCGCTGACCACGTCGCCGATGACCGGGACCACGTCGTCAGCGGGCAGCGAGGGAATCGCGCCGCCGTGTTCCCGGGCCGCCCGCAGCACGCCGGCGATCAGGCCTGGGCTCACCAGCGGCCGGGCGGCGTCGTGCAGGAGGACGACGTCGACGGTGCCGTCGCGCACCCTGTCGGCCAGCGCACGCAGGGCGCACAGTTCGGACTCCTGACGGGTGGCGCCGCCGTAGACGACCTCGACCGGGCTGGTCGTCCGCGCCAGGACCTCGTCGACCAGCTCGCCGTCCTCGGGGCGGGCGACCAGCACCAGCACCCCGATCTCGGGCACCCGCTCGAACGCCGCCAGCGACCACGAGACCAGCCGCCGCCCGGCGAGCGGCAGGTAGGCCTTGTTCATGGCGGCACCCATCCGGGTGCCCGAGCCACCGGCCAGCACCACTGCGACCGCGTACGGCGTCCTGGCTGTTCGTTCCCGCACCCCGGGGATCATAGGAGCCCAGGCGACTCCCGGCAGCCGCGCCGCAACGGCCGGACGAACGCACCTGCCGCGTCCTCTCCGATCTCCGACTCCGTGCTCACCGTCGACCGGGCCACCTCCGGCACTCCCGCACCTCAGCCGCATCCGCGTACCTCGGGTGCCTCCCAGCACCACCTCCGCCCGGCGAACACGCCTGCCGCCTCCTCTCAGCACTCCGACTCCGCGCTCACCTTCGACCGCGCCGCCTCCGGCACTCCCGCACCTCAGCCACATCCGCGTACCTCGGACGCCTCCCAGCACCACCTCCGCCCGGCGAAGGTGCCTGTCGCGTCCACTCCACCCTCCCCATCGACTGCGACACCCCCGGCACCCCGCGTCCTGACCACATCTGCGTAGCTCGGGCGCCTCCAAGCATCACTCCGTCCGGGCAACTCCGCCCTCCCCCGCACCACCGAACTCGTGTCGTCTGGACACCCCGCCCCTCTACCGATAAAATCGGAAATCCATATAGCTGCTACCTGCTTGTGGTTGCGAGGTCACGAGAGTGGATGTCGGTGAGGTGGGGCGACTGCTGTTCGGCCGTCCATGCCGGTTGCGGGTGGCGCTGTGGATACACCAACGCGGCCGCCAGCGCTTCTACCAGTCCGAGCCGCCGCCCGAGATCATCCCGCAGAGCGCGGCCGGGACCGAGCTGCGGCGGTTCGTGCACCTCGGCATGCTCACCGAGCACCGCGAGACCGGCAGTCGCCGCGTCTACTACGAGACCACCAGCAGCCCGCTGTGGAGCATCATCGTGGCGGCCGCGCGGGTGATGGGGCCGCAGACCTAGGCACTCAGCACCCGGCCACGCGGGACTTCCCACGCCCGGCGAGTGCGAACAGCAGCGGCAGGAAGACGTCGTCGGTGATCTCCGTCAGCGTGCTCTCCTCGATCGGGTCGCGGGTCAGCAGCTGCTGGTAGCGGAACAGGTCGATCGGCAGCGTGACGACGCGGGGCGGGACGTCCGCGGTGGTGATCTCGCCGCGCTCGACGGCCCGCTTGAGGATCGTGGTCATGACGCCCCGCATGATCGTGAAGAGCCCGGGGTCGAGGTCGGGCACCTCGGCCAGCAGCCCGTGCACCACGTCCACCCCGATCTCCTCGCGGCGCCGGGCCAGCACGCCGAGCACGGCCAGGACGTCGGCCCGTAGCGCGCCCGTGTCGGGGATCCGGTCGGCGATCGAGCCGCCGCGGTGCCTGACGGCCGCCACAACCAGCTCCGCGCGGTTGCGCCACCGCCGGTACAGCACCTGCTTGCCAGTCCGTGCCCGCGCGGCGACGGCCTCCATGGTCAGCCGGGCGTAACCGACCTCGGCCAGCTCCGCCAGCACCGCCGCCAGGATCGTCTCCTCCAGCTCCGCTCCCCGGCGCCGCTCCTGAGTCATGGCCCACATCCCCTTAGAGACGTTGCGTCTCCTACAGCTAGGAGTCTACCGTGCGAGTGGTTAGAGACGCATCGTCTCTTATGTGGGAGGGGTCATGGGAGAACGACTGGACCGGGACGTGCTGCGACTGGCCGGGATCCTCATCCTCGGCGTGATGGGGCCCCTGCTCGCGGCCACGGTCACGACCATCGCGATCCCGACGCTCGGTCGCGAGCTGGACGCGCAGGTCTCGACCGTCCAGTGGGTCGGCACGGGCTACCTGCTGGCGCTCGCGATGACGGTCCCGATCACCGGCTGGCTGGTGGAACGGTTCGGGGCGCGGCAGGTGTGGCTCGGGGCGCTGGTGGTGTTCCTGGTCGGCTCGCTGCTGTCCGGGAGCGCCTGGGACATCGACTCGCTGGTCGCGTTCCGGGTCGTCCAGGGCGTCGGCGCCGGGCTGATCCTGCCGGTCATGCAGACGCTGATCATGCGTGCCGCGGCCGGGCGGCAGCTCGGCCGGCTGATGGCGGTCATCTCGCTGCCGGCCGTGCTGGGACCCGCGCTCGGACCGGTGGCCGGCGGGCTGCTCGTGGCGCACCTGGGCTGGCGCTGGACGTTCCTGGTGAACCTGCCGATCACGGCGTTGGCGATCGCACTGGCCGTGTGGCGCGTGCCGGCGGACCGGCCGAGCCGCCGGCACCGGCTCGACGTGACGGGGTTGGTCCTGCTCTCCCCCGCGTTGGCCGCGATCATCTACGGGCTGGTCCAGATCGGGCACGGCGGGCACCCGTTGGCACCGCTGGCCATCGGGGTCGTCCTGCTCGCCGGCTTCGTCGTGCGGGCGCTGCGCACGCCCGACCCGCTGATCGATCTCCGCCTGTTCGGCATCAGGTCCTTCGGCGCGGCGAACGCCCTGCTGTTCATGTCGGGCCTGGCGTTGTTCGGGGTGCTGTTCCTGCTTCCGCTGTTCTACCAGCAGCTGCGGGGCACCGACGTGGTCGTCACCGGGCTCCTCCTCGCGCCGCAGGGGTTGGGCAGCCTGCTCGCCCGCGCGGCCGGGCCGCTGGTCGACCGCCTCGGCCCACGACCCGTGGTGGTCGTGAGCCTGGCGCTGAGCGCGGCCGGCATCGTGCCGTTCGCGCTGGCCGACGCGCACACGAGCGAGTGGGTGCTGGCGCCGGCGCTCGTGGTCCTCGGCGTCGGGTTGAGCGCGGTCAACATCGCGGTGCTGGTCGGGGCCTACCGCGACCTGAGCGGCGAGCAGATCCCGCACGCCAGCAGCACGACCCGCATCATGCAGCAGCTGGGCGGCGCGTTCGGCACGGCCGTGCTCGCGGTGATCCTGCAGAGCCAGCTCGACGGCCACTCCGGCGCGACCGCGTTCGACACGACGTTCCGGTGGGTGTTGGTGTTCACCGCGGTCGCGGTCGTGCCGGCGCTGTCGCTCCCGCGCCGGCACACCTCCACCGTCGCGGCGGTCAGTGCCGGAAGGCCTCGGGGATGACGTCCGCGTACGCCGGGGCCTTGCGGACGAGGCCGCTGTCGAGGTGGAACCGCACCGCCGTCCGGTAGGCCTTCTCGTCGATCGCCGGCGACGCCGGGATCTCCTTGGCCAGGATGGGCATCAGGGCGTCGAGGGTCTTCGGCTTGCTGTTCCTCAGGTACTGGCCGAGCAGGTCGCGGGTGCCGCGCGGGTCGTCGTGCACGTTCGTCAGCGCCCGCCGCATCGCCCGCTGGAAACCCACGATCTCCTTCCGCTTGCGGTCGAGCAGCTTGCGCGTCGAGAACAGGACGCCGTGCAGTGCCCCGCGCAGGCTCGGCACGTCGCCGCGGGCCGGGGAGATGTAGGTCCGGCCGACGCCCGTCGCCTCCGCCTGCTGCGCGATGGGTTGGAAGAACGCGAGCACGTCCACCCGGCCGGACTTCAGCGCACCGATCGCCGCCGTCGCCACGCCGCCCAGGTTGACCAGCGTCGAGTCGGTGGCCGCGTTCCTGCCGATGCTGCCGAACAGGTACTTCACGAGCGCCTCGGTCCCGCTGGCCGGCCCGGTGATGCCGATCGTCCTGCCCACCAACGCCTTCGCCTTGCGCGACAGGCTCGCGTCGTCGCCCGGGCCGACGAACCCCGGCGGCACCACGATGTCCACGTAGTACTCGGTGACCAGGCTGGACACGATGCGGGTGCCGTCGTCGATCTTGGCCAGGTTGAACGCGTCGGTGAGCACGCCCGCGCCGATGTCGATGCTGCCCGACTTCAGCGCGGCCGCCACCTTCGCGCCCGTGCCGAGCCGGGGCCGGTCCCCGAGCGTGATGCCCTCGTCGGTGAAGTATCCCTTCTTCTCCGCGACGAACAGCGGGAAGAACGCCACCGAGTCGCTGATCTGGCCGACGTTGAGCACCCCGGCGGGCGTCGTCGACTCACGTTGCGCGCAGCCGGCCGCCGCCAGCGCGAAGGGCGCGGCCAGGAGTCCGGTGAGGACGGTCCGCCGGCTAGTCATCGAGCGGCTTCCAGCGGTTCACGCGCTTGCCGATCAGGTTCACCACGATGTTCAGCACCCCGGCGATGACGCTGAGCACGACGAGCGTCGCGAACACACCGGCCGTGTCGAACTGCGCGGCCGCGTCGTTGATGAGGTAGCCGAGCCCCTTGTTGGACGCGACCAGCTCCCCGATCACGGCACCGATCAACGCGTACGGCACCGCGACCTTGAGCCCGGTCAGCACGCCGGTCATCGACGACGGCAGCACCACCTTGCGCACCACGTGCCAGCGGTTGCCGCCCATCAGCCGCACCGCGTCGACGAGCCCTCGGTCGACCTCGCGCACACCGGCCGCGGTGTTGAGGAACACCAGGAAGAACACGGTGGCCGCGGCCAGCAGCACCTTCATGTGGATGCCGATGCCGAACCACACGATGAACAGCGGCGCGAGCGCGACCTTCGGGATCGCGTACAGCGCCATCATGAACGGGTCGAGTACGCGGTAGAGGAAGTCGAGCGACGCCAGCACGAACCCGGCGAGCACGCCGGCGGCGGCCCCCAGCAGGAACCCGTACACGATCTCCTGCACCGTGATCCACGTGTTCGTCCACAGTGTGCCGTCCTCGACCCAGTCGCCGAGGCGGCCCACGATGTCGCTGGGCCGGCTGACGAACGTGATGTCGACCCACCGGTCGGCCGCGATCTCCCACAGCACCAGCAGGACCGCGACCAGCGCGGCGCGCACCAGCCACACGGTCGTCGTGGTGCCGTGCTTCTGCCACCACGTCCGGTCGCGGGGGATCACGACCGGCCCGGCGGTGAGCGGGGCCGCGACGGTCACTGTGCCACCTCCTTGAGCGCGCTCGCCAGCTCCCCGTGGAGGGCGACGAACGCGGGATCGATCCGCGCGGTGTCGACGGCGCGCGGGCGGGGCAGGTCGACGGCGCGGTCCAGCACGATCCGGCCGAGGTTGCCCAGCACCACCACCCGGTCGCCGAGCAGCAGCGCCTCCTCGGTGTCGTGCGTGACGAACACGACCGTCTGGCCGCTGCCCTGCCACAGGCGCAGCAGCTCCGCCTGCAGCTCGGTCCGCAGCTGGGCGTCGAGCGCGCCGAACGGCTCGTCCATCAGCAGCGTCTCCGGCTCGCCGGCGAGCAACCGCGCGAGGCTCGCGCGCCGGCGCATGCCGCCGGACAGCTCGCGCGGGTAGTGCTTCTCGAAGCCGGTGAGGCCGACGCGCCGGATCAGCTCCGCCGCCGCGCGCCGGCGCCGTGCGGCCGGGACGCCGCGGATCTCCAGCGGCATCTCGACGTTGCGCCGCACGTCGCGCCACGGCATCAGCGTGTCGGACTGCGTCAGGTAGCCGATCTCGACGTGCGGACCGGTGAGCCGCCGAGCCCGGTAGTGCACGGTGCCGCTCGTGGGTTCGGCCAGACCGGCCAGCAGGTTCAGCATGGTCGACTTGCCGCAGCCGCTGCGCCCGAGCACGGTCACGAAGCTGCCCTCGGCGATCTCGAGCGAGAAGTCCCGCAGCGCGACGATCGCGTTGTCGTCCTTGGGGAACTGCTTGGTGAGCCCGTCGACGCGCAGCACGGCGGTCATGGGTGCGCCCCCGTCCGCTCCCTGGCGGGCGCGTCCGGCAGTGGCGCCGCGCCGACGAGCCACCGGCTGTTGTGCACGGCCATGACCCGGATCTCCTCGTCGCCGAAACCGGCCGCCAGCAGGTGGTCCGCGCACAGCGCGAGCCCGTCCTCGACGGGCGGGTTGAACGGCTGGCCGAGGTCGCTGGACAGCACCGAGTGCTCCGGGCCGGCCGCGCGGATGTTGTGGAACCAGAGGTCCCACTCGACCTTTCCCGTGTAGGGCGTCGTGAAGCACCGCTCCAGCAGGGCACCCCTGGCGGCCAGCTCGCGCTGCCGCTCCACGCCGATGCGCTGGGACGTGAACTCCGGGTGCGTGACGACGATCCGCCGGACGCCCTCCTCGACCGCCGCACCGAGCACGCGCGTCGACTCGTCCTGGTGCAGGTGCCCGGTGGCCAGCGCCATGTCGTGCTTGGCGACCAGCCGCAGCACCTGCCTGGTCCGCTCGGTCACCTCGCCGTCGGCGGTGAGGACGTCCACGGGGTCGGCGGCCATGCCGGCGGCACGCAGGTCGTCCTGCAGCCGCGCCCACATCGGCGGCGTCGCGCTCTCCGGCTCGACGGCCTGGCACTGCCGCTGGTTCGCGCTGTCGACGGTGGGCAGCCACACCACCTTCGCGCCGCCGCGGCCGGCTATCTCGACGGCGATCGGGTTCATGCCGCCGACCGAGGCGTTGAGCGTGATGGCGCCGAGTGCTTCGACACCCGGCCGCGCGCGGCGCACCACCTCGGCCCGCTCGGCGGTCGGCACGTAGTGGGACTTCAGGACGAACCCGGCCATCCCGACCGCGGCGAACCGCTCGGCGAGCGAGACGTCGTCGACGCGCCGGCGCATGACGTCCGGTGCGACGTGGATGTGCACGTCATAGGCGCCGCGGACCAACTCCCGCGCGTGCCGGGACGGTTGCGGGTGATCAGCCATGGCGCTCCTTTGCGTACAGGATCTGCGCCTGAATTGTTAACAATTTTGGCGAGCCCGTCAACCCTCGCCGGCGCTTCCGGCCCCGCTAGGGTGGGCGCGACCAGGCGGCTGGGACGCGGAGGAGGCGGCGATGGCGGCGCAGGACGCCGAGGAGGTCCCGGCGACGGAGTTCCCGCACGGCATTGGCAGGGTCGCCCGCCGCGCGCTGGCACTGCACGGCTACACGACGTATGAGCAGCTCACGGGCGTCACGACCACACTGCTGCTCGCCATGCACGGCGTGGGTCCGAAGGCCGTCCGCATCCTCGGTGAGGAGCTGGCGGCACGAGGGCTGGACTTCGCCGGCGACTGAGCCGACGGCCACGCCGAACACGCCACGACGCGGTTGGCCGCGTCAGGACAAGCGCCGTACCCCCGTCTGGTCGACCTCCTGCAACGCGGTGATCACACTGCGCAGGTGCGCCCGCGCCGCCTCCTCCGCGGCAGCCGGGTCACGCGCGCAGATCGCCTCGATGATCGCCAGGTGCTCCGGCAACGACACGCTCGGCCGGCCCGGACGCATCGCCAGCCTGAACTGGTGGCGCACACTCTGCGCGCGCAACCGCTCCAACACCTCACGCGCGGTCCGCTGCCCACTGATCTGGCGCACCAACCGGTGCAGCTCCTGGTTCAGCTGCGAGTAACCCAGCACATCCCCACCCGACACCGCCGCCCGCATCGCCTTGCCGATCGCCTTCAGCTGCCTGGCCTCGTCCTTCGAGACGTGCTCGGCCGCCTTCGCCGCGCACAGCCCCTCCAGGACCATGCGCACCTCGGAGATCTCCACCGCCTCCTCGAGCGAGACCGCCCGCACCCGAGCACCGCGGTTCTGCACCCGCTCCACAAGGCCCTCGTTCGCCAACTCCACCAACGCCGACCGCACCGTCGCCCGGCTCGCCCCGAACTGCTCCGACAGATCAGCCTCCACCAACCGCTGGTTCGGCACGAAGTCACCACGCACGATGGCCTCACGGATCTCGGCCACCACCGACCGGGAGCCGACCCCCTCCTCGCTGACCGTCACTGTGCGACTCCTGTTCCAGCCACGATTGTCACCAATTTTGTTTGTTAACGTAGTGTAGCGTCCGATGTGAGGGAGTGATGTCGTGGCACTCACCGTTGCGGTGCTGGGGTTGGGCGAGGCCGGCGGCGCCATCGCCCGCGATCTCGTCGCGGCCGGCGCGGTGGTCCGCGCGTACGACCCGGCGGTCCCCGCCGGCGCGGACATGGTGGCCACGGCCGACGAGGCCGACGCGGCCACGGGTGCCGACCTCGTGGTGAGCGTGAACAGTGCCAAGGCGGCGCTCGACGCCCTGCGCGCGGGCGTGGCCTCGGCCAGCGTCTGGGCCGACCTGAACACCGCCTCCCCCGGCCTGAAGCGGCAGCTCGCCGAGACCGCCGCCGCGCACGACGTCCCGTTCGCCGACGTCGCGATCATGGCGCCGGTGCCCGGCCGCGGCCTGCGCACGCCGATGCTGACGAGCGGACCGGCCGCGAGCCGGGTGGCGGCGCTGCTGAACCCGCTCGGCGCGTCGGTCACCGCGGTGGACGGACCGCCGGGGCTGGCGGCCGAACGCAAGCTCCTGCGGAGCGTGTTCTTCAAGGGGCTCGCGGCCGCGGTGGTCGAGGCGCTGGCGGCCGCCCGCGCGGCGGGGTGCGAGGACTGGTTGCGCGACAACATCACCGACGAGCTGACCCGCGCCGGCGGATCCACCGTGGAGCGGTTGGTGACGGGCACCCACCAGCACGCCGTCCGCCGCGCCGACGAGATGGCCGCGGCGACCGACATGCTCACCGAGCTGGGCGTCGAACCGACCATGAGCGCGGCCACCCGGGACCTCCTGAACCGCCTGGCCGGCGAGCGGAACCAGCCGACCCCACACCGGTAGCTTGACCTCGACAAAGGTCCAGGTTCGATGCTGGGGGCATGACGATCCTCGTTATCGGCGCGACCGGCAACATCGGGCGCCACGTGGTGACCGGGCTCCGCGCACGCGGCGCCGCCGTGCGAACCCTGTCCCGCTTCCCGGGCCGGGAGACGGTCACCGGCGACCTGACCGAGCCCGAGACCCTCGACCCCGCGCTGTCCGGAGTGGACACCGTGTTCCTGCTCTGGCCGTTCATGTCGGCACAGGGCGCACCGGCGGTGCTCGACGTCATCGCGCGGCACGCGCGGCGCGTGGTGTACGTCTCGGCGCTCAGCGTGCGCGACGACCGCCCGGCCGAGGAGAACGGCGTCTGGGGCCAGGTCGAGGCCGCGATCCGCGCGAGCGGCCTGGAATGGACCTTCCTGCGGCCGGGTGGCTTCGCCACGAACACCCTCGGGTGGGCGCCGGCGATCCGGGCCGGCGAGCCCGTGCGGATGCCCTACCCCCGGGCCGCTCGGTCGCTGATCCACGAGCGCGACATCGCCGACGTGGCGGTGCTGGCGCTCACCGAGGAGGGCCACACGGGCAGGACCTACCGGCTCACCGGTCCGGAGGTGCTCACCCAGGCCGAGCAGGCACGCATCCTCGGGGCCGTGGCGGGCCGGCCGGCGGTCGTCGAAGAGATCGGCGCCGAGGAGGCACGCGCCGACGTGCTCGCGTGGGCGGACGAGGCGCACGCCGACGCCGTACTCGCCTACTGGCGAGGCCTCGTCGACAACCCCGAGCCCGTCACGCCGACCGTCGAGGAGCTCACCGGCCACCCCGCGCGCACGTTCACCCGGTGGGCACTCGACCACGCCGATGACGTCCGCCCGCTCCCCGCCGCCGAGGTGGCCGAACGGTACGTGGCGGCTTTCCGCGCGGGCCGGCTGGACCAGGCGCTGCGGTGGGCGGCGCCGGACCTCGTGCGCGTGGCCCCGCTGGAGAACGACGGCAAGCACGTCGAACTGCGTGGGCTCGCCGACATCACGGCCAACGCGGAACGCCTCAACCACGACCGGCGGATCCACGCCGTGGACGTCGACGGGCCGTACGTCCGCGGCGACCGGTTCGCGGTCCGGTTCACGTTCGACGAGACGCACACGCCGACCGGCCAGCGGACCTCGACCACCAAGCTGAGCCTCTACACCGTGGTGGACGGCGTACTCAGCCGCGAGGAGGTGTACTACTTCGACGCGCCGCCGGCGGGCTGACCGTCCTGCTCCGCCTCGACCTGGCGGTTCCAGTCACGCTTGCTCGCCTGCCAGCCGTCCTCGTCGTGGCCGAGCCGCCAGTAACCGGAGATCGACAGCCGCTCGCGCGGCACGCCGCGCTCCTTCAGCAGCAGCCGGCGCAGCTCCTTGACGAAGGTGGCCTCGCCGTGGACGAACGCGTGCACGTCACCGGGCGGGAACTCCAGCTCGGTGACGGCCGCGACGAGCGCGTCGCCGGGGCGGGCGCCGCCACGGTGCAGCCAGGTCACGGTGGCGTCGCCGGGCGTCTCGAGCTTCAGCTCCTCCTCGGGACCGGCGACCTCGACGAACACCCGCGCCCGGGCGCCCACCGGCAGCCGCTCGACCGACGCGGCGATGGCCGGCAGCGCGCTCTCGTCACCGGCCAGCAGGTGCCAGTCGGCGTCCTCGGCCGGCGCGTAGGCGCCACCCGGTCCGGCGAACCGGACGTCGTCGCCCGGCCGCACCCGCATCGCCCACGGACCGGCCAGCCCCTCGTCGCCGTGCAGGACGACGTCGATGCTCAGCTCACGCGTGGCCGCGGACCACCGCCGGACGGTGTACGTGCGCATCCGCGGCCAGTGCTCGCGGGGAAGCTCCTCGCGGATCCGCTGCAGGTCGAACGGCTCGGGGTAGGCGATGCCCTCGACCGGGAACACGACCTTGACGTAGTGGTCGGTGAACTCGCCGGCGGAGAACCCGGCCAGCCCGTCCCCGCCGAGCACGATGCGCGTCATGTGCGGGGTGAGCCGCTCGACGCGGTGCACCTGTGCGACGGTGAGGCGGGGACTCCTGCGTGCCGGACGTTCTGCCATGGACCTTCCTCGGGTGCGCTGCGTTCTCCCGAACACACTACGCCGCTCCCGCCGGCCCCGAATCCATGATCGGTTCCACTGTGGCGCGTGCCCCCGCGGCACCCAGGACCCGGTGCGGGGCCCGCCCGCGGCGAGCCCCGCACCGGATCGACCACGACCCCGGAAGGCCTACTCGACGATCTCCATCTGGGCCATCATGCCCAGCGCCGAGTGGTCGAGGTAGTGGCAGTGGAAGACGTACTTGCCGAGGTAGTCGGTGAACGTGACCTGGACCCGGACGGTCTCCCCCGGTCCGACGAACACCGTGTCCTTGCGCCCGGCGTCGTCCGGGGTCGGGGGGCCGCCGTTGCGGTCGAGGACCCGGAACTGCTCGAGGTGCATGTGGAAGGTGTGGGGCACGCCGATCGCGCCGTCGTCGTTCCTGATCCGCCAGATCTCCGTCGTGCCGCGCGTGATCCGGAAGTCGACCCGGTTCGGGTCGTAGGCCTGGCCGTTGACCACGCCGACCGGGTACGAGCCCGACAGGTCGAACTTCATCGACACGTCCCGCTCGACGGTCGCCGCCGGCAGCGCCGGCAGTGGCCGCAGCAGCGCGGGCACGCGGCTCGGGTCGGGCGCGTGGTGGGTCACGTCGAAGCGGAGCACCGGGCCGCTCACGTCGTAGAGCACCAGCTGGGTGCCGATCGGGTGGCCGGAGAAGTCGATCACGACCTCGGTGCGCTCCGCGGAGCCGAGCACGATCTCCGAGCGCCGCACCGGGGCCGGCAGCAGCCCGCCGTCGGAGGCGATCTGGGTCAGCTCGGTGCCGCCGAGGGTGAGGCGGAAGATCCGTTCGACCGCGGCGTTGACCAGCCGGAACCGGTACTTGCGCGCGGCGACCGGGAAGTAGGGCGTCACCACGCCGTTGGCCATGATCGTGGTGCGGCTGCTGGGGGTGCTCGGGAAGACCAGGCCGCCGTTCTGGTCGAGCTGGGCGTCCCGGAGCATGATCGGGACGTCGTAGGGACCGGTGGGCAGGCCGAGACCGCGTTCCGCGTCGTCCTCGACGATGTAGCAGCCGTGCAGTCCGAAGTAGACGTTCTCCGACTCCAGGCCGTGCGCGTGGTCGTGGTACCAGAGGGTGGCCCCCTGCTGGCGGTTCGGGTAGTCGTAGGTGCGGCTCTCCCCCGGTGCCATGACGACCATCGGGTTGCCGTCGCTGTCCTGCGGGACGTGGCCGCCGTGCAGGTGCACGTTCGAGGCGACGTCGAGCTGGTTGGTGAAGGTCACCCGCACCGGGCGGCCGGTCCGCGCTCGGATGGTGGGACCCGTGAACCGGCCGCCGTAGGTGCGCACGCGCGTGGGATGGCCGGCCAGGAGCTCGACGTCGGCCGGCTGGATGGGGATCCGGTAGGTGTCGACGCCCGACCGCGTCCGCTTCGGGGTCAGCTCGCGCGGCACGGGCATCCGCCGGGTGAACGGGGAGGCTGGAGGGACCGCCCCGGTGACGGCCACCGGCACGTACCCGGTGTGACCGCCGTGGCCGGCCGGCCCGGAGGCCGCCGCCGGGTTGTGCGCCGTCGAGAGCAGCACCGCGCCACCCACGGCGCTGCCGGCGGTGATCCCGCCCAGCTTGAGTAATCGTCGTCTGTCCAACATCGTGCCCCTCCTTGTCCGTGGTCTCGCGCCCTCGGTTCTACGGGCCGCCGGCGGAGTCGCGCTGGCGTTTCGACGGACCGCGTCCACGAAGAATGCGGTCCTGGTCCACCCCCACCACGCATCCTCGATGACCGAGTCCCGGCGGGTCGGAGCGGAAAGGAACGGTGTCGTGGCGCCGATGCCCTCGATCACGGTCGTAGGTAAGGCATTCGTCAGTTTCCGGATCGGTGACGCCGACGACGCGGCGACGCTGATCGACCGGCGGCTGTGCCGCGCGTTCGGCACGGACCGGGTGCACCGGTCGAGCCCGGCCATGCACCGCGGGGCGCCGTTCCCGCCGACGCTGGAGGCGGAGGCGGCGGACTGCGCGGTCATGGTCGTGGTCATCGGCGAGCGCTGGCTGGCCGAGCACGACGGCACCCGGCGGCTCGACGACCCCGCGGACTGGGTCCGCGAGGAGATCGAGTTCGCGCTGGCCAACGGGCGGCCGGTGCTCCCCGTGCTCACCGGGGACCGGCCACCGCTCGGCGAGGACGACGACCTGCCGGCCACGCTGACCGGGCTGCTCGGCCGCCCGCACCTGCGTTTCCGCGCCACCGAGCCGGCGCTCGCACGCATCGTCGACGAGGTCCGGCCCCACCTCGACGGCGTCGTGGCGCCGGCCCGCGCCACGCGCCTGGTCGACATCCACCCGACGACCCGGTCGTCCGACGTGCGGCTGGGCGCGTTCGAGGTCGACGGCCGGCGCTACGACGAGAGCATCGTGTTCCACGCGTTCGCGAGCCTGGTCAGCTTCAACCTCGGCATGCGGTACCGGCGGCTCGAGGTGACCGCGGCCGTCCCGGCGAAGGCCGGCGGACCGGACCAGGCCGGCATCTTCACGGTGCTCGGCGACGGCCGGGTCCTCGCGCAGGTGACCGCGTCCCGGGAGGCGCCGCGGTCGCTGACCGTCGACGTGACGGACGTGCTCACCCTGAAGCTGACCGCGCACCGCGTCGCCGGGGCGGCGGAGCTGGCGTGGGTCGACCCCGTGGTGCACCCCTGACAATGCCGATCCGGAATATTGCCGAAATTCTCGGAATACCCGTTCGCCCCAATATCTGTCCGCGAAGTTCCCACCGCGACAAGGGTTCCGAAACATCCCCGAAACTCGTTGACAACGGCGTGTATTCGGACCAAGACTGTCCGCATCGGCAGCAATTCAGTCGGCTGCCGAGCCGGGTCCCCCGTTCCGACCCGGTCCGTCCGGTCGCCGCCCGCGGCCGGACACGTCCGCCGCGTGGTACGACGCCGGCGTGCGTGGTGGCCGTCGCCCCGGCCGCCGCGCGACGCCGGCGCGTATCACGCCGCGCTTGGGCGCTCCTCGCTCACGATCCCGCGCGGCGCGGGAGAACCGGTAATCGCGGTTCCAGTCACAGGGACGCCCGGACCCGCACACAGGCCGCACACAGCCAGCACGCCTTGTCTGGACACAACGGCGACGCCACGGTCGCCATCGAGACGAGGAGTGCGACAGGATGTCCACCGAGCAGCAACGCCCCGTGACCCCGCCGTCCACCAGGGACAGTGCGACAGTGGACGCCACCGGCACCTGGGGCGCGCCGGCCGCGGCCACCAGCGAGTGGGGCGCCCGGCAGCCTCCCGCCGCGGAGGGCGCCCAGCAACCGAAGCGCGCGTGGTCGCCCAGAAGGGTGGTGCTGGCCGTCGCCGTGGCGGTCGGGATCGCCGGGGCCGGCACCGTCGCGGTCTACGCGGCGAGCGGGTCGGACTCGTCCTCGTCGGCGCAGCAGGGACCGGGTGGCGGCACCGGCGGACCCGGTGGTGGCGGGCTGATGTCCCAGGCGCTGCACGGCGAGTACGTGGTGTCCGACGGCAACGGCGGCTACGCCACCGAGCTGATGCAGAACGGTGCGGTGACCGCGGTCAGCGCCACCTCGATCACGGCCAAGAGCGACGACGGCTACACGAAGACGTACACGATCGACTCGGACACGGTGGTGGGCAACGGTTCGGCCGACCTGTCGAGCATCGAGACCGGTGACGACGTCACGATCGTCGCGACCGTGTCCGGGGACACGGCGACCGCCGACTCGCTGATCGAGGCCGGCACCGGACAGGGCCAGCTGGGACAGGGGCCACCCGGGCAGAACGGCTCCACCCAGGGCAGCGGCGCCCAGGGCAGCGACAGCTCGAACGGCGGCAGCTGAGCCATGCCGGACAGGGAGATGACCTCGCGCGAGAAAGGGCTGCGCAGGGCCGGCGGGATCACCGCCGCCCTCGCGGCCGCCGGCGTGGCCGGCACGGTGCTGGTGGCGTGCACGGTCGGTACGCAGTCGAGTGCCGCCACACCATCCACTTCGGACAGCTCCTCGACGGACAGCTCGACCAACAGCGGTTCGACCAACAGCGGTTCCACGGACAGCGGTACCACGGACAGCGGCTCCTCCACGGACAGCGGCAACAGCGGCGACTTCAGCGGCGGTGTGTCCGGCGACGCCGGTGGTTCGTCGGGCGGTGCCGACGCCGGCTCGGGAGGTTCGTGATGGTCACCCTTCGCGTCGGGAGATCGGTCGCCCGCTGGCGGGTCTGGAGCACCAGCGCGAGCGTGGTGGTCACCGAGCCGGCCACGCTCGCCACCGCGCGGGAGCTGGTCGAGGCGGAACTGTCCGAAGTGGAGCGGGCGTGCAGCCGGTTCCGCGACGACGCCGAGCTGACGCGGGCCGAGCGGGCGGGCCGGCCGGTGCCGGTGAGCCCGCTGCTCGCCGAGCTGGTCGGCGCGGCGCTGGACGCGGCCGAGCGGTCCGGCGGCGACGTGGATCCCACGCTCGGCAACGACCTCGCCCGCCTCGGCTACGACCGCGACATCGCACAGGTGCGGCCGGACGGCCCGGCGGTGCTCCCGGTCCGGCGGGTGGCCTCGTGGCGGGACGTGTCGCTGGCGGACGGCGTGCTGACGGTGCCGCGGGGCGTGCGGCTCGACCTCGGTGCCACCGCGAAGGCGCTGACCGCGGACCGGTGTGCCCGGCTCGTGCGCGACCGCCTCGGCACCGGCGTGCTCGTCGAGCTGGGCGGGGACATCGCGACCGCGGGCCCGGCGCCGGACGGCGGCTGGACGATCCGCGTGCGGGACCGCCCGACGGACCCGCCGGCGACGGTGCGCGTGACGGCCGGCACGGCGATGGCCACGTCGAGCACCGCGAGCCGCAGCTGGCGCCGCGGCGGGCAGCTGATCCACCACGTCCTCGACCCGCGCACGGGCATGCCGGCGCCGCGGGTGTGGCGCAGCGTCACGGTCTGCGCGGACCGCTGTGTGGTCGCCAACACCCACAGCACGGCGGCGCTGGTGCGCGGCGCCGACGCGGTCATCCCGCTCACCCGGGCCGGCGTCGCCGCCCGGCTCGTCGACGACCAGGGCCGGGTCCACGTGTTGGGCGGGTGGCCGTCATGAGCACCGATGCGTTGTGGTACCTCGGACGTGGGTCCGGCGTGGTCACGCTCGTCCTGTGCACCGCCGCGGTGGTGCTGGGGATCGGCACCCGCTCCGGGCGGCCCGCGCCGTGGCTGCCGAGGTTCGCGGTCACGACGCTGCACCGCAACACCAGCCTGCTCGCCGCGGTCTT
>NZ_JBJMIE010000075.1:0-4992 GCF_045807065.1 Actinophytocola sp. | reverse complement strand
TGCTCTCCACCACGTTGCGCAGCAGCGTCGGGCTCGTCATCGCCGGCGGGCGGGTGCTCGCCGGTGACCTCGACGAGGAGGCGCTGTCCGGGCCGGGTGACGTGCTCGGCAGGCTCGCCACCGGCAGGCCCGCGCCGTGGCCGAGGGCGACGCAGGACGGTGTGCTGATCGCGCAGCCGGTGCGGCTCACGGCGGGCGCGCCGGCGAACCTGTGGCTCGTCGCGGGCGTCACCGAGATGCGGGCCGCGCGGGTGCGCACCGTCGGGCAGGCGCTGGGGGTCGCGACGTGGGCACTGGTCGCGCACCTCGCGGGGGTCGCGCTCGACCTCGCCCGCCGCGACCGCGACCACCACCTGGTGCTCTCCCGACTGCTCGACGAGGCCGACCGGCCGAGCCTGCAGATCCTCGAGCAGGCCACCGCGCTCGGCTGGCGGCTCACCGGCTGGCACACGGCCGTGCGCATCACCACCCACCAGGTCGGGGCCGCGCTGCCGCCCGCGTCGATCGGTGTGCTCCTGCACCGGCACCTCGCCGCCAACCGCATCCCGGCGGTGCCGCTGAGCGGTGCGGACGACTGGACGGTGTGGACGAGCGAGACCACCCCACCACCCGACCAGGACGCGGTCCGGGCCGCGGTGCGGCGCGCACTGCTCGCCGCGGAGCGGGAGCTGCCCGGCATCCGGCTGTGCGCGGGGGTCGGCGCCGCGAGCGAGGGGTTACCGGGGTTGCGCGAGTCGCTGACGCAGGCGCGGGAGGCCAGCCTTCTCGCCAGCACGCGCGGCACCCCCTGCCCGGTCGAGCGACTCGGTCGCGACAGCGTCAACCGGATCCTCGTCGCGCACCACGCCGCGGGGCCGCAGCACCAGCTCGCGTTGCACCTGCTGCGCCCGTTGCTCGACGCGGACCCGAGTGGGCAGCTCGTGCACACGCTCGCGTGCTACCTCGACCACGAGTCGTCGGCCACGGCGGCCGCCGGCGCGCTCGGGGTGCACCGCAACACGGTCCTCCAGCGCCTGGACCGGATCCGGGTGCTGCTGGACGCCGACCTGTCCGATGTGGACCAGCGGTTGGCGCTGCACCTGGCGGCCCGGCTGGCACGCATGGGGGAGCGGGAGGCGGCGGAGCTGGGCCACGTCGGGTGAGTCAGTCGCAGTCGTCGGGAGGTGGCGCGCCGAGGAGTGAGCCGAGACCGGTGAGCACGCCGCCCACCACGCAAACCAGTGTCTGGACCGGGCCGGGTGCCGGCGCCGTCGGTGCCGGCGCCGTCGGGGGTACTGGCGGTGCCGGGGTCGGCGGTGGGCTGCTCGGCGGTGGTGTGCCGGCCACCGGAGGGGCGGCGGCCCCGGGGGTTTCCTGTGGTGGCAGCGGGGTTTCCGCTCCCGGTGCCAGCGCGACCTCGTCGGCCGGTACGACGGTGTCCGGTGGCGCGAGCGGGCCGGTGTCGTCGGGGATGGCGGCCAGGGCCAGTGTGTAGGCCTTGAACCACGCCAGCACGAGCCGCAGGTAGGCGGGGGACTGGTTGTAGCTCAGGATCGCCTCGTCCAGGCCGGCCGGGGTGCGCAGGTCGCGGTCGCCCGCGCACAGGTAGTCGCCGGCCGCGCGGCTCGCGTCGTACACGTTGTGCGGGTCGGCGACGCCGTCACCGTTGCCGTCGACCGCCCACCTGGCCCACGTGCCCGGGATGAACTGCATCGGCCCGACCGCGCGGTCCCACACGCGATTCCCGTCGAGCCTGCCGCCGTCGGTGTCGGCGACCGCAGCGAAGCCGTGCTGGCCGGACAGGACCGGGCCGAGGATCGGCGTGAGGGTGGTGCCGGCGGCGTCGACCTGACCGCCGCGCGCGTGTCCGGACTCCACCCTGCCGATCGCGGCGAGCAGTTCGGGTCGCAGCCCGCAGCCCGGCTGGGTCACGGCCAGCGCCGCCGCGGCGTTCTGGTACGCCGCCAGCACCGACGCGGGCACCCCGTTCGCGCCGCCGGACCTGGTGAACTCGATCGGGTCCGCGACCGGCAAGCTGCCGAGCGGCACGGTCCGCGCCTGCGCGGGCGCCGCCGGTGGCCCCGGTGCGGGCGCCGGGGCCTGCCTCGGCACGCCGCGATCGGCGATCGGCGCGTCCGCCGGACCGGGGGTGGCACCCGCCAGCCCCACCGCGGCGGCCAGCAGTGTCACCCCGGCAAGGCGGGCGGCGCGGTCACCGAAGTAGTTTCCCGGAATTCTCGTCGTCACCAGTGGAGTAGAGCATCGCGGCGGCCATTCCGGTCGGGGCGGAAAAGCATTCTGCCCACGTTGGTGCACCGGGAGGCAACCGGTGGCAGTTCGCCGGTTCTAGCGTTGTCGTCCGGTGGAAACCAATCCCGGGAGGCACGCGTGTCCGGACCCCTGCGCAGGCTGATGACGGTCCTGATCGTCATGCTGGTGGCGGTCGCCGGTCTCCCGCCGGTGGCGAACATGGCTGTGGCACAACCACTCCAGCCGTTCCCGTGCGACTCGACGTACTACATGATGCAGCCGGGTCCCGGTGGCAGCACGCTCGGCCGGATCGCGTTCCCCACCCCCGGCGGCGGCACCGACACCAGTTTCCATCCGATCGCGACCGCCGATTTCCGGTTCAACGCGATCGGATATGACCACGTCGACAATCTCGTGTACGGGGTCGTCAACGAGAGTGCGCAGATATTCCGCGTGGACGCCGGTGGCACCTTCACCAACCTCGGGACGCCGGTCTGGAACGGCGCCCCCATCACCGGTCAGGGAATCCTTTCCGGCACGTTCCGGGGGAACGGTGAGTTCCTGATCCGGGTCGCCGACGAGGTCATGGCGATCGACGTCGGTGTCACGCCACCCCGCGTCGTCACCAGGGCCGCGCTGCCGGTGGTCCATCTCGCGGACTGGGCGGTCAACCCGATGGACGACACACTCTACGCCTTCGACCGCAACGTCCAGCAGGTCGTGCGGATCACGCTCAGCGGCGGCGCGGCGACGGTCGCACCGGCGGGCGGCACGCTACCGGCCGGCGGGGTGGTCGACAGCCAGGGCACGACGTGGATCGACGGCAACGGCCGCATCACCTTCCTCGGCGGCCGGGACGGCGAAGGGCAGATCCACTTCTACCAGGCCGCGTTCGACCCGGGCACCAGGACCTACGCGCCACTGCGCGAGATCGGCACCGCGCCCGCGCTCGTCGGCTCCGGCGACGGCGCCAACTGCGCGTTCCGGATGGCTTTCGAGAAGAGCGCCGACCCCGGCACGGTGACCGCGGGCGGGACCGTCACCTACACCTACGACATCACCAACGGCACCGGACAGTCCCGCACCACGACGTTCACCGACGACCTCACCCGCCCCCGCGCGGGCGGCACCTTCGTGCCGGGCTCGGTACGCACGCCGAGTGGGACCGTGCGGCTCACCAACGGTGACCGGACCCTCGTCATCGACGGGCTGACCGTGGCATCGGGACGGTCAGCGCGGATCACCGCGCAGGTGCGCGTGCCGCCGACCGCGGGCGGCGTGCTCGACAACCAGGCCCGGCTCTCCGGCGGCGGCATCCCCGGCGGCGAGGTGTGGTCGGACTTCCCCGGCACGCCGGACCCGGCGGACGCCACCCCGGTGACCGTCGACCCGCTCGACGTGGACATCGCCGTCAGCAAGAACACCGGCGGCGTCACCGAGAACCTCGTCCGGCCGGGGGACACCTTCGACTACGCGGTCCTGGTGTCCAACAACGGGTCCGCCGCTTCCTGGCCCGTCGCCGTGACCGACGACGTGCCGGCGCCGCTGGCGCCGGTCGCCGCCTCCGACGGTGGCACGGTCACCGGGCAGCGAGTGCGGTGGACGCTGCCCTCCGTGCCGGCGGGCGGGGTCGTCACCCGCACCATCACCGTCCGGGTCGGCGGCGACCGCGCGCGGACCGTGGTCAACACGGCAACCGCGGCGCCCGCCGACGGCGGGCAGGACACCGACCCCGCCAACAACACCTCCAACGAGGTCGTCACCGACATCGAGATCCCGAGCCCACAGGCGGATCTGGTCGTCACGAAGACCGCGCCGGCGACGGCCGACCCCGGCGCCCCACTCGGGTACGGGATCACCGTCGGCAACCGTGGTCCGGACCGGTCGGCGGCCGCGCCGGTGACCGACACACTGCCGCCGGGCTACACCGTCACCGGGTACACGCCGGGTGCCACGGTGGGCGACGGCACGATCACCTGGCAGGTCGCGCCGCTCGCGCCCGGCGAGTCGGTGCTGCTGCGCGTCGACGGGACGACGCCGTTCGCGGCCGCGAGCCTGGTGAACGACGTCGTCGTGCGGCCGAGTCCGGACGGCCCGGTCGACCCGGACCAGAGCAACGACACGGCGCGGGTGACGACCGACGTCCGCGCGCCAACCGCGGACCTCGCGCTGACCAAGGAGGGACCCGCCGCCGTGCGGCCGGGCGCGACCGCCACCTACACGTTGCGGGTACGCGACAACGGGCCCGACCGGTCGACCGGCTCGACGCTGCGCGACACGCTGCCGGCCGGCTTCACGCTCGTGGGGACGCCGCCGGGCGCCACGGTCGACGGCGACACGATCACCTGGGCGGTCGGCGAGCTGGCCGTCGGCGCGGAACGCGTGCTGACCTACGACGTCACCGCGCCCGTCGAGGGTGGCACGGGCACGAACTCCGCCTCGGTGACCGCGTCCGGGCCGCCGGACCCCGTGCCGGACAACAACACCGCGCGGGTCACCACGACCGCGACGCCCGAGGCGGACCTCGCGATCACCAAGTCGGGCCCGGCATTCGCGGAGGCGGGTTCGTCGTTCGAGTGGACCATCGAGGTGGTGAACCGGGGGCCGTCGACCGCGCGGAACGTGGTCGTCACCGACACGGTCCCGGCCGGCTTCCGCGTCGGCGCGGTCGCCGGCCCCGGTACCGTGGCGCCGAACCCGGACGGCACCACCACGGTGCGGTGGGTCCTCGGGGACCTCGGGCCGAACGCGCCGGTGCGGTTG
>NZ_JBJMIE010000074.1:0-13250 GCF_045807065.1 Actinophytocola sp. | reverse complement strand
GGGCGTCCAGTCCCTGCCCTTCCAGTCGATCAGGTGCTGCGGGTCGCCCTCGAGGCCCTCCCACCAGATGTCACCGTCGTCGGTCAGCGCGACGTTGGTGAACACGGTGTTGCCGCCTTCGATGGTCTTCATCGCGTTCGGGTTGGTGTGGTAGTCGGTGCCCGGCGCGACGCCGAAGAAGCCCGCCTCCGGGTTGACCGCGTACAGCCGGCCGTCGTCGCCGAACCGCATCCACGCGATGTCGTCACCGAGCGTCTGGACCTTCCAACCCGGGATCGTCGGCTCCAGCATCGCGAGGTTGGTCTTGCCGCACGCGCTCGGGAAGGCCGCCGCGATGTAGTAGACCTTGTTCTCCGGGGAGATCAGCTTGAGGATCAGCATGTGCTCGGCGAGCCAGCCGTCGTCGCGGCCCTGCACCGAGGCGATCCGCAGCGAGTAGCACTTCTTGCCGAGCAGGGCGTTGCCGCCGTAACCCGAGCCGTAGCTCCAGATCTCGCGGGTCTCCGGGAAGTGCGAGATGTACTTGGTCTCGTTGCACGGCCACGGCACGTCGTCCTCGCCGGGCTCGAGCGGCGCGCCGAGCGAGTGCAGTGCGGGCACGAAGTCGCGCTCGGACCCGTCCGGTGCGGTGAACGCCTCGAGCGCCCTGGTCCCCATGCGGGTCATGATCCGCATCGAGACCACGACGTACGCGGAGTCGGTGATCTGCAGGCCGAGCATCGGCTTCTCGGCAGTCAGCGGACCCATGCAGAACGGGATGACGTACATGGTCCGGCCACGCATCGAGCCGCGGTACAGCTCCGTCATGGTCGACTTCATCTCGGCCGGGTCCATCCAGTTGTTGGTGGGACCGGCGTCCTCGGGGTCGACCGAGCAGATGAAGGTGCGCTGCTCGACGCGTGCCACGTCATCCGGGTCGGAGGCGGCCCAGAAGGAGTTCGGCTTCTTCTTGAGCCGCTTGAACGTGCCGGCCTCGACCAACTCGTCGGTCAGGCGCGTCCACTCCTCCTCCGAGCCGTCGACCCACACCACCGCGTCGGGGGTGGTCAGCTCGGCCACCTCTCGGACCCAGGAAAGAAGCCGCTCGTGCGTAGTCGGTGCGTTGTCCACACCCGGGATTGCTACTGCCGTCATCTCTCGCTTCATCTCCTGCCGTTGGGCGCCGCCAATGACGAAGGACGCCGGTGTCCGACATGCGGACGTCGACGTCCTGACTCCATGAACGGCGAAGCACCCGTCCGGTGATCGGACGGGACTCGCTTGGGGATGCTCTGAGAGTAACCGCGCGGCCTGTTCGTAAACGAGATCTGACGTGTCAGGTGGGCCACAAGACCGATTTAGGTATCGATTCAGCACCCGTTTGACACGAGTGGTCTAGCACACAAAGACTGATCCCGGCAGGCCAGAGGCTCTGCCGGGATCGGTTCAGTTCTGTTAAGTGCACAAGTGGTCTAGCTCACGACCACGTTCAGCGGTCGGCCCAGACGGCGTCCGAGGACGAGGAGGAAGAGGAGGAGCTGTCGGGGGTGTAGTTGCCCTGCTCGTCGATGTGGCCCGTCTCCTCGGTGGTCCACTCGTCCTCGCCCGTGTGCTCGGCGACCGTCACGTCGCCGTCGGACTCGATGATCACGGCCTGGTCG
The DNA here is from genome assembly GCF_045807065.1 of Actinophytocola sp. Classification (GTDB taxonomy): domain Bacteria; phylum Actinomycetota; class Actinomycetes; order Mycobacteriales; family Pseudonocardiaceae; genus Actinophytocola. Next base: position 11,610 of record NZ_JBJMIE010000074.1, on the reverse strand, counting down.
GCCTCGCCGTCGCCGTCCGTGTCGGTGAACGCGTAGGTGGTGCCGTCCGTGTCCGTCACCACGGCGGTGTCGTTGACGCCGTCGTTGTCGGTGTCGTACGTGGCCGGGCCGGCGTCCGCGTCCTCGCCGCCCTGCACGTCCACGGTGATGTCCTCACCGGTGCCGGACGTGTCGGTGGTGCCGGTCGTGCCGGTCGTGTCCGTGGAGTCGTCGGTGCTGTGGGTGCCGGACCCATCGGCATCGTCAGCGCCGTCACCCGTGGCCGCCGGCAGGTTGTCGACGTCCTCCTCGGTCCACTCGCCGGTCGACTCGTCGTACTCGGCGGCCGCGACCGGGTTGCCGTTCTCGTCGTACTCGACGGCGACGTCGGCGGTGCCGTCGTGGTCCGTGTCCGCGAACGCCAGGTAACCGTCCTCCGTCTGGACGACCGCCGTGTCGTTCTGACCGTCCTGGTCCATGTCGTAGTTCTCTTCGGCGTTGTAGTGCTCGCCGTCGATCTCGACGTCCAGGGAGTCGTGCCCCGAGTCGGTGGTGTCGGTCGAGTCGTCACCGTACGTGTCGTCGGTGCTGTCGGTAGTGGTGTCGTCGGTCGTGTCGTCCACGTACACGGGTGCCCCCTTAAAGGTCCATCTAGTGCGTTGCGGCATGTATGACTAGCGGTAAGCCCGGGCGGTTCCCTCAACTTCTCGGCTGAGCTCTCACGCCCGGTCGCGCACCGATCTGATGCTGGCCAGCAGCTTCTCGGCCCGCTCCCGGCCGGCGGTCACGTCGGTCAGGCGCTTGTTCACCAGGTTGAGACGCTTGGTGCGTTCGGCGGTGTCCAGGCGTAGTGCCTTGTCTACCTCACGAAGCTCTTCTTCGATACCCGCGATCCGCTTGCCGAGCGCCTCGTCGAGAGCGAGCGAGAGCTGCTGCTCCGCTTCGATGAGCTGCTCGGCCAGCAGCTGGTCCACTGTGGAGCGGGCGTCGGCGATGGCCTCGCCCAGCCACTGCTTCATGTGCTGCTTGTCCGCGGAGTGCTTGCGCGTCTTGGACAGCCACCACCCGGCACCGAGCGCGATGGCGATGGTGGGCACCAGCAGGACCGGTGCGACGACCAGTCCGGCCAGCGGCGCGACCGCCAGCTTGCCGGCGCTGAACCCGCCGGTGACACCCATGAAGACGAGCAGCTTGTCCTCGGTGGTCGGTGGGCGCCGCTCGGCCTGCCGGATGATGATCGGCGAGCCCGCCCGCGCGAACTGCGCCCGGATCATCGTGAGCTCCTCCGACGTGAACAGTTCGCCGAGGACGATCTCGGCGACCTGGTTCAACCGGTAGGCGACGCCGTGGCTGATCCGGGTCGACACCATCTGCAGCGCGGCGTCCACCTGGGGCGGCAGCTCACGCAGCTTGTCGCGGTCGGCCGCGTCGATGGCCTGCCGGAACCACGACTGCACGTCGCGCATCTGCCGGCCGACCTCGTGGTTGTTCTCGACCCGGGTGCGCTGGAGCTCACCGCGCATGCGCACCTGCCAGCCCTTGGTGGACGAGCGGCGCTCGCCGGTCAGCTCCTCCTTGCGGGCGCGGAGCTTCTCGGCCTCCTCCTCACCGGTGGACAGGGCGCGCTTCTCCGCCTCGAGCCGGACCTGCAGCTCGGCGAGCGCGGTGGACAGCGCGCGCATGGTGTTGGCCTCGCCGAGCATCGCCGACCGGCCGGCGAGCAGGTTCGTCAGCGCGGTCCGCAGCTCGTCCACCCCGGACCGCTCGCGCAGCATGGCCGCGGCCTCCGGGGTGGGTGCCTTCGCGGCCATCTCGTACATCCGCGCGGAGACGGGGTGGAACGTGGCGCCGGCGAAGCGGGGCGCGTGCTCGGCGAGCAGCGCCAGGTCCGCCTCCATCACCTGCCGCCACCCGCGGTAGGCGTCCACCTTGGACAGCGCGAACACGACCGTCTCGACGCTCTCGCCGACCGTGGCGAGGAAGTTCAACTCACCGGTGGTGAACGGCGCGGACGCGTCCACGACGAACAGCAGCGCGGTCGCGGACTCGGCGGCCTCCTTGGCCAGCTCGCCGTGCATCGAGTCGAGGCCGCCGACCCCCGGGGTGTCCACGATGGACAGCTTCGCCAGGAACTCGGACGGACCCTCGATCTCCACGTACCGCGGCGGGAGGTGACCGCTCGGCAGCTCGTGCGCGGCGGACACCCAGTTGACCAGCTCGGGCAGCTCGACCGGCACCGGCGCGACCTGGCCCGGGTAGCAGGCCCGGGCGCCCCACTCCTCGGCGTGCCCGAAGACGAGGTAGGTCGCGGTGGCGACCTCGGCGTCCACCGGGGACAGTCCTGGCTGACCGATGAGCGTGTTGACCAGTGAGCTCTTGCCGCGGTTGGTCTCGCCGACCACGACCGCGGACGGCTTGTTCCCGCGCTTGGCGCGCACCTCGTCGACCCAGCGGGCCGAGTCCGGGTTGACGTCCGCGAGCAGGGTCAGCAACTTCTCCCGGGTCGCCTTGACCTGCTGGGGCAGCGTCGGCTTCTGCTGGGCAGGGGCGCTCACGACCGTTCCTCCTCCCCGAAGTCAAAGGTGTTGGTCACGCTGGGGAAGGAGCCTTCTGCCTGGTCACGTACTCGTGGCTGGCTTGCGCCACGTTCCCCTGAGGTGCGGTCGAGAAGCCAGCGGGGTGTCATGAGGCGCTCTTGCTGTAGACGGTCACTATGGGGACCCGCAGCACCTCGCCGCGGTCGCGGAAGCCGACGACCTCCGTCTCGGCGACCACGCCGTCCAGGTTCTCGTCGGCGGTGGCGACCGTGCCGCCCGCCTCGTGGTGCGCGGGGTCGAAGCGGACGCCGTCCGGGCGGATGGCCTCGACGCCGACGGCGATGAGTCCTTCCTCGATGCGCTCGACCACGCCGGGGCTCTTGGCGCGATCCAGCGCGTACAGGCACAGCTGCACCAGCGACTTCCGCTCGGCCAGGGCCTGGTCGAGCGCCACCGCCTCGACGCTGGGCGGGGCCGCGTCCGGATCGGCGAAGTCGCCGCCGGACACCACGCCGTCGGCGGCGATGCCGGCCTGCGGACCGGGTTGGGGCGCCGGTTGGGGAACCTGCTGCGGCGCCTGGGGCGGGGCCTGTTGGTACTCGGCGGCGCGCACCGCGTCGGCGATCACCCGGGCCTTCACCTCGATGGTCGACTCGTCCTGGTCCTCTTGCGACTCGCGGCGCTTGAACCACGATGCCATGTGCCTCACCCCGCCTGTTCGCGAAGCTGTTGCCAGATAAGGAAGTACGCGCGGTGCACGACGTGTGCGACGCGGCTCTGCGCCGGTGTCGCGCCGAACGACGCGAACGACCGCCACCACCCGGCCCGTTCGAGGGCGTAGGCGGAGAGTTCTCGGGGTGGGCGGCCCTTCATGCCCAGCTGCTCGCCGATGTCGGCGCTGCTGCCGACGCGCAGGACCTCCTCGGCGAGATCTTCGGGCATGGCGACCGCGCCGGACGTGACGAGGGTGAGCGCCTCGAGCAGGCGCAGCTGGTGTGCCTCCGGCTTGGCCAGCAGCACCTCGATGGCGTCGTGGACCCGTTGCCGCTCGCCGGGGTCACCGGAGGCGTGGGCTAGTGCCGTGACGGAGGCGAGCGCGGCGGCGGCCTTGATACCGTCCGCCCGTGCGCGGAACACCGCGTCGAGCCGGCCCCGGACCGAGCTGAGGCCGGATGCGTTCAGCAACGTTCTGCGCAGTGCGCCGGCGGTCAGCTCCGGGTCGCGGCGCAGCGCGTCGACGGCGGTGCGGATGCCGTAGAGGTCCAGCTTCTCCAGCAGGCGGACCCTGGTGCCCTCCGGGACCTCGCAGTCCCAGGTGGTGAAGATGTCCGCGGACATCAACATCGTCTCCCAGGTCGCGTCGTCCAGCTTGGACAGCGAGCGCAGCGCGTCGGCGTCGGCGGAGGTGAAGTTGCCGGACTCCGCGGACTCGGCGAGTAGGCCGATGACCGGGATGACGTCCGCGACGCGGGGCTTGAGCGTCGAGGCCTGCTTCTCGGCGAGGAGGCTGGCGGCCCGCCACACGTCCCCGTCGGCGCCGGCGACCGACTCGGGTGCGATCGTGTCGGCCTTGTTCAGCAGGGCGATCGCGTTGACCGGGCCGGCCTCGCGGCTCGCGGTGGCGGCGGTGAACGCGGCGAGCGCCTGCTGGTCGTCGGCGCGGACGCCCTGGGTCACGACGTAGAGCACGGCCTCCGCGCCGGCGACGGCGTTGCGCGAGGTGTCGTCCAGCTCGTCGGAGCCCTCCTCCTCGCCGTCGTCCTCCTTGCGGTGCTTGGCGGCGCCGAGGAGCTGCTCGGTGCGCCTGACCGACGCCGCGTCGAGGGAGCCGAGGCCGGGGGTGTCGATGACCGTGAGGTCGCGCAGCACGGCGTTGGTCAGGTACGCCTCGAGGTGGGAGACCTTGTCGAAGTCGACCTCGAGGTCGTTGGGGATCATGCCGTCGGCGGAGAAGGGCAGCACCTGCTTGCGCCCGTCGTCGAAGACGATCTCGACGCGGTCGACCGTGCCGTACTGGAACCGGGTGACCAGCCGCGTGCACTCACCGACGTCCGTGGGCGCGACCCGCCGGCCGATGAGCGCGTTGACCAGCGTCGACTTGCCGGACTTGATGCGCCCGGCCACCGCGACCTGCAGTGGCGCGGACAGCCGCCGCAGCACCTCGCGGAACCCCGCCGCGGTGCGGGCGGAGACCTGCGGCTGCAGCCGCGTGCACAGGTTGGCCACCGCGGCCGACAACGGACCGGCCGGCTGCGGCTGATCGGTCGCCGTCGTCATGTCACCCCCTCAGTCCTTCGCACCGCTGATCGTGCCATGGCGGACCGACAGCCGGGTCGAGGTCCCACGGATCCGGCCACATGGCATCTCAGCCGGCCGTCAGCCCGCAGGACTACCGGCGATCAGACCCTGGCGGGACGTCACCACCGCTGCCGGTGCTTACGCTGGGGTTCGTGCGGCGGCTCAGCCTGTGGATGAAGGCCCACCCGATGGTCGGGGACACGCTGATCGCTGCCCTCATCGCGGCGTTCGACCTGCTGCTGTTCGTCGCCAGGGTGGTCGAGCCGCAGGCACAGCCCCGGCCCGAGCCGTGGTTCATCACGCTGCCGCTGATCGTCGGGATGGTCGCGCCGATCGTGTTCCGGCGCAAGTACCCGCTCACCGCCGCGTACCTGGCGCTCGCCATCGGGATACCGCACTCCCTGGCGGAGATCGGCATCGGGAGCGTGGTCACCGGGTGCATCGCGCTCTACACGCTGGTCGCCTACGTCGGCCGGCGCGCGGCGTTGCTGTACCTCGCGGTCTCCGAGGTCATCTCGCTCGTGCAGCTGCCGCTGCAGCAGCCGGACGACTGGGTCCTCGGGCTGATCATGACGAACCTGGCGCTGGCGTTCTCCTGGGCGCTCGGCGAGTTCATCGGCGCCCGCCGGGCCTACCACGCCGAGGTCGAGCGGCGGCTGCGGCTGCTGGAGACCGAACGCGACCAGCAGGCGCGGATCGCGGTCGCCGAGGAGCGGGCCAGGATCGCCCGCGAGCTGCACGACGTGGTCGCACACGCGGTCAGCGTGATGGTCGTGCAGGCCGACGGCGCCGCGTACGCCGTGCACAGCCAGCCCGAGCTGGCCGAGCGCGCGGTCAAGACCATCTCCAGCACCGGACGGGAGGCGCTGACCGAGCTGCGCCGGCTGCTCGGCGTGCTGCGCAGCGACGGGAACGGCGGCGAGCGCACGCCGCAGCCCGGCACGCAGTCCCTGTCCGACCTGGCCGGCCGCGTCCGGGCGGTCGGCCTGCCGGTCCGGCTGGACATCGTGGGCAACGTGGACGACCTGCCCGCCGGCGTCGGCCTCGGCATCTACCGGATCGTGCAGGAGGCCCTCACCAACTCGCTCAAGCACGCCGGGCCGGGCAGCTCCGCCGTCGTCCGGGTGGCGCGGGCCGGCGACCAGGTCGAGCTGTCCATCGTGGACAACGGGCGGCGGACCAGCGGCACGCTCGTCGGGGTGTCCGGCGGCAACGGGCTGATCGGCATGCGGGAGCGCGCGCTCGTGTTCGGCGGCACCCTCGACGCCGGGCCACGCGCCGCCGGCGGGTGGGAGGTTCGCGCAAGCCTGCCCATCGGGAACTCCTGAGGCACTACGTTGAGCTACGTGATCAGGGTGGTGCTCGTCGACGACCAGGAACTCATGCGCGTCGGCTTCCGGATGGTGCTCGGCGCGCAGGAGGACGTGGAGATCGTCGGCGAGGCCGGCAACGGCGAGGAGGCGGTCAGGCTCGCCGAGGACCTGCGGCCGGACGTCGTGCTGATGGACGTGCGCATGCCCGTGCTCGACGGTGTCGAGGCCACGAAGCTGATCACCGAGCGGGGGCTCGCCAAGGTGCTCGTGATGACCACGTTCGACCTCGACGAGTACGCGCTCTCGGCCCTGCGCAACGGCGCGAGCGGGTTCCTGCTGAAGGACACGCCGTCCGTCCAGCTGGTCGCCGCGCTGCGGTCGGTGGCCAGCGGCGACGCGGTCGTCTCGCCGAGCGTCACGCGCCGGCTGCTCGACCGGTTCCTCGGCGCCGCGGGCGGCGAGATGCGGGACGTCGCCATGCTGGACGTCCTGACCGAACGCGAACGCGAGGTAATGCTGCTGATGGCGCAGGGGCTGTCCAACACCGAGATCGCGGGCAGGCTCTTCCTGTCCGAGGCGACGGTGAAGACGCACGTCGGGCGGGTCCTGTCCAAGCTCGACCTGCGGGACCGCGTGCAGGCCGTCGTACTCGCGTACGAGACCGGGCTCGTCCGCCCGGGCGAGGCATGAACCGATCCTCAGCTGTATCTCAGGGTCGGTAAGTCAGGGTTCCCTCAGGGTGGTTACGGATATCGCCAGCCTTTTGGTTGATGGAACCTAATCCCAGAAGTTGACCTGAACTGGGGACCTCAGGTGGACGTGCGGCGACCTTCGGGACCGCCACTATTTGCTTCGACGGGGACACACAGACTTACTAGGGAGCGACCATGATTGAGGCAGTCGGCCTCAGCAAGCGGTACGGAAAGACGTTAGCCGTCGACAACCTGTCGTTCACCGTCCAGCCAGGCCGGGTCACCGGCTTCCTCGGCCCGAACGGCGCCGGGAAGTCCACCACCATGCGGATGATCCTGGGACTGGACAAGCCGACCGGCGGGCGCGTCGAGATCGACGGGCAGAAGTACCGGCAGCTGCACCAGCCGCTGCGCAAGATCGGCGCGCTGCTGGACGCGAAGTGGGTGCACCCCAACCGGTCCGCCCGCGCGCACCTGCACTGGCTCGCGAAGTCCAACAGGCTGCCGAAGAAGCGGGTCGACGAGGTGCTCGACCTGGTCGGCCTCACGGACGTGGCGAACCGCCGCGCCGGCGGCTTCTCGCTCGGTATGAGCCAGCGGCTCGGCATCGCCGCGGCGCTGCTCGGCGACCCGGAGATCCTGCTGTTCGACGAGCCGGTCAACGGCCTCGACCCGGAGGGCATCCTCTGGATCCGCCGGTTCATGCACCGGCTGGCGGACGAGGGCCGCACGGTCTTCGTGTCCAGCCACCTGCTGTCGGAGATGGCGTTGACCGCGCAGGATCTGATCGTGATCGGCCGCGGCAAGCTGATCGCGCAGTGCAGCACCGAGGAGTTCGTCGCGCAGGCCACCGAGAGCACGGTGGTGGTGCGCAGCCCGCAACTCGCGCAGCTGCGCTCCGCGCTCGGCCAGAAGGGCGCGACCGTCCGCGACGAGGGCCAGAGCCTGGTCGTCTCCGGGATGGAGATCGAGGACATCGGCGACCTGGCCGCGGCCAGCGGGATCACGCTGCACGAGCTGAGCCCGCAGCGCGGCTCGCTCGAGGAGGCCTTCATCCAGCTGACGGGTGACTCCGTCGAGTACCACGCGGCCCTGTCCGAGGACGGCCAGGTTGCCACCGACCTCACGCCTGCCGGGAAGTGAACCGATGACTCTGCTCGCCGTTGAACGGATCAAGCTCTTCACCACACGCTCGCCGCTGTGGTGCACCCTCGCCGCCATCGTCGTGACGGTCGGCTTCTCCGCGCTGGTCAACGGCACCGCGGCCGACCAGATGAAGCCCTCCATCGCCACCACGCAGTTCGGCATCAACTTCGGGCTGATGGTGATCATGGTGATGGCGACGCTCGCGATCACCACCGAGTACCGCTTCGGCACGATCCGCGCCACGTTCCAGGCCATTCCCAACCGAACCGGCACGCTGCTGGCCAAGACCGCGGTCGTCGCGGTGTTCGCCGGGCTGGTCGGCGAGGTGGTCGCGTTCGGGTCCGTGGCGATCGCCAAGCTGGTCCAGCCGTCCGCCAGCCTGGGCATCGACACCGCCTACGAGTGGCGGACCGTGGCCGGCGTCGGGCTGTACTTCGCGCTCTCGGCCGTGGTCGCGGTCGCGGTCGGCCTCCTGATCCGGCACTCCGCCGGCGCGGTGTCGGCCCTGTTGATCTACGTGCTGCTGGTCGAGAACCTGGTCAGCCTGATCCCCACGGTCGGCGACGACATCCAGAAGTGGATGCCGTTCAACGTCGCCAGCAAGTTCCTGACCGGCGATCCCGACCCGAGCAACACGTACGCGCTCGGCAACGGCCCGCAGCCGTCGAACGCGACGCTCAGCCCGTGGTGGGCGCTGGCCTACTTCGCCGGCTTCGCGGTGGTCATGCTCGTCATCGCACTGGTCACCGCCAACAAGCGGGACGCGTAGCGCTCGGGGGAGCCGCTGCCGCGTCGCTTGGGGGAAAGGGACCCGGGTCACCGTTCGGGGGGTGGCTCGGGTCCCTTTTTTGTTTGTCCGTTATGCCGATCGGGTGAAACCCGGCCCCGGAGATCGCGAAGTGGTAACGATCAAAGGCGATACATCGATCTGGCAGATAGGTCGGGGTTGAGTGTTGTACACCACACAACGTGGTTAATACCACGTAAAGCAGCCGTGATTCGCCCCACACCTGGCGGACAGACGGTATGAACAAGGGGTCATATCGTTGTAGGCAGTCCCAAACCACGCCCTAACTCCATACGGGCGTCACTGGAGGTGGACTTGTGACGGTGGTTGACACCGGCCCAACTGCTGATGCCGCGGCCGCGGCTGAGGAGCAAAGGCGCTCGTCAAACCAACCGTCCGAGGCGCTGCGGGTCGAGCCGCTGCTGGGCCTCGAGTGGTCACAGGCCATCGAGCAATGGGGTGGCGAGAACGCCACCACACCTACCGAGACCAGGCGTTCCTGGTTGCACCGTGCCTCCGAGCAGCAGGTGCTCGCCCTGTACCGGGCCGTCATCGAGATCGACCCGGGCGCGCCGGCGCCGTGGTGGCTGCGCGCGCTCAGCGACGGCAAGCTGACCTCCCGCCTGGAGGGCTACAAGGTCGAGGACCGCGTGTCGAAGCTGCTGGCGTCGCGACCGGGTTGGGTGTACGTCCCGTGGACCGCGGACGGCGACTCCGGCTTCTGGGAGTACGTGCCATCCGAGCGCAAACTGAGCGAACCAGGCGTCCCGACGACCCTCAAGCTGACCGACCGGCACACGGGGTGGATCGACGTGATCCGCGTACACGCCGGTGACGAGTCACCGGCGCCCGTCGCGGTCGCCGGCCTGGCGGACCTGCGAGCGAACCTCGCGCGGGTGGAATCTCTCGCCCCCTAGGCTTTCGCGTCGTGGAGAGACCCCGACGCACCGTTGTCAGCTTCGTCAACCGCGGCGGTCGCATGACCGCCGGGCAGACGCGTGCGTGGGAGCGGCTCTGGCCGGCGATGGGCCGCGACGTTCGGGAGCTGCCGGCCGGCGGCGTGGACCTGGACGGGTGGTTCGGGCGGTCGGCGCCGGTGACGCTGGAGATCGGGCCGGGGATGGGGGAGACCACGGCCGCGCTGGCCGAGGCCGAGCCCGAGGTGAACTACCTGGCCGTGGACGTCTACCAGCCGGGGCTCGCGCAGCTCATGATGCGGGCCGAGGCCGCGGGCCTGACGAACCTGCGGCTCCTGCGTGGGGACGCGGTCGTGCTCCTGGAGGAGCACCTGCCCGCCGGCTCGCTGTCCCGCGTGCGGATCTTCTACCCGGACCCGTGGCCCAAGAAGAAGCACCACAAGCGGCGGCTGGTGCAGCCCTCGCTGGTGTCCGTGGTGGCGTCGCGGCTGGCGCCCGGTGGGACGCTGCACCTCGCGACCGACTGGGAGCACTACGCCGAGCACATGCTGGAGGTCTGCTCCGCCGAGCCGCTGCTGCGCAACCGCTACGACGGCTGGGCGCCGCGGCCCTCCTGGCGGCCGCTGACCAAGTTCGAGAGCCGCGCCGAGGAGGAGGGACGCGTCAGCCGCGACCTCATCTACGAACGCATCTGACCTGATCGGGTGGTGTTGGTAGTAGAGCCGAGAGCGGAATGACCGGTTTGGGGCGTACAGTCGGTAGTTTCCAACCACCGCGTGCCACACCTCCAGGTAATCCAGCATTGCCTGACCGGGGCCGATATTCACAGGTGTGACCGCCCTCCGCGACCTACCGCTCAGCCCCGCGCCGCGATCACGCTCCGACAAGCAGTCCGTCTACGGCGAGGCCGAGGAGTTCATCCGCGCCTTCCACCGCGCCAGACCCAAGGCCGGGCATGTCGAGCCACGGCTCGCGAAGGTGCGTGAGGAGATCGCCGTCGCCGGCACCTACCGCCACCTCCCGGCCGAGCTGGCCTACGGCGCCCGGCTGGCGCTGCGTGACAGCGGCTGGTGCCCGGCGAACGTGCCGTGGCGCGGCCTGCTCGTACGGGACCTGAGACAGGTTCGCGACGCCGCGGACGTCGCCGCGCAGTGCGTGCAGCACCTGCGGATGTCGACCAACGACGGCGACGTGCGGCCGATGGTGAGCGTGTTCGCGCCGGACACCCCACGGCGGCCGGGGCCACGCATCCGCAACGACCAGCTCGTCCGGTACGCCGGGTACGCGGAGCCGGCCCGGGTGCTCGGCGACCGGCGCTACGTCGACTTCACCACCGCGGTCTGCCGGCTCGGGTGGCGGCCACCGACCGGCCGGACGGCGTTCGACAAGCTGCCGCTGGTCGTCCAGACGCCGCACGAGGGTGTCTGCGTCTTCCCGCTGCCCCGGGACGTGGTGCGGGAGGTGGCGCTGGAGCACCCCGAGCTGCCGTGGTTCGCGACCCTCGGCCTGCGCTGGCACGCCGTGCCGGTGATCAGCAACCGCAAGCTGCGCATCGGCGGGGTCACCTACTCCGCCGCGCCCTACAACGGCGTCTACATCTGCCAGGCCATCGGCGAGGACGTGTTCGCCGACGACGCCGCGTACGGGTTGGCCAGGGTGGTGGCCGACCGGCTCGGCCTGGACACGACGTCCGAGCGGACGCTGTGGCGGGACCGCGCGATCGTGGAGCTCAACCGGGCGGTGCTGCACTCGTTCGACCTGGCGGGCGTGACGATCAAGCACTCGGTCGACGGGTTCCTGCCCGCGTCCGCCGGCAGGGCCCGGCCGTCGTTCACCACCTGGGAGGACGTGGCTTTGTAGCGCTTTGGCAGGATCGCGGCATGGAGCGACTGCGTGCCCCGATCGTCCTGCCCTGCGACCAGACGTGCGGCGTGCTGCGTG
>NZ_JBJMIE010000073.1:0-3396 GCF_045807065.1 Actinophytocola sp. | reverse complement strand
GGGTACCCCGTTTTCAGTCACTCGATCAGGTGACGTGACAACTGTTACGGCAGCGTGGTGTCGCCGTCCACGTAGACCCACCGGCCGTCGAGGCGGGTGAACCGGCTGCGCTCGCGCAGGAAGCCGGTGTGGCTGCTGTGCCGGTAGTGCGCGCGGAACTCGACCGTGCCCTCCGTGTGCAGCAGGCCGCCGCCCGTGGTCCCGAGGATCTCCAGGCGTTCCCAGCGCTGGCCCGGGTCGAGCCTGAGCGTCCGCGGCCGGGTGTCGGGATGCCAGCTGTGCAGCAGGTACTCGGCGTCGCCGGTCGCGAAGGCGCTGTACCGGGAACGCATCAGCGCCTCGGCCGTCGGGGCCGTCGCGGCGCCGGAATGGACGCGACCACAGCAATCGTCGTAGGGGAGTGGTGTTCCGCAGGGACAGGTTCGCACGGCACCTATTGTCACGCGACCGCCGAATCCGCACCGAGCAGCCCGCGTATCTCCCGCACCGCGGTGCGGCCGGCCCGGTTCGCACCCACCGTGCTGGCCGACGGGCCGTACCCCACGAGGTGCAGGCGCGGCTCGGCGACGACCCGCGTGCCGTCCATGACGATCCCCCCGCCCGGACCGCGCAAACCCAGTGGTGCCAGGTGATCCAGGGCCGCGCGCCAGCCCGTGCACCAGAGGATCACGTCAACGTCCAGTGTGGTGCCATCCGCCCACGCGACTCCCGTCGGGACGAGACGGTCGAACATGGGTCGCCGTGCCAGCAGCCCTTTCCGCTGTGCGGCCACGATCTCCGGGGTCAGCATCAACTCCGTCGCGTGAACCACACTTTCGGGTGGCAGTCCGGCGCGGACACGCTCGTCGACGCGCGCGATGATCTCGCGCCCGTACTCGTGGGTGAACGGTTCCGTGCGGAACACCGGCGGCCGGCGGGTGACCCAGAAGGTCTCGGCCACCGTCGCGAGCTCCAGCTGCAGCTGCACCGCCGAGGTGCCGCCACCCACCACCAGCACCCGCCTGCCGGCGAGCTCGGCGGGACCGCGGTAGTCCGCCGTGTGCAGCTGGCGGCCCGCGAAGGTGCCCGGGTAGTGCGGCCAGAACGGGCGCGTCCACGTGCCGGTCGCGTTGATCACCGCGCGGGCCGACCACGTGCCCGCCGGGGTGTCCACCAGCAACCGGGGACCGGGACGCACGGCCGACACGGTGACCGGGCGCCGCACGTCCAGATCGAACTCCCGCTCGTACGCGGAGAAGTACGCCGGCACGGCCGTCGCCGCGGGCTCGTCGGGTGCCGGTGGGGCGAACCTCATGCCCGGCAGGTCGAAGATGCCGTGCACGGTCGCCATCCGCAGCGTCGGCCACCGGTGCCGCCACGCGCCGCCGGGACCCGGGTTCGCGTCCAGCACGGTGAAGTCCATGCCGGCGCGGCGCAGGAAGTACGCGCTCGACAGTCCGGCCTGTCCGGCCCCGATCACCACCACGTCCGTGTTTCGCACGTCATCTACAACGATTGTGGACGCAGACCCATTTCACTCGTGTGGACTGTCATACGCCATCCGTGCATCCCGATCGAGAATTGAGTAGGGTTCCCGTGCCTGGGGATGGCCAGCGTCGCGAGCCGGCACAACGGAATGAGCCTCAACAATGGTCGCGTTGACGATCATCATCGGTGGTGCGGTAGTCGGCGTTCTCGTTGTGGCAGCTCTGCGATCGCTGCGGCGGGCGGACCGGCGGATCGACGACATCATCCGCGAGGAGCTGGACGAGCCCGGGGACGAGTGACCGACTGGTCATACCTGCGGGCGACGACACGGCAACTGCTGAGTGCGTCCGGCGCGTTCCTCGGGCAGAGTGGGCACATGGCAAATCAGGCACAGATCGGGGTCACCGGGCTGGCGGTCATGGGCCGCAACCTCGCCCGCAACCTCGCCCGCAACGGCTTCTCCGTCGCCCTGCACAACCGCACCTCGGCCCGCACCCACTCGCTGGTGGCCGAGCACGGTGACGAGGGCACGTTCGTGCCGGCCGAGACGGTCGAGGAGTTCGTCGCCGCGCTGGAACGGCCGCGCCGGATCGTGATCATGGTCAAGGCCGGTGGCCCCACCGACGCGGTGATCTCCGAGCTCGTCCCGCACCTGGACGAGGGTGACATCGTCATCGACTGCGGCAACGCGCACTTCGCCGACACCCGGCGGCGCGAGGCCGAGCTGCGCGAGCGCGGCCTGCACTTCGTCGGCGCCGGCGTCTCCGGCGGCGAGGAGGGCGCGCTGCTCGGGCCGAGCATCATGCCCGGCGGCTCCAAGGAGTCCTACGCGACGCTCGGCCCCATGTTCGAGAAGATCGCCGCCCAGGTCGACGGCACCCCGTGCTGCACGCACGTCGGGCCGGACGGCGCGGGCCACTTCGTCAAGATGGTGCACAACGGCATCGAGTACGCCGACATGCAGCTGATCGCCGAGGCGTACCACCTGCTGCGCGACGGGCTCGGCGCGTCGCCGAAGGAGCTGGCGGAGATCTTCGCCGAGTGGAACTCCGGCGACCTGGAGTCGTTCCTCATCGAGATCACCGCCGAGGTGCTCGGGCACGTCGACGCCGCCACCGGCAACGCCTTCGTGGACGTCGTGCTCGACCAGGCCGAGCAGAAGGGCACCGGCCGCTGGACCGTGCAGACCGCGCTCGACCTCGGCGTGCCGGTGACCGGCATCGCGGAGGCCACGTTCGCGCGGGCCCTGTCGGCGCACCCCGAGCAGCGGGTCGCCGCGCGGCAGGCGCTGCCGGGGCCGGGCTCGGTGCCGCGGGTCGACCGCGAGACGTTCGTCGACGACGTGCGCAAGGCGCTGTACGCCTCGAAGGTCGTCGCCTACGCCCAGGGCTACGACCAGATGGCCGCGGCCAGCGCGGAGTACGGCTGGGACATCGACCTCGGCGCCATGGCCACCATCTGGCGCGGCGGCTGCATCATCCGTGCCCGGTTCCTCGACCGCATCAAGGAGTCGTACGCGACCGAGCGGCCCGCGTCGCTGCTGGTCGCCCCGTACTTCCGGGACGCGGTCGCGGACGGGCAGGAGGCGTGGCGGCGGATCGTGGCGCACGCGGCGCAGGCCGGCATCCCGACGCCCGCATTCTCCTCGTCGCTCGCCTACTACGACGGGCTGCGGTCCGAACGCCTGCCGGCCGCGCTCATCCAGGGCCAGCGCGACTACTTCGGCGCGCACACCTATCAGCGGGTGGACAAGGAGGGCACCTTTCACACGGAGTGGCCGTTCGAGCGCCAGACCCACACGACGTCTGGCTCGTACAACGCCTGACCTCGGATAGCCTTTGGCGCCCCTCGCCCGTGTGGGGGGAGAGGGGAAGCCAGCAGACCAGACGCCCCCGTTTCCCATCCGTCGGAGCGGGGGCGTCCGTTTGC
>NZ_JBJMIE010000072.1:0-2450 GCF_045807065.1 Actinophytocola sp. | reverse complement strand
GCCAGCAGGAGGGATAGAACCAATGGCCGGAAACACGTACGCGGCCGCCGCACCCGCACTCAGCAAACGAACAGTGACAGGTGCGTTCTGCGGCCTGCTCCTGGTGATGCTGCTCGCCTCGATCGACCAGACGATCGTGGCCACGGCGTTGCCGACGATCGTCGGTGACCTGGGCAGCCTCACCGACGTCTCGTGGGTCGTCACCGTCTACCTGCTGGCGTCGACCGCGACCTCGCCGATCTGGGGCAAGTTCGGCGACCTGTTCGGGCGCAAGAAGATCCTTCTGATCACCATCGGCATCTTCCTCGTCACGTCCGCGCTCTGCGGCCTCGCGCAGGACATGACCCAGCTGATCCTGTACCGGGCGGCGCAGGGCATCGGCGGCGGCGGCATGATGGCCATGGCGATGGGCGCGGTCGGCGACATCGTCTCCCCGCGGGAACGCGGCAAGTACCAGGGCTTCATCCAGGCGACGTTCGCACTGTCCAGTGTGGTCGGTCCGCTCGCCGGCGGGTTCTTCGTGGACCACGCCAGCTGGCACTGGATCTTCTTCATCAACCTGCCGCTCGGCGCGGTCGCGGTCGCGTTCCTCGTGGCGCTCTTCCCCGGCCACGGCGGGGTGCGGCAGGCGAAGGTCGACTACCTCGGTGCCGCGCTGATGTCCTCGTCGGTGGTCAGCCTGCTGCTCGTGCTCACCTGGGGCGGTCAGCGTTACGCCTGGGACTCGCCGACCGTCCTCGGGCTCGGCGCCGCGTTCCTCGTGCTCGGGGCGAGCTTCCTGTTCTGGGAGACCAGGGCCAAGGAGCCGGTGCTGCCGCTGCGGATGTTCCGGCACCCGGTCATCGCGACCGCGTCGGCGGTGCTGTTCGTCGGTTACGTCGCGTTCTTCTCCGCTCTCGTGTACCTGCCGCTGTTCATCCAGATCGTGCAGGGCGCGGACGCCACCGACTCCGGCCTGCAGCTCGTGCCCATGATGGCAGGCGTGCTCGTCTCGACGTTCGTGTCGGGCCGCCTGATCACCAGGACCGGCAAGTACAAGATCTGGCCGGTGGTCGGTATCGCCGTGGTGCCGGTGGCGATGTTCCTGTTCTCCACCATGGACTCCGGGACGCCACTGTGGGTGACCTCGCTGTACATGGTGGTCTTCGGCCTCGGTTTCGGCGTCATCTCGCCGGTGCTGATGATCGCCGTGCAGAACGCGGTGGAGCGGCGCGACATGGGCACGGCGTCCGCGGCCGCGCAGTTCTTCCAGGCGCTCGGCGGCTCGATCGGTGTCGCGGTGTTCGGCGCGCTGCTGAACTCCTACGTCGGCAGCGGCAAGAACCTGTTGAACAGCCCCGAGCAGATCCGCGCGCTACCGGCGAACGTGCGCGGCCCGCTGATCCAGTCCGTGCAGGACGGCCTGCACGCGGTGTTCATCGTGGCGATCTTCGTCGCGGTCGCGGGCTTCCTGATCATGTTGACGCTCAAGGAGATCCCGCTGAAGTCCAACCAGCACGGCGGCCAGCGGGGCGGCGGGCCGCAGCAGCACACGCACAACGGCAACGGGCAGAACGGCAACGGTCAGGTGCCGGCGGCCGCCGTCGCCGAAGGGAGCGAGACCCGTGGCAGGTAACAAGGAAGTCGTCCGGCGGATCGTCGACGAGGTCGTCAACGCCGGGAACTACGCGGTGGTGCGGGAGCTGTTCGCACCGGACTTCGCGATCCACAAGGCGGGCATGAGCTTCCCGCCCGGCCCGGAGGCGTTCAAGATGGCGGTCCGCGAGTGGCGGGACGCGTTCCCGGACTACCGGGTGCACGTCGTCCGGCTGATCGCCGAGGGCGAGTACGTGACCTGCCTGTTCACCGCGGAGGGCACGCACACCGGCTCACTGCGCGGGATGCCGCCGACGGGCAAGGCCTTCACGGTCACCGCCGCGGAGGTGCACCGGCTCGTCGACGGGCTGGTCGTCGAGTCGTGGCTCGCCGACGACCTGCCCCGGATCCTCACCGACACGGGCCTCATGGCCCCCACGGCCAACAACCAGTGGTCCTGAGACAACGCGCGCTCCGCAAGCTCCGCGCGGAAAGGAAGAACGATGGCCGACCGCTACCTGTTGCTCTACGACGCCTCCGGCGTGCTGATCCGCGAGACCGAGAGCGGGGGCAAGACCAGGACCACCGGCTCGTGGGAGGCGATGTCCCAGCTCTCCGGCCGGACCGACGCCGTGCAGGCACTGGTGACGGAGATCGAGAAGGACGCCGCCGCCGTGCTGATGAAGGAGGTCACCGGCCTGGGCCTGGACCGCTACCTCGACATCGAGGTCGGCGCGTACGGGTCCACCGACCTCGCCGCCCTGGTCCCGCGGGCCAAGGCGGCCGCGGAAGCCAAGTACGGCACCGACCTGGTGACGGTCGCGGTGGCCGGCCCGGCGTCGGTCGCCGCGCTGGCGGCCGTGGCGGACGTCGTG